>NZ_AYMH01000029.1:0-152668 GCF_000633475.1 Bacillus sp. H1a | reverse complement strand
TATCAATCTTGAACTCTTTTTAGTTATAGATCATTCAGATAACGTAGTTTACATTACTTCATTTAATCGAGTCTCGCTCGTTTCTTCAATCACATTCGAATTTTGAACCGAACTATTTTGAGCTTCTTTTTCTTTACGGGATTTTTGTAGCATTTCAAGTATGATCCATAAAGGAACACCTTTATCTTTCAACATCTTCCATAAATCTAATTCGTTAAATTTATGCTCCGGTTGTTTCATTTCTTTTTCAGATGAACGAATATCAAATTTGATTGGATCATTTGATTTCTTATCTTCAAGTTTAGTAGAAGAGATATTATTATGCTCAAGACTAGAGGTAGTTAATTTAGTAGGTTGAGATAATGTATTCATATTTAATCCAATTTGCATATCGCTTTTCCTCCTTTTTATGTAATGAAGATAGCCGTCTTATAATATATAGATTGGTTTAGCGTGAGGAAACTACATTTAATTATAAATTTAAATAAATGGATTTACAAGTTATATTGTAAAAAGTAAATGCATACTTGGAATAATATTTATCAACATTTGTATATGTTTTCTACATATACAATGTATATAAAATATTTTACATTATGTATAAGTTAATAACTAATTGTGTGGATTGTTTTCATATTAAAATGTAAACGTTTTATTAGGGGGCAGAAAGTATGGGGAAGTTATTCTTTAAAATATGTTTTTTCGCATTAGTGGCTGTTTGTTCATTCACAGCGAAAACAACTTACGCTGAAGAGAGGCCACAAAATAATTATCCTATCGTTTTAGTAAATGGATTTGCGGGATGGGGTAGAGAGGAAATGCTAGGGGTAAAATATTGGGGTGGTTCTAATGATATTCAGGAAGATTTAAAACGAAATGGTTATACAGTACATACAGCTGCTGTGGGACCTGTTTCTAGTAACTGGGACCGAGCATGTGAATTATATGCGCAAATTAAGGGGGGAACAGTAGATTATGGTACAGCACATTCAGAAAAACATGGACATAATCGTTTTGGCCGAACTTATAGCGGGTTTGCACCGAATTGGAGTGAATCAAATAAAGTTCACCTAATTGGACATAGCATGGGTGGACAAACAACGAGAACTTTAGTTCAGTTGTTAAAAGAAGGAAGTTTTGAAGAAAAGAATTATGTGAAAAATCATCCGAATACGAATATCTCACCTTTATTTGAAGGTGGAAAATCATATGTTCATAGCGTTACAACATTAGCAACTCCTCATAATGGTACAACACTTGCGGATGGAAGTCGTCTGTTGCCGTTTGTTAAAGAATTACTTATTGCGGCTGCGAGTATGGGAGGGAATAATAATCTATCATTATATGATTTTAAATTGGATCAATGGGGTATTAAGAAGAGTGCCGGAGAGCCCTTTTTGCAATATACTGATCGTATTCTAAATAGTTCAATTTGGAAAAATACAAAAGATTTAAGTCAATGGGATTTAAGTACTGATGGAGCAAATGAATTGAACAATTGGGTAAAAACACAATCAGATGTGTATTACTTATCGTATAGTGGGCATGCTTCGCAAGCAACGCCTTTAACAGGTTTGCATCTACCCCATATTACGATGAATAAAGTATTAATGGGAAATGCATTTTTCTTAGGCTCCTATACAAGGTATGAAGAAAACCGACCATTAATTGATACGTCTTGGTGGCAAAATGATGGTGTAGTAAATACAAATTCTATGATTGCGCCTTCGTCTAATATTGCTGTAAATGATAATGAGTCTTTACAGATTGGAAAATGGAATCATATCGAAACGAAAGTGAATTGGGACCATCTCGATATGGTAGGATTAAGCGTTTCAGACACATTAGGTTTTTCTAATATCCAAGAGTTTTATAAAACAATTGCAGAAAAATTATCACGGTTACCGAAATAGATAATAATAAAGCGCTCTCGATGGAATTCGAGGGCGCTTTATATTATATTGAAAGAGGGATTTGGTAGAAAATATGGGGGGATATTATGAAAATTCAAGTTGTATTATCAGGGTATGGGACAGTAGGAAGAGAGTTTATAAAATTATTAAACGAAAAACATTTATATATAAATGAAACATATGGAATTGATTTAGTTGTTAGTGGAGTGATAGGAAGAAATATTGCAATACATAATGAGGAAGGTTTGTCTATTAATGATTTATTGTTATATGGTGGCGGTACTGCTGCAATTGAAAAATATATAGAACATTATCCAGAGAATCGTGGAACTATTAATATAAATGGTACTGTATTAGTTGAATCAACTGCTACAAATCTTAAAAATGGAAATCCAGGGAAACAGTACATGGAACAAGCTATTGAAAATCAAATGGATGTAGTAGCTATTTCAAAAGGCGCACTTGTTACAGCTTGGAGTGAACTGAATGAGGAAGCACGTATTTCAGGCTCACGTATTCGGTATAGCGGTGCAACTGCGGCTGCGTTACCTACATTAGACATTGGACAACTAAGTTTAGCAGGTTGCCATATTGAAAAGATAGAAGGAATATTGAACGGGACAACAAATTATATTCTTACAAAGATGTATGAAGAAGATAAAACGTTTGAAGAAGCGTTGCATGAAGCACAAAATAAAGGAATTGCGGAGACTAACCCATTATTAGATATTAGCGGGATGGATAGCGCATGTAAATTATTACTTTTGACGAATAGTTTAATGGGAACAGAGTATTCACTTAAAGACATACATATCGAAGGAATAGAAGACATTACAAAAGAACAAATTCAAAATGTGAAGGAACAAAATAAATCTATTAAATTAATTGCATCAGCATATAAAGATGATGATGGAAAGATAAACTTAAAGGTACAACCATGTGATATAGAGAAAGAGCACCCGTTAGCAAATATAAATGGTACCGAAAAAGGAATTACGTTCTTTACAGATACAATGGGACAAGTCACTACAATTGGTGGAGCTTCTAATCCACGCGGAGCAGCTGCTGCTGCTTTAAAAGATGTAATTAACTTATATCGTAAAGATTTGTAAGACCGTACCGCTATTAATAAAAAATACATATGTAGTGGACCTTTTGAGAATGAAATAAATATGCAAAAATAATTGCAGGGGGTAAGGAATTGTTTAAGGATTTTAAAGTTGTAAAAGATCGTCCCGTTTATATTCAATTGAAGGATTATTTGAAAAAGATGATTATGAAAGGGCATTTGTTAGGGAACCAGAAAATTCCATCAACCCGAGAACTGAGTGAATTATTATCTGTGAGCAGAAATACAGTACTCGCTGCTTATGCGGATTTAGAACAAGAAGGGCTAATTTATGCAGTTAAAGGAAAAGGAAATTTTGTTGCGAAGGTGGATATAAGTAACACTTCGTCTGTTGAAATAGATTGGAAAAATAAACTCAATACAGTTACCGCATTAGCGGATGAATTAGATTTAATGAAACATGGTGTTCGCTGGGAAAAAGGAATGATTGTTTTTAATAGTATAGCCCCGGACGAAAAGCTATTTGATGTTGAAAATTTCAAAAGAGCTTTTCTTACTCGTATGTCCATTGAAGGGAATATCGTATTGAACTACGGATATGCAAAAGGTTATCGACCGTTAATGAATTATCTACTTCATTACATGGAAATGAAAGGTGTAGACATTTCGAACAAAGATATTTTAATTACAAACGGATTTACAGAAGGGTTAGATATTGTATTATCTTCTTTATCGAAGAAATCAGGGCGTGTTATTTGTGAGAATCCAACTCACCATGCTGCACTGAAGCTTTTTCGCTTACATGGACTTGAAGTTCATGGGATGGATATGAGAGATGATGGTATTGATACGAATCAATTAGAAAAAAGTTTGCGTGAAAAGGATTTTGATTTCGCGTATTTAATTCCTTCTTATCATAATCCAACCGGTATTGTTACGAGTTCGGAGAAAAGAACGGAATTGATGAGGTTATTTTCAAAATATAAGATTCCTATTATAGAGGACGGATTTAATGAAGAATTACGTTATTCAGGTTCACATTTAGCGCCATTATTAACTTTTGCTGGGGCTGGTAATAATGTGATTTATATTAGTAGCTTTTCAAAGGTACTTTTCCCTGGTTTACGTGTAGGTTGGATCATTGCAGACAAAGAACTGATTCATTATTTAGAAAGTGTAAAAAGAGCAAGGACCATTCACACATCAACGTTAGATCAAGCTGTTCTGTTTCAATATTTACATGAAGGATATTTCGAAAAATATTTAAAAAAGGCAAGATCTGTTTATAAGAAAAAATATGAGTTAGCTGTTGGGGCGTGTAATCAGTACATCCCGTTTAAAAGAATGACTGGAGATGGTGGACTTCATTTATTTATAGAATTGGAAGAAAAAATTCATGCCCGCACACTTTTACAAAAATGTTATGAGAAAGGAGTTACGTTTTCTCCTGGAGATGTTTTTTACTCTGATGGAGGAGGAGCGAACACTTTCCGATTAGGCTTTTCACGTTTGAAAGAAAAGGAAATTGTTAGCGGTATTCAAATAATTGGTGATACATTAAAAAATGAAATTTGGAGTTGAGAAGATGAGAATTGGCGTTATTATGGGAGGAGTATCCTCTGAAAAACAAGTATCAATTATGACTGGGAATGAAATGATTGCACATTTAGATAAGAGTAAGTATGAAATAGTTCCAATTACGTTAAATGAAAAAATTGATTTAATTGAAAAAGCGAAAGACATTGATTTTGCATTGCTAGCATTACACGGAAAATACGGAGAAGATGGGACAATTCAAGGAACGCTTGAGAGTTTAGGTATCCCTTATAGCGGGAGTAATATGTTATCTAGCGGTATATGTATGGACAAAAATATTTCGAAAAAGATTTTGCGTTATGAAGGAGTAGAAACACCAGATTGGATTGAACTTACGAAAATGGAGGATCTAAAGCTTGAAGAGTTAGATAAGTTAGGCTTTCCATTAGTGGTAAAACCAAACACTGGCGGATCGAGTGTTGGAGTAAAAATCGTCTATAATAAAAATGAATTAATTTCTATGCTGGAAACTGTATTCGAATGGGATTCTGAAGTAGTAATTGAGAAGTATATAAAAGGTGACGAGATTACGTGTTCCATTTTTGATGGAAAACAGTTACCTATCATTTCAATTCGACATGCAGCTGAGTTTTTTGACTACAATGCAAAATATGATGATGCTAGTACAGTTGAAGAAGTTATAGAACTTCCAGCTGAAATTAAAGATCTTGTAAATAAAGCGTCAATTGCTTGTTATAGAGCATTAAAATGTAGTGTTTACGCTAGAGTTGATATGATTGTAAAAGATGGAATTCCATATGTAATGGAAGTTAATACGTTACCTGGAATGACAAAATCAAGCTTGTTGCCAAAAAGCGCAGAAGCAGCGGGAATTAGCTATAGTAAGCTATTAGATATGATCGTTGAAACGTCTTTACAAGTAAGGAAAAACGAAGGATTTTAATTTTTAAAAAATGATTGGTTTATTATTTTAATAGAACAATCCAATAAGTTTGACAGTTTCAAGAAGTATGCTATGATGAATACGAAAACTATATATTTATCCACTAGGGGTGCCTATAATAGGCTGAGATCAAAAGTATTTTTGAGACTCTTAGTACCTGATCTGGTTAATGCTAGCGTAGGGAAGTGGAGAAGACGGATAATGATTAACGAATACGTTTTTGATGTCTATTTCACTTTCTTTACGCTTGTAAAGAAAGTTTTTTTATTTTACAGCACTAGAAACCAGGAGAAGTACTTATTATATAGTTTCAAAAGTAGACTTTTATTTATTGGAGGGATTTAAGTGTCTTTTTCACAGTCATTACGTAATGAAGTAAATTTTATTTGGGAATCGAGTTTCAATCATCCGTTTGTGAAAAAACTCGGAGAAGGAACACTAGATTTAGCTAGTTTCCGTTATTATGTGCTCCAAGATTCATATTATTTAAGTCATTTTGCACGAGTGCAAACATTAGGTGCTGCAAAGGCCCTTGAATTAGAAACGACGGCTCGTATGGCGCATCATGCACAAAATACATATGAAGCTGAGTTATCATTACATAAGAACTTTGCTAAGAAATTAGGAATTACGAAAGAAGAAAAAGACAATTTTGTACCAGCACCAACTGCATATGCGTATACATCCCATATGTATCGTGCTGCTTATGAGGGGCATTTAGGAGATATTATTGCAGCTATACTACCTTGCTATTGGTTATATTATGAAATTGGTGAACGTTTAAAAGGAAGTCAGCCAGAAGAACCCATCTATCAAGAATGGATTTCTGCATATGGATCGGATTGGTTCCGTACATTAGTAGAAGAGCAAATCACACGATTAGATACTATCGCTGAAAAAGTAACAGAGGCAGACCGTAATCGTATGAGAAAACACTTTATTATTAGTAGTCAATATGAATATTCATTTTGGGAAATGGCATATACATTAGAAAAATGGCCGGTGAATGAAGAAGTTAAAGGTGTTTTTTAAAAAAGAGTATAGTGAAGGTATCGCTATATAAAGAGGCGATACCTTTTAATATATTTAGTTTCTGTAAATATTTTGTAAATTATATATACAGAATATAACGATTTATCATATAATCGTTTTGTATTATACTAGGCGATGTAAGGAGGGATTAATATGGTAAAAGTAATACGTGAAATATAAGAAAGTATTGGTATCTTTCATGAGGTTGGTTTATGTAATGTTATATTCGTATAATTAGATTAAAATGTTTCTTCTGAAGTACTTGGTTTTAAATTAATTAGATTGGGCTTTATAAAAATTAGCGAGCTTTTTTAGTTTTATTCATAATCAAGATAATTAATAAAGAGAGGAAGTATTCATAGTATGAAAAAAATACAATTATTAACATTTAATGATGTAGTAGAACCCCTCTTTAATGAAAAAGTAGCATATATATATTTTCCCATTGAATGGCTTGATATTGTAGATATACATTATAGAACATTTTTATTAACGAGCAAATTAAAACTTTTAAATGAAAGATTG
The DNA here is from genome assembly GCF_000633475.1 of Bacillus sp. H1a. Lineage (NCBI taxonomy): Bacteria > Bacillati > Bacillota > Bacilli > Caryophanales > Bacillaceae > Bacillus > Bacillus sp. H1a. The sequence continues at coordinate 145,629 of NZ_AYMH01000029.1, read as the reverse complement.
TATGATATGTTCTCTGACATATTATTCATTCAGCATAATCCATATATATTAAAGGAAGATACGCCTTGGATTGTTTCAAAAGAACCAATGAGACAAGAACAGTTGGACTATATTTTACAAAGTTGGTATGCGGTTATTCATGATTGGAAACCGAATAAATTAACAGATCCACCATGTTTAGAATGGCATTATGATTTAATATGTAATTTACCAGTATTACATGATAAAGAAACATATTTTAAATGGGTTCCAGCATTAATTACACATGTTTTTTGCGAACAGCCTGTACGTATGAATAATAAGAATGAAGAAGAAATATATTTTTCACCACTTCGATCACAAAATATTTGTGAAGCGATGTCAGAGCCAATTATAGATGAAGAAACACAAGATTATTTCGCTTATGTGTATCGGTTTGAATATATAACTCGTGGAGGCGAGAATATTCCACTTTTGAAAGTATCCATAGGGATTAGGCGATTTTATCAACAATATAATCATAAAGATATGTCTATACTTTTGAGTCGGAAACGCGGATTAATACTAGTTTCAACTCCTGAATTTGCATCGGAAAATAAAAAGCAGCGATTTGTAAAGTTAAAAGTGCAACAAGCGAAAAAAGGAATAAAGTGGATTAAACTTTATAGAAATTTAAAAGATGATTTTAAGATAGGAGGAGAAGTAGTGTTAGATCATATTCTTCAATATCCGAAAGAGTATATTGCGGGAACGAATGTCAGAGTGCTACTTCCATATAATGAAAAAATATATAAAGTTCAAGGAACAAAAATAAAATTTGGTATAAAAGTAAGAGATAAAGAGGAACTTTTTAATGAATTCCAGCGAAGTTTTCCATATTTCACATTGCTTCCAGAATGTGAAAAGATATTAACTAATACTGAAAATGAACAATTACCTTTATTTGCGCCAAAGGGATTAAAAACAATTACGTTAGAAGTATGGTCGAACGATATATTAATAGAGATAGAACAAGCGTTATTAGAAAGCAAAGTAGTTCTGGCTCAGAATGATGATTCCACTTATTTATTAAATGCAGACGCTCCAGTTTTGTTGAAGATAGTGAGATGTAATATTGAGAAAGTGTTACAAAATCCATATCGCATGCAATATTGCCATAAATATAAAACAAATCTTGTTGACGATGTCGTGAAAGCTGTGCACGCTACAGCAGGAGAGCGAAATGAAACGACGTTAGCATTAATCGCAATAAAAAACTATGACGGGCGTGAGAAAATTGATCCGAAGCAAATTATTCGTGAAGGATTCGCTCGAACGAAACGTATTTCAACATTTATTAATTTATTTATCGGACAAAGTGTGTCTAAAGGAGAAATAATAACCGCAGTTTTTAGTTTGTTAGAGCAAAAGGGTTTCTTAAAGCGTAGTTGGAATAAGATGGAATTACCAGGTACTTATGTAAATTTATCAATTGAGAAAATATATAAATTCGATTCCTTACCTATTTTTTCAAAAATAAATGGGACAGAAATTTCATATAAATTATACGGACAAGCAGAGTGGAACACGATTGATCATACATTATTAAATATAGATAATTATAATGCGGTTGTACCCCAGCCATCTAAAAGAAATGATATGGGAGTTCGTTTTAAACAATTCGTGTCCGAAACGTTAGTTGAAATATTACAAGATGCGCAAAAGCGAAATGAAGATGTTTATTTTATTGTAGATGCAAATATGAGAAAATATTGGATAAAAGAGTTGCAAAATGAAACCATTGATATAGATGTTTTACCCGATATAATCTCGAATTCAAAAGAATATTCAAATTTAAAAGTAGTAAGAATTAATACAACTTTTGATGTACCGAGTTATATTACTAGAGAACATAATTACGTTATAGATGAGAGTGGCTTATTTGCAGATCAAAAAGGAATGTATTATAGCACTAATGCGCACGTGTTAGAGTGTGATGAGATAGTACAGCAGTACATACTTGAAATTATCCCGTTAGGTGCAAAACCCGAAGAGAGGGACGACATCGCCAAATTGATACATTACATGTGTTATAAAACAAGCTCGCTCACGGAAAGAAATATACACAAGACGTATTCGATGCAAATGGCTAAATTAATAAAAAATTATATTACGGATATAGATGCAAGAGAATTTAAAGAATTTAATGATGAATTAGATTTGGATATAACGATCTTAGAAAAGGAAGATTCGTTGTTATTAATTTAAATATCAGTAAACAAATCCTGCTAGTTATAATGAGCAGGATTTGTCATTTTTTAATGTAAATATAGATATGATTTGTCATGTATATTTTCTTTTTCATATTTACTTTATTCACATACGGGATTAAGATGTTTTTTAGAAATACCACTATTGTATCACGAAGAGTTGCCTTAAAATATGAAATTTACTTTACAAAACTGAAAAAGAATTTGAAAGGAATGGGGAATGGTGAAAAAATTAGATGTACTATTAATGGTGCTGAGCAGCCTCTTTCCAGTTGCAGGCATTATGAAGCAAATCCCTCTAGAGCAATCTTTATTTATTGGAGGGTTATTATTTTTCACTAGTTTTGGTAGTTATTACGCAAAAAAGATGTACTCACGAATATGTAGCTGGATAGCATACGCTTCATTTATTACATTATTGTTAGTCATTTGGAATCAATATGTTACAATGAGTTCGTTAATAGCGAACGCGAAAATCGCTGCATGTATCGCTTTAATTCCATGTATATTCCGTTTTCGTACATACGGGCTTACAGTAGGCTTACTCTCACTATGGTCTGCATTGTTATGGGATATAAAGGAAATAAAGTCATTAGCAATTCTTGAGCGTATTACAAGTTTAATGACAACACAGTATTCATATCTTCTGTTTCTAATGGGAGGACTTATATTTGGTGGATTACTTGCGATGCTATTGCACCGTAAAGAAAAAGATAATAACGTAGAAAATACAAATATATTTAAACAAAAAAAGAAACGCAACAAGCCAACATTTAAAATTCGTATTCCTAGATTACCAAAGTTTAAGATTAAATTATTTAAGTTTGGCGGAAAATCTTCTAAACGAAAAACGCCAGAAACTATTTATGAGCGTAATTATGATAAACCAGTTGAAACATATCAAATGACAGAGCAAGAACAGCAACATAAAGTAGAAGCTATACAAGGACAAACAAGGATGGAACGTCGAAGAAATAGGTATAATGCATAGTAAAATTAGTTAACCCCTTAATGATTTATCGTAGAATTGATAGATTATTAAGGGGTTTTATATATAGTTCTTTAATACTTTGAATGGAAAATAGATTTCTAAAGAAATTTGTAGCATACTTTAAAAAGTGAGACTTGAACAAAATAATGGAGGTGCCAAAATGCTTATTTTTACAATTATTTCTGTATGTATATTATTCTTAGTGAGCTTTTTACATGTATACTGGGCTTTCGGAGGAAAGTGGGGAACAAATAGTGTCATTCCAACTGAATTTGGAGAAAAAACGTTTACGCCCGGTACAGCAATGACATTATTAATTGCGCTACTATTAAGTGTAGCAGCAATAATTTTATTACTACAAGCGAAAGTTATTAGTTTTGCGGTTCCAAACGTTATTATTCAAATTGGCACATGGGTTTGTATGATTGTTTTTTTCATTAGAGTAGTAGGTGAGTTTAACTATTTTGGAATATTCAAACGTAAAAAGGATACTCCTTTTGCTAAAATGGACACTCTTTTATATATTCCTCTTTGTGCCTTCTTATCTCTCACATTTTTATTAGCAATTATCCAGTGAAAATATATAAACTCGTATTAGTTAATATATTTTAGTAATGTAAAGAACTCGATATAACAAATGATGAAATAGGTGGTTTCTGTGTAATCAGAAACCACCTATTTCATCCCGCATTAACGGGCAGTAAGAATCCCACCTCAAAATTCGAGTGTAAAGCAAAGAAGTTAGGTGGGAGATCAGCTGCCCGTAAAAGCCCGATTGGTTCAACTAATAATCAGTGGGGGATGAACAAAACCCCCCACTGATTAAAGTTTCACTTTATACGAGTGCAAACATTGACCATCCAAAGAAATTATTTCTAGAATAAGATGCCAATTTAAAAACTAAAATAAGGTTGCAAGTAGAAACATGCACATTTTTTGTTGGGATAGATTTTAGTTTGGAGTTCTAAGATTGTTGCATTTCTTTTATTTTTTTGGTTCCCAAAATACAACTAATAATTGCAAGTATTGCACTAGAAGATATAAAATTTACAGTCCAATAAATTCCTGTTCCAGTAATTAAGTCGATAATTACAAATTTTTTAATTGCCGAACCTTGTACAGTATGAAAAATAAATTGGTTGTTTTTGTTGCCCAATGTTGTCACGTCCCTTATCCTTTTTTAATACATATGACAAGGTAGGCCTGTTCTAGTCATTTAATCTCAAGGAAATGATAAAGAGCAATAATAAGAGGAGTAGCAAAATACCACTTACAATAAAACCGACATGTACTCATGTGTATTTAAGAAAAATCACTACGAATTCTTCTTCTACGTAAAGTATGAATCAATAATAAAGATCTAACTAGAAACAGTATTGCATTTGAATCATAGCAAGGTTAAGTAAAAGAGAAATCCGAAAGATTTCTTTAATCTTAGATCTTAAACTTATCTTTAACATTAATAAATATTAAAAATAATATTATGGCAGATATTAAGTTAGACAAGTAGAATTCTTGGTGAAACAGTAGCTCAAAGATGACATTGAAAGTGTATAATAAACCAATTACTGGAAATATACAAATGAATAGATATCTCCAATTTTTTAAATATTGTTTGTAATTAATAAGTACTTTCTCCATAGATTTTGCTCCTGTAATTTTTATTTTCTATATAATTATACATTTAAATAAAAAGATTTACAAAGCGTTTTAAAAATAAATAAAAATTACCGTTAATATATCACTGTACTAATATGAATTTTAAAATAGATATAATCTATAAAAAGCTTTAAAACATCTACACTAAAATGATACACTATAATCTACGTTATTTTAGTAATGAATTGAGGGATTTACATGATAGATAAAATTAAAAATGTTGTTGATGAAATGTATGAGGATGAAGCAAAACAATTACTTCAAAGTATTCTTATACAGTTAGATCTATTAGAAGAAAACTATAGTGAAGATACAATTAAACACTTGATGGATATTCCTAAACAACTAACGAGAAATAAATCTTATAAAAGGAATGTAAAAGAAAGCACACATGTACATATCGCTTTTGATGATTCAACAGCTGGGTGCTTAAAATATATGTTAGATCAAGAAGAACTACATGAAGAGAGTGTTGTTGCATTCTCTGAATTCTTTTCAATTGGACCGATACATATGTTACATAAGAATAAAGGGCAACTAGCAAGGCAGCAATGGCTATTAAACAACTTAACTGCTTATGATAGTTATTTTGAAGAAGAATATTTACCAAGATTTATGGAAACTTTAGAAGAGCTACAATCTATACCTAATGAAACGCCTATTACAATTTGGAAGGCAAATAATGCCCATGAGCATGTAGGCCTTTGTTTTGTAATTGCTCAATTACAGGATAAGAAAAATATTCGTGTTATAAATACATCTGAAGCGAACAAAAACATATTCATCCAAGAGTATGATATACGTGGAACGGGAGAATTATCGCCTGAAAGTTTAGCTACTTTCCAAAAGAGCTTTGTAGAATTACCTTATTTAACTACAGAGAACAGAATAGGTCTTGAGAATGAATGGAATCATTTATCGAATCGTACAGAGTTTTTAAGAGTTTGGACCGATAATGAAGTGCATTCTGTACAAGAAGACCATTTTGATCAATTCATTATTGATTGTGCGAAAAGAGTAGGTGCTGACAAAGGGTTCCTTAAAGCTCCGAGAGTGATTGGCGAAGCGCTTGGCCTTGTGGAGCAATTAGTTGGGGATACGTTTTTAGAGTTTCGCTTGAAAGAATTAATTAAACAAGGATTATTTGAATTTGAAGGTTCACTAGAAGAAATGCGTTTTTATAGTGTGAAGTTGAGAAAATAATAAATACATGTCGCTTTATGAAAAGCTCGTATTTTTCAAAATACGAGCTTTTTTGAGTTGAATTTGGGCTATATATAAGCTTCCTATAGATGCCATATCACATATTAATGTTAAAGGTAATAAGTGAAAAGAAGGTGATTTTTTATTATGTATAACCAACAAAACTACCCATATGATCAAGCGATGTATTATAATCCACAAAACTATGGATATGAATCTGCAAATGAAGTTAGAGATGTTGAACATGAAGATTATAGACCAGATGATGCGGAAGATGCTCCAACATCACCACCTCCGTCACAAGCTCCGTCGTTACCATCTGCATTTGCTTCTCCAGCACAAGCAGGCAATATGAAATCATGGATGTGTAACTGTCTAGGAAGATGGGGCTATTTACGTTTACATCGTCCTGGACCCTTCGGAAGAGATTTATGGTTCTTCCCGACTGAAGTTAGAAGAAATGGGGTTTCAGGATATACTTGGCAAGGTGGTCGCCGCCGTAAAGTAAGTTACCGATATCAACAAATTAGTAACTTTATGTGCTTCGCATAAAGAAAAGTGAGAGAGTAGAATGATTCTGCTCTCTCATTTTTTTATTTTTCAATATACGAAGTAAGATTTTGATTAAAAATTTACAATTTTCACGTTTTTATCGGAGTATAATGCAACTGTTGGGTTGGTTTTCAAAAACAAATGAGAGTGAGGGAATACAATGTCAATGAAAAACATAGTTGGCCGAAAAATAGAGGATGGTATTAATTTATCGTCTGCTCAGTTTAAAGAAGATGCTTATGAAATTTATAAAGAGTCGCGAAAAATGCAGCCTATATTATTTGTAAATCAGGTTGAAATCGGTAAAGAATGGCTCATTACAAGATATGAAGATGCCCTACCACTTTTAAAAGATAATCGCTTAAAAAAAGATCCGGCCAATGTATTTTCTCAAGATACAATGAACATGTTTCATACTGTTGACAATAGTGATCATTTAACAACGCATATGTTAAATTCGGATCCACCTAACCACAATCGTTTACGATCTTTAGTCCAAAAAGCTTTTACGCCGAAGATGATTACGCAATTAGACGGAAGAATTCAGAAAATCGCGGATGATTTAATAAGTGATGCAAAGCAAAAAGGTACATTGAATCTTGTAGATGATTATTCATTCCCATTACCGATTATTGTAATAAGCGAGATGCTTGGAATTCCAAAAGAGGATCAAGCGAAATTTAGAATTTGGTCTCATGCTGTCATTGCATCGCCAGAAACACCAGAAGAAATAAAAGAAACCGAAAAGCAACTATCTGAATTTATTACATATCTTAAATATTTAGTTGATGTAAAACGACAAGAACCTAAAGAAGATTTAGTCAGTGCATTAATACTTGCGGAAAGTGAAGGACATAAACTGAGTGCGCCAGAACTATATTCTATGATTATGTTACTTATCGTAGCTGGTCATGAAACGACTGTGAATTTAATTACAAATACAGTATTAGCACTTCTTGAAAACCCAAAACAATTACAGTTATTAAAAGAAAATCCAAAACTAATTGATTCGGCTATTGAAGAAGGATTACGATACTACTCACCAGTTGAAATTACAACTGCAAGATGGGCGGCTGAGCCGTTTCAGATTCATGACCAAACAATCCAAAAAGGAGACATGGTTATTATTGCATTAGCTTCCGCAAACCGTGATGAAACAGTATTTGAAAACCCAGAAGTATTCGATATAACACGAGAAAATAACCGTCATATTGCCTTTGGGCATGGTAGTCATTTCTGCCTAGGAGCACCACTTGCTAGGTTGGAAGCAAAGATTGCTATTACTACTTTGCTTAAACGGATGCCTGAACTACAAATAAAAGGAGATCGTAAAGAAATTAAATGGCAAGGCAATTATTTAATGCGTTCTTTAGAGGAGTTACCTTTGACTTTCTAGAATAGTTAAATTGAGACATGCATACATTGAAAATGTTTTACATAGAGTATGTATGTGTTATTTAAATTCGAAACGGAAGGGTGAAAACATCCCAATGATCAACTAATTCTATTTTTAAGAGATCTTCGTTACAAAAACGAAATATTCTTCTGAATAGGATTAGTATGTACATTTTTATAGAAAAGAGATGTATTTCACGTCGTGAAAATATAGTCTTTTCATATAGTTTGTGCTGCCTCCTGTTCAGTATGCGAAATAGGGGGCTTTTTTATGTCAACGACTGTAGAAACGAAACAAAATAATGGAGTATCACAAGTATTGAAAAATCGATTTGTACAGGGAATTTTAGCTTCAGCGTTATTTTTACAAATTGGAATATGGATTCGGAACTTTGCGGTATTATTGTATGTTATGGAAATGACGAAAGGTGATGCTTTCGCTATTTCGATGATTTCAGTTGCTGAGTTTGCTCCAATTTTTATCTTCTCCTTTATAGGTGGTACTTTTGCAGATAGGTGGAAGCCGAAGAGGACAATGATATGGTGTGAAACGTTAAGTTCTATTTCAGTATTCGTTGTATTAATTACACTTATGTTTGGAACGTGGAAAATAGTGTTTTTTGTGACGCTCATTTCGGCAATCCTTTCACAGTTTTCTCAACCGTCTGGAATGAAGTTGTTTAAACAGCATTTATCAACGGAACAAATTCAATTAGCAATGTCTATATATCAAACGATATTTGCAATATTTATGGTGTTAGGACCAATTCTCGGAACATTTATTTTTCACAGTTTTGGAATTTATATTTCAATTATCATAACTGGTATCGCATTTTTATTTGCAGCAGTTGTTTTGTTATTTCTTCCGAAAGATCTCGAAAATGATAATGAGAAGAGTGAAATTACACTATTACAGGAAATGTTGGATGGTATTAAATATGTAAAAAAGAAAAAAGCATTAACTTTGCTTGGTCTATGTTTTATGGCAGCAGGGCTAGGTATAGGTTTAATTCAGCCACTAGGTATATTTATTGTGACTGAGCAGTTAGGGTTATCAAAAGAGAGTTTACAATGGTTACTAACAGTAAATGGCGCGGGGATGATTATTGGAGGAGCTTTAGCGATGGTTTTTGCGAAAAACGTTGCTCCGCAAAAAATGTTGATTGTAGGGATGCTCGGTCAGGCAATTGGCATTGGTATTATAGGATACTCCACAAATTTATGGGTGACACTTACAGCACAACTTTTTAGTGGTTTAGCTCTTCCGTGTATCCAAATAGGTATTAATACGCTCATTATTCAAAATAGTGATACCGATTTTATTGGAAGGGTAAACGGTATTTTAAGTCCGCTATTTACCGGTTCAATGGTAGTAACGATGAGTATTGCTGGTTCATTAAAGGAGATGTTTTCATTAGGTACGATGTACGAGGGGACGGCTCTATTATTTGTTATTGGATTATTGTTTATTTTACCTATATACAATTTAAAGCCAGTAATAGAAGTAGAAAGTGAAATGAATGGTAAAGGAAGTGCTGTGCAACATGAATCCTAATCCAAATGTTAAATACCCAATTGAAGGAAATCAAAACGTTCATTTTATAAAAAATACAATAACGAAATCTAATATACTTGTTGGTGACTATTCTTATTTTGATGCGAAGCATGGGGAAACATTAGAAAATCGAGTATTATATCATTATGAATTTATCGGAGATCGTCTCGTTATTGGAAAGTTTTGTTGTATTGCATCTGGAGTTACCTTTATTATGAACGGAGCGAATCATCGAATGGATGGATTTTCGGCGTATCCTTTTAATATCTTTGGGAATGGCTGGGAGAAATTCACGCCTGATTTGTCTGATTTACCGTATAAAGGAGATACAGTTATAGGAAATGACGTTTGGATTGGTATGGATACAACTATTATGCCTGGAATAAAAATTGGAGATGGTGCAATAATTGCAGCTAAATCTGTTGTGACTAAAGACGTCGCACCATATACAATTGTTGGTGGAAACCCTGCAAATAAAATAAAAGAGAGGTTTTCAAATGCAATAATAGAAGAACTATTGCAAATTCAATGGTGGCATTTTGATATTGAGAACATAACCGAAAATATCGATGCTATTGTACGAGGGGATATAGGATCATTAAGAAAGTTAAAAAGGTAATAAAAAATGCATGACAAAAAGTATCATACCTCCGAATTTTGTTAATGATAAAAGAACAAGGAGGTGTGATACTATGGCACAAGACGTTTTATGTGAAGTTAACAACTGTAAATTTTGGGCTAACGGTAATAAATGTAGTGCAGACGCAATTTATGTAGTAAGTCATAAAGGGCAACAAGCATCTACAACTGAAGAAACAGATTGCAAAACTTTTAGTCCAGAAGTCTAAGTTTTTTTATAAGGGTAACCAAATCACGGTTGCCCTTTTATTAATTATATTATTGATAATAAATCTCATTTTCATTCATGTTTTTATAAATATTTATATTTTTTTCATGAGAGATAGTATCCAATTTAGTTCATGTTCAATACGCGATCTACTAAATTCAACAACTTCTGTAATAAAAGGGGCAACACCATCGAGTGATTGGATAGATATAAGCTGCTTATGAAGAACATCATGGCGCATAGTTAAAATTTCTTTTCTTGCCTGGTAATCAAGCTTTTCGAATAAGGCGATACGAACAAGAAATTCAGCATTGTTTACCGCAATTTTTTCAGGGAAATCTCTTAGCAATTCATAAAATATCTCTTCACCTGTTTCTGTTATTTCATAAATATTTCGATTTGGTTTTCTAACTTGCTCATGAATTTCTTTCGTTATGGCACCCATATCTTCAAAGCGCCGAAGAGCAGGATAAAGCATGTTATGGTTTAATTCAAAATTCTCACCTAAACGATTTTGGATATTTTTCTTTATTTCATATCCATGTTTTGGTCCAGTCGTTAATTCTGCCAGTAGTAAAATATCAACATACATAAAAATCCCCCTCATAATATTTCTCAAGTTCCTATTTGAAAATTTCAGCTTTGTATATGTTAAAATAACATATGTTAGATTATACATCTTTGAACTGCCGACCTATCACTTTTATTGTAAAAGAAAAGGGAGGAAAGAACTATGGATTCACTTAAAAATGTTATTTTAGTTCATGAAATTTCAAAGCTGAAAACAAAAGAAGAGTTTTGGAATCCGTATGAGTGGTATCAATATATGAGAGATAATCACCCAGTATATTATGATGCAGAGCAAAATGTATGGAATGTTTTTTCATATGAGAATGTTAATCGTGTTCTATCAGATTATCGATTGTTCTCGAGTAAAAGAGAGCGCAGACAATTTTCAATTCCACCTTTAGAAACTAGGATAAATATAAACTCTGTTGATCCCCCAGAACACCGTAATGTACGTTCAATCGTCTCTAAAGCATTTACTCCAAGAAGTTTAGAACAGTGGAAACCACGAGTACAAGCTATTGCGAATGAACTTGTACAACATATAGGAGAATATAATGAGGTTGATATTGTTGAACATTTCGCGGCAGCTTTACCTGTAACTGTTATATCCGATTTATTAGGGGTACCCACAACTGATCGTAAACAAATTAAGGGATGGTCTGATATTTTGTTCATGCCATATAGTAAAGAGAAATTTAATGATTTGGATACGAAAAAGGGAATCGCTTTAAATGAATTTAAAACGTATCTTCTACCGATTGTTCAAGAAAAAAGATATCATTTAACCGATGATATCTTTTCAGATTTAATACGAGCTGAATATGAAGGTGAAAGATTAACAGATGAAGAAATCGTCACTTTTTCATTAGGACTATTAGCTGCCGGTAATGAAACGACTACTAATTTAATTATTAATAGCTTTTATTGTTTTTTAGTGGATGCGCCTGGAACATATAAAGAATTACGAGAAAAACCGAATTTGATTTCAAAAGCGATAGAGGAAGTATTACGATATCGCTTTCCTGTTACATTAGCTCGTCGTATAACTGAAGATACGAATATCTTTGGACCTTTAATGAAAAAAGACCAGATGATTGTTGCATGGGTCAGTGCAGCAAATTTAGATGAACAGAGGTTCCCACAAGCTTCTACTTTTAATTTACATCGAGTAGGAAATGAAAAACATTTAACTTTTGGAAAAGGGGCTCATTTTTGCTTAGGTGCACCGCTTGCACGTTTAGAAGCTGAGATTGCATTAAATACTTTTATAAATACTTTCGAAAAAATAGAGTTATCTCCATCTTTCTGTTTAGAAGAATGTATACTCGAAAATGAGCAAACATTAAAGTATTTACCTATTCGTTTAAAAACTAAATAAAATGTCCGACAAGGTGCATACATTTGCATCTTGTTTTTTGTTTCTCAATTGTAGGTATTTTAATCCTTTCGTAAGATGGAAGTGTATGGAAGAAAAGAGAGGAGAGATACTCATGTTAACGTGTAATGGAAGTAAGACGTTTCAAAAGTTTATAAATGGTGTAACTGATCTTATGGATAGTAGGTTACATGAGGAACAAATAGTAAGTAAAATTGAAAAATTACTTGAAAAACTTTTAGAAAAGAAAACATGGCTTCCGTTAGAAAAACAAAAAACGGATGCAGCTCAATATGCACGTCACTTACTATATGAAGATCCATTAAAACGTTTTGAAGTATTAGCTCTTGTATGGAAAGATGGGCAAGCTACGCCTTTACATGATCATGATGGCACTTGGGGAGTAGAAGGGGTTTTTTCAGGAAGAATAATGGTTCGAAACTTTTTACAAACTAAGCAACTTGGAAGTTCTCTATTTCATTTAATACATACAGGTAATATTTATTTAGGAGAAGGGGAAACAGATAAAGTGATTCCACCTGCTGATTGTCATATTCTTGAAATAGAAGAAAACGAAAGAGTTGTTACGATCCATATTTACGGAAAGCAGTTAGAAAAGTTTAAAGTATTTATCCCAACCAAAGAAAAAAATGTGTACATGTGTGAGACAAAATATATTACTTATAATTCATAGTTAAAAATGCAAAGCTTTCTTTAAAATAGAAAAGCTTTGCATTTTTAATTTTATTTATTAATATCTCTTGACCTGAAACGCTTTTCATAAATTATAAATAAGAAGTACTTAACGAGTTCAATATGAAAACGATACCTTTTTTCGTTAAATAGATCTCGTGTATTTATAGAAAGCGGTGAAGAAATAATGAAATTAATTGCAATTGACTTAGATGGGACCCTTCTTTCCGGTAATAAAATGATTAGCAAAGAAAATGCAGAAGCAATTCGAAAATGTCAGGAAGCAGGACATGTCGTGGCAATTTGTACAGGGCGTTCAATCGTTGATATTGAACGATTATTGTTAGAAGTTAATTTAGAGTGTCCAATTATTGCGGAAAATGGTGCACTTATTTATAAAGATAAGAAAATGATGAAGAGATATCCAATTCAAAATATCCAGGCCCTTGAAATTGTTGAATACCTTGAAGAAAGTGGTATATATTATCAGCTTTATACTGATAAAGGAGTATATGTACCTCATTACGGAACTGAAAGTGTTCTTAATGAAATTGAGAATGTGAAGAAATCAAATTTAGATGTTGATTCACAAGAGCTAGAAACGATTGCCGCTTTATATATTGAGCATACTGCATTTCATAATGTTGAAAGTTGTAAGGAAATTGTAGAAAGTGATCTATATGTGCATAAACTTTTACCATTTTCTTATGACATACAAAAATTAAAACAGCTAAAAGAAAAATTTAAACATAATAGAGAATTAGCAATTACATCTTCATATTGGCATAATTTAGAGATTAACCATTATAATGCACAAAAAGGTAAAGGCTTATATACTTTAGCAGAACATCTCAATATTCCATTTGAAAATACTGTAGCGATAGGTGATGGATTAAACGATGTTTCAATGATGGAAAAAGCAAATATATCAATTGCGATGGGAAATGCAGTTGATGAAATAAAGGCGATTTGTCACTTCGAAACATTATCAAATGAAGAACATGGTGTTGCACATGCTTTATATAAATATGTAATGTAACAAGAAAGTAAAAAAGAATCCAAAAAGGATTCTTTTTTACTTTTTATTAGGGGTAAGGTATTCTATGAGTCTCATAGAAGCCTTATTACACTTTATTATATAGAATATATTGGAATAAATGTTTATATTATTCATAAAATTTATGAATATTCTGTGAACTTTTCGTTCAAAATCACTACATATTTTCTGTTTTTTATTGAAAAATAAAATTAATTTGAATAATTATGCTATCACTATATACCTGTACGGACATTATCCGTATAATGGAGAAGTATGAATTTTAAACGGGTATTAAATTTACACATAGAGGTGAAAAAAGAATGAATGCTCGGCTGATGGAACTTATTGATGTGAGTACAATAGAAACCATGGCAGAACAATTTTATAAATTAACTAACATATCACATCAACTTCTTGATGCTGAGAAAGAATGTGTTTTTTCATTCGGAATGAATGAAATGAAAAATAGTAATCTTCCAAAGGTTGTAATCCCCATTTTCTTATACAATCAACATTTAGGTTCTTTTGTAGTTTGGTCTAAAAAAAGCGAAATTTTCAATTGTCAAAAATACTTTGAAATGCTTTCGAATCTTATTATAGATGGAGCTACAAATGCTATTCAAAGTAAAAATAATAATTTACTCTTTCGAAAGGAAGAGGAATTATATAAGATTTTACAAAACATGCCTGTTATGGTTGATGCACTAGATAACAACGGCGATTTCGTTTTATGGAATCGGGAATGTGAAATTGTAACAGGTTATACAGCCGAAGAGATTATCGGGAACCCAAACGCACTTCAAATATTATATCCTGACGATAATTACCGTCACAAAATACAAAATAAATTCTTAACTTGTGGGAAAAATTTTAGAGATTGGGAAATGCATTTAACATGTAAAAATGGTGAAGTCAAAACGATAATGTGGTCCAATATTTCAGAACAGTTTCCTGTAATAGGATTTAGTTACTGGGCTGTCGGGGTAGATATTACACATTTAAAAGCAATAGAAGAACAACTAAAACAACAAACCTCTGAATTGGAACTGATTTTTAAAGCTTTACCAGATCTATGTTTTTTAACAGAAGCTGATGGAACAATTATAGATTATAAAGCTGGATCACCTACAAAATTTTACGTACCTGCAGAAACCTTTATGGGAAAAAAGTTTTACGAGGTGTTACCATCTCCAGTAGCACAGCAATTTCGAGAAGCAATTCGTCAAGTAAAAGAAAAAGAATCCACTGTAATTGTTGAATATCCACTAGCACTTAAAGGAAGTATAGATTTTTTTGAAGCTAGATGTTTACCATTGCTACATGACAAAATTATGGTTATTATACGCGATATTACAGAGCGAAAAAAGACAGAAGAATTACTAAATAAATCAGATACACTTGCAGCAATTGGACAATTAGCAGCTGGTGTTGCTCATGAAGTGAGGAACCCTTTAACTGTAATAAAAGGATTTATACAACTATTCCAAATTAACAAAGAGGATCAAGAAAAATATTTTGATCTTATGCTTTCTGAAATTGAGAGAATTGAAGCGATACTTCAGGAGTTTTTGTCGATTGCTAAAACAGAGGAAATTCCTACTGAAAAGAAAAATATTTATAAAATATTTGAAAATGTCGTATCATTGATTAACACAAAAGCGATTATGACAAATATTCAAGTTGAATTAATTGCAGATTCAAGTGAAATAATTATTGAATGCTCTGAAAATCAATTGAAACAAGTATTTATTAATATTTTGCAAAATTCAATCGAGGCAATGCCAGATGGCGGGAAAATTTCAATTCATTTGAAAGAAATGAATGAAGGTGGAGTCATTATAGATATAGTCGACGAAGGAATAGGAATACCAGAGGAAAGAATTAAGAGATTGGGTGAACCATTTTATAGTACGAAAGAAAAAGGTACTGGAATTGGATTGATGTTAAGTTACAAAATTATTGAAAGTCACCAAGGGACTATTAGTATTATGAGTGATGTTGGTGTCGGGACTACTGTAACAATTTACTTACCAAAATCGCAAAGTGCACTGTTCATATCAAAGAGTGAAGATAAATCCGTAATAGTACGCTCTATATTTAACTCGTAAATAATTAAATACGCAATAACAAAGGGCTTAGTGAAAACTAAGTCCTTTGTTATTGCGTATTTTTTAATTTTATTTTAGTAAACTTTACCTTTTCTTTACCATTACTTAAATTTCTATTAAGTATTAATCATTATATTAGTATTTATACAATGTAATGTTTAGAATTTCAACATTACTTACAATGATGGGAACTTACTTTATTGTTAGAAGTAATGTAAGGAGGAGGATTATGACAAGGTGAAAAAGAAAAAACAGAAAAGCGGTAGGGTACTTCCAATACGATTAAACATTTTATTCTTTTGTGTGTTTTTATTGTTTTCTGCTATTATAATTCAGCTAGGTAAAGTGCAAATTTTCGAAGGAGAAACATATAAAAATGAAGTGCAAAAGAGAGAAAATGCAACCGTTAGTCTTACAGTGCCACGCGGCAAAATTTATGATCGTGAAGGTAAACCCGTTGTTGATAATAGGTCTTTACGTACGATTACATACACAAAGTTAAAAGGTGTAAAATCAGAAGATATGTTAAAAACTGCAAGACAACTTGCAGAAATAATTGAAATGCCACAAGAAGATATAGATAAGTTAACTGAGACAGATAAGAAAGATTTTTGGATGCAATTAAATCCAAAGCTTGCTGAAAACTTAGTATCTAAAAAAGAAATAGATAAGTTTAGAAAAAAAGATAGTACCGGAAAAGAACTAGATAAAACAATAGAAGAGTTAAAGAGAAAACGCGTTACAGATAAAAACCTTCAAGAATTAACAGCTAAAGATTTAGAAGTGTTAGCTATTAAAAGTAAAATGACTTCAGGATTTCAAATGGCACCTCAAATTATAAAAAAAGATGTTAGTGAAAAGGAGTACACTGTAATAAGTGAAAATCTTGCAAATCTTCCTGGTGTAGATGCATCAGTTGATTGGGAGCGATTTTATGTTAATGATGGATTATTCCGTTCGGTACTTGGAAATGTTTCAAATGCTGATGAAGGATTACCACGTGAACGATTAGATTATTATTTAGTACGTGACTATAGCCGAAATGACAGAGTTGGAAAAAGTTACATCGAACAACAATATGAAGATGTACTTCATGGTACGAAAAAAGAAGTAAGAAGTATCGCAGATAAACAAGGTAACACAATTAGAACAGAAACAGTTTCCGAAGGGAAAAGCGGCAAGAATTTAACTTTAACAATAGATATGGAATTACAGAAAAGAGTAGAAGAGAGCATAGAAAAAATATTAAAGGCCTATAAAGGTTCAGAATCGATGTTAGATCGTGCTTTCGTAGTTATGATGAATCCGAAAAACGGTCAAGTATTATCGATGGCTGGGAAAAAGTTAGTAGAAAAAGACGGCAAAATAAAAGTAGAAGATTACGCTTTAGGTACGATGACAAGTTCATATGAGCTTGGATCAACTGTTAAAGGTGCGACAATATTAACTGGTTTTGAAACGAAAGCTATAACACCAGGTACTTACTTTTATGATGCACCTATGAAGTTTAAAGGAACTAAGGAGAAAAAGTCTTGGAAAGATTTCGGGAATATTGATGATCTAAGAGCTTTACAAGTTTCTTCTAATGTTTATATGTTTAATACAGCATTAAAAATTGCAGGTGTAGATTATGTAAGGAATAGTTCACTAGATATTAAACAAGAATCCTTTGATAAAATGAGATATTATTTCAGACAATTTGGTTTAGGTGTTCCAACGGGCATTGATTTACCAAATGAAACAGCTGGGCAAATAGGGCGAAAAGATAATCAGCCTGGTTTCTTATTAGACTTTTCCATTGGTCAGTATGATACGTATACACCGCTTCAACTTGCCCAGTACATTTCGACTATCGCAAATGGCGGCTATCGTATGAAACCACAAATTGTTCAAGAGATTAGAGAACAAACTGTGCAGAAAGATGAAATTGGTAAAGTCGTACATTCACATGAACCAATTGTTTTAAATAAAGTGGATATGAAAGAAGAGTATATTAATCAAGTAAAAGAGGGATTTAGAAGAGTGTTCCAAGAGGGGGATGGTACTGGGGTGAGCAAATTCCAAAAAGCACCATATAAACCAGCTGGTAAAACAGGGACAGCACAGACAGTATATGGAGGAGATAGTGACATTGGTAGAAATGATAAAGGTGAGCGTATAAAATGCTATAACTTAACACTAGCAGGATATGCGCCATATGATAATCCAGAAGTAGCGTTTTCAGTTGTTGTTCCATGGATTATAGATGATAAGTCTGGTATTAATTCTGCAATTGGTAAAGATATTTTAGATGCCTATTTCGATTTGAAAAACCAACGATTAAGTGAGGGAACTGCAAAAGTAGATGATTTAAAAGAAAATTAGAAAATATGAACTAGAGACGGTTTCACATAGGGCTAGATTGGAAATGAGGTATTTATGAATAGATTCGTTTGTAAAGGATGGGGAAAAATATGTAGCTATATTTTAATTGTTGTAGCAGTTATTTTAATAAATAAATCTTTTTTATTTTGTATGGTAGAAGGAATTTCGATGCAGCCAACATTAAATGAAAAAGATTGTATACTAGTTAGTAAAGCTAGTTTTTCCTTTCATCATGGAGATGTAGTGATAATTAAAAAGGAAGATGATCCAACATACTATGTTAAACGAATTATTGGATTAGCCGGAGATGAGGTAAAGTTAAAAAACGATGTCGTTTATATAAATAATAATAAGCAAAATGAGTCATATATACAGTTAGATATATCACAGACATCAAAACGTTTTTCAAACATCTCAGAAATAAAAGTTCCAGCGCATAAATTCTTTGTATTAGGAGATAATCGTAATCATAGTAAAGATAGTAGAAATACACTAGGTCTTATTGATGAATCAAATGTGATTGGTAAAGTAGAAATGGTGTATTTTCCGTTTGATCAAATGAAAAGAATAAAATAATTTCGTAAAAAAGAATGCTATTAAATATTCACCTTTTGCAAAAAATTACATATATTGATAGCATAGGACAAGCCAAAAGGCTTGCACCCTACTTCACTGAACACTCCTTATCACGGTTTGGCATCTACTTATGTAGATGCCTTTTTTATATTTTTGACTGACAATTATTTATCAATATACGGTGGTAAGAATATTAGGTCTTTTAGGGGGAGTTTACCTGTAAAAATAACTGTACTCTTAATAAATGAAAATGAAATATAAGGAGTGAGAAATCAGTGCTGAATATTTTAATGGTCAATTTTCCGGCAGAGGGACATGTGAACCCTACTTTAAGTATAGTAAAATCCTTTACTGAACGAGGCGATAACGTACATTATATTACTACGGAAAATTTTAAGGAAAGGCTTGAATCAATGGGAGCTATTGTGCATTCTCATCCAGATTTATTAAAAGAAATCTCTATCGATACGGTTACTTCATCTGGATTAAACGCTTTCTTTAATGTTCATGTTCAAACTTCTTTATATATATTAGAAATTACAAAAAAGTTATCTAAAAGTATACATTTTGACTTCGTATTTTATGATATATTTGGCGCTGGAGAATTAGTAAAGGAATATTTACAAGTTCCAGGAGTAGTTTCCTCTCCTATATTTTTAATTCCGACAGATTTTTTAAAGACCTTACCTTTTCATCCAGATACCACAGTCCCATTTCATCCTGATAAATTCGCTAAAAAGTTACTATATGAAATGGAGAATAAATTTGGAGTTTCCCCAAAAAGTAATCTTCAATTTATGAATAATAAAGGGGAAATATGTATCGTGTATACAAGTCGTTATTTTCAACCTAATAGTCATTCGTTCGGAGAAAATAATATTTTTATTGGACCGAGTTTTCCAAAGCGGAAAACAGACGGGGAGTTTCCACTTGGAATGCTAAAAGATAAAAAGGTTATTTATATTTCAATGGGGACCCTCCTCGAGGGGATTGAACCATTTTTTAATACTTGTATCGATGCTTTCTCAGATTTTAAAGGAGTAGTTGTAATGGCAATAGGTGATAGAAATGATATTTCAAAAATTAAACAAGCACCAGACCATTTTATAATAGCTCCATACGTACCTCAATCTGAAGTATTAAATGAAGCAGATGTTTTTATTACACACGGGGGAATGAATAGCGTACATGATGCAATACATTACAATGTTCCATTTGTAATAATACCGCATGATAAAGACCAGCCCATGATAGCACAAAGGTTAATTGAACTAGAAGCAGCATATAGATTATCAAAAGATAATGTGAATGCTCAGTCTTTAAACGAAGCAGTATTCGAAGTTTTTTTAAATGAAAAATATAAAGATGGTATACGAAAACTTAATGCTAGCTTTTTAGATTGTGGTGGTTCCAAAAAAGCAATCGCGGTCATTGATTCACTATTAAATAAATAGTTTTGAGATGATAAAAGCATAGGGGCTCACATCTTTATGCTTTTAAATTGTTATCCAGCAAATTGTACAGCAGTATTCGCGTGTAAATAAGCAGTGTCAAAAACAGGAACAGATAGATCGTTTTGAGAAATGAGTAAAGGAATTTCTGTACAGCCAAGCAGTATTCCTTCAGCACCGTTTTTAATTAATGTATTTGCGATTTGTAATAGCTTTTCTTTGGATGCATGTGAAATGATGCCTCTACTTAATTCGCTTAATATGACATGATGAATAAAAGTTCTATCTTCTTCATTTGGGATAATTGTCTCAATGCTGTAATTTGCTAATCGAGATTTATAGAAATCTTGTTCCATCGTTTGTTTCGTTCCTAAAAGTCCGATACGCTTTATATTATGTTCTACCATTTTCTTAGCACTTACGTCTCCAATATGAAGGAGTGGTATCGATATTGCCTTTTCTACTTCTTCGGCAAATAGATGTACTGTATTAGAACACATTAGTAAACATTCAGCTCCAGAGTTTTCTACTTTTTTTGCTACTGTGACTAATTCATTTTTCACCTCCTCATATTGATGGTTTTGTAATAATGTAGTTACTTCACCAAAGTCCATGCTATATAAAACAAGCTTCGCATTTTGATCATATTTAGAGAGAGTAAGTGTATTAATATGTTTATAGTACAACGATGTTGATTCCCAACTTAGTCCGCCAATTAGGCCAATTACTTTCATCATGTATTCCTCCCGTAACAATTTTGAATTTATTATTCCATAATTCCTATAAGAATACAATGATTTTAATGAACTATTTATTTAAAAGTTAAAATAGTAAGAAAAGTGTTGAAATTGTTAGTTGTTAGTGCCATAATACAGATTACAAATACATACTTATCCAGAGAGGTAGAGGGAACGGCCCTATGAAGCCTCAGCAACCCCTATGTAATTACATAGGAAGGTGCTAATTCCGCAGAGGACATTTATATGTCTTTTGAAAGATAAGAGGATTCTTGTACGTGAAAGAAAATGACCTCTTAATTTAAGGGGTCATTTTTTGTTGTATAGAAAGGAAGTGTCGATGCATAATTCATTTTCAAAACAAATATAGAGTATTAAAAGCTGAATAATACGAGAGGGGAATTGTAATGAACAAATTAACGACAAAACTAGTAGTAGCAATCGGAATTGGAGCAGCTTTATACGGTGTATTAGGACTTTGGGGATTTTCTATCGCACCCAATACATTTATTAAACCAGCATTGGCTATATTAACAGTTTTTGGCGCATTATTCGGCCCAGTAGCAGGGCTATTAATAGGACTCATTGGTCATACCGTTACAGATACAATCGCTGGTTGGGGTATTTGGTGGGGATGGGTGTTTAGTTCAGGCATTATCGGATTTTCAATGGGTCTTATACAAAAAAGAGCTGGTTTCAGTGTAAAAAATGGAACGTATAATAACCGTGATATTTCTTATTTTGCAATTGCGGGGCTAATTGGTATGGTCATCGCTATTATATTTGCTGGAGCATTTGATATTATTGTGATGGGAGAACCGTTTGATAAAATCGTTATACAAGTACTAGGAGCAACCATTGCAGACGTTATTGTATTTTTAGTTCTTGGCTTACCAATCACAATCGGTCTAGCTAAAGCAAATAAGAAACATACACATTTAAAAATTGAAAAGTAGGGATATATACATGCAACCAATTATTTCTTTTGAACAATTTACCTTTCAATACGGGCATGCCGCACAGCCTACCTTAAAAGATATTACATTTCGAATATATCCTGGGGAAAGGGTGCTAATAGCTGGACGGAGTGGTTCAGGGAAGTCAACATTAGCTCATTGTATAAATGGGCTAATCCCATTTTCTTACGAAGGGATAAGTACTGGTAACATTTTAATAGCTGGAAAGGATCCGAGAGAAGGAAGTATTTTTGAACAGAGTAAACTTGTAGGAACAATATTACAAGATCAAGATTCGCAATTTATTGGCCTTACTGTAGAAGAGGATGTAGCATTTTCATTAGAAAATGAATGTGTAAATCAAAAAGAAATGAAAAGAATTGTGACTGATTCTTTAAAAAAGGTAAACATGCAAGATTTTCATGCACAAAGTCCTCATGAATTGTCAGGAGGTCAAAAACAGACAGTTTCTCTTGCAGGTCTGTTAACGACAAATGCAGATATTTTATTATTTGATGAACCGTTAGCTAATTTAGATCCTACAAGCAGTTTGAATACTATAGATCGCATTAAAGGTATACATGAGAAATATAATAAAACAATTGTAATAATTGAACATCGAATAGAAGAAATTTTAAAGCTTGATTTAGATAAAATTATTTTAATCGATGAAGGAGAAGTTGTTGCGATTGGTTCACCGGATAAAATTTTATCGTCTAATATATTACCAAATATCGGGCTAAGAGAACCTATTTATATAGAGGCTCTAAAGAAATTAAATTTTGTCAATAATAATGACATGTTATTTCCAATTGAAAATCTCTGTAATAAAAAAGTTAATAGTGTAATAAAGAACTGGATGCAGAAACAAGTTTCAATTAAAAACACACATAAAAATAGAGAAGTATGTCAAATAGAAAACTTATCGTTTTCGTATAATAACAAACATACAGCATTAGAAGATATTAACCTTTCAATAGGAGAAGGTGAAATAGTAGCGTTACTGGGTCATAATGGAGCAGGTAAATCGACATTAGCTCATAGTCTAATAGGAATAAATAAAACAAAAAATGGGAGAATTACATTCGCTGAAGAAAACATAAACACGTGGTCTATCCGTAAACGTGGGGAAGTTATTTCGTATGTTATGCAAAACCCCAATCATATGATTACACAACGTACTGTTTTAGAAGAGGTATCATTCACATTAAAATTAAAAAAGGTTTCTAAAGAAGAAATTAATAGTAGAGTGGAAGGCATTTTGGGAATTTGTGGATTATACCCATTTCGTAATTGGCCAATTCAGGCATTAAGCTACGGGCAAAAAAAGAGACTAACTATTGCTTCTGTACTTACAACAAACCCAAAACTTATTATATTAGATGAGCCGACAGCTGGACAAGATTATTACCATTACAAACAGTTTATGTCGTTTATAAGAAAACTGGCTGAAAAGGGTATATCCTTTATTTTTATCACACACGATATGAATCTTGCTTTAGAATACGCAAATCGAGCGGTAGTTCTGCATAAAGGGAAAATCATTGCGGACAATACTGTATCCGCTGTATTAGGAGATCAAGAAACGTTACAAAGAGCCAATCTACGGGAAATTTCACTAATAAAGCTTGCTAAATTAAGCGGAATTCCATCTCCAGAAATGTTTGTGAAACTTTATATAGAGGTTAATAGGAGGGAGGAGTATGCATAATACGTATTTTCATCGTATGGATGGTGCAATTAAGTTATCTTTATTTATATTTTGTATGACTCTTACTTTTTTATTTTTTGATTTTCGTATATTGCTAATTTTATTTATTATTGGATGTGTCGGTCTCTTAATTGCTAAAGTCCAGTTGCGTAAAATTATAGTTGTTTTCAGCGTTATATTTACATTTAGTTTATTAAACTCTGTTATGATTCTTTTTATTACGCCAACACATGGATCAGAATTAACAGGAACATACACATCTTTTTTTAATATAGGTTATGCAACAATTACATACGAAACATTATTTTTTACCGCTACACTTTCATTAAAATATTTTACGTTATTACCATTTACACTTCTTTTTATTTATACAACTCATCCAAGTGAATTTGTCAGTAGCTTAAATAAATTTGCTATTCATTATAAAATTACATATGCAATAAATATTGCACTGCGTTATATACCAAACATTCAAGCTGAATATGTAATCATTAAACATGCACAGGAAGCAAGAGGTGTACCTTTTGAAAAAGGAGAAGCGAGCTTGTGGATTCGTATGAAAAACCGTGTTTTAATTTTTTGGCCACTTATTATTCATTCTTTAGAAAGAATCGATACAGTTTCAAATGCAATGGATTTAAGAGGATTTGGAAAGAAAAACAAACGTACATGGTACTATGCAAAGGACGCACAAAAAGAGGATTACATCACACTTTTTGTTGGTATTATTATTTTGATTATTGCAGTTTACTTAAAATTAAATGTATTCCAAAGCTTCTGGTACCCATTTTAAAGCACTCTCAATAGAGTGTTTTACTAATTTTATGAGGACATGCTCAAAAATGGGATATACACATACTGTATAATACGAACCAGTTAAAAATGATCATCTACCTATTACTTTTCAAACCAAAAGGAGGAGAAAATATGAGTTTCGGTGGTTCTTGTGGTTTTGGTGGAGGTTTCGCTTTATTAGTTGTGTTATTTATTTTATTAATTATTGTTGGATGTAGCTGTTGGAGCTAAGGGTACTAATTTCTAATTAGTCTCCACAAAATGTAAACTAAAAAAACATAGCAGATACTTGTTGTATCGAAATAAAAAAGGAGCATAATGGCTCCTTTTTTATTTATTATATGGAATACTCTCATCACTATATTTTGGGAATGTAATAGTTAGAACCGTTCCTTTATTAACAATACTTCGGATTTTTAAAGTACCTTGCATTGTTTCGATAATTTTAACAGCAACCATCGTACCTAAACCAGTACCTTTCGTTTTTGTACTAAAATATGGCTCGCCAAATCGATTTATTTGCTCTTGCGACATTCCAATTCCACTATCTTGAATCCTTATTATGACTTTATTATTACTAGCAGTTGCAGAAATAATTAGATCACCGCCACTCGGCATTGCTTCAATACTGTTTTTAATTAAGTTTAAAAAACATTGGTGGAAGTGCTGTGTATTACCAATAATTGTCCCCCCGGAGAACTCTTTTGTAATATTAATAGTGTTCATATTACATAAAGGCAATATCATATTAATTACTCGATGTAACTCGTGCTCCACAGAGATACGGTCTAGTTTCTCTGATGCTGGCTTAGCAAAAGTTAAGTAATCATCAATAATTATTTGTGCTCGATTTAACTCTTCAAGTATATGTTCAATATATTCATCCCTGGACTCTGGGGTTAAATTGGGTGTTTTTAAAAGTTGAGTAAATCCTTTTACGACAGTCAAAGGATTCCTTACTTCATGTGAAATACTAGCAGCGAGTTGGCTGACAATCTCCATTTTTTCAATTTTAATTAACTTTGATCGCATGATTACCGCATCGTTTAAAACTTCATTAAAATAGACAACAAATAACATTAATGTAGTTGGTAATAGAATAAAATAAATAATATACAAATTATTAACTTCAAAATCTGATAAAGTTAAAACAATAACAGTTGTAAATATTGCAAGGGAAAAAGTTAAAAACATAGACGAAGCTACTTTAATTTTTCTATTGTATGTATTAAATTTAGCTGATGCGAATGCTGTAATAATAAATATTGTTCCATAAACAATAATTGTTAATAGACTGAGACCATAAAACATAAAACGTGTTATTAATAAAATAATGAGTAATATAATGCCGACAGGAAACCCACCATAAAGTGTTCCTATTAAAAAGGGTATTTGTCTTAAATCGTGAATGCAATTTTCATCCATATAGATAGGATATCGCATACATAAAATAAGTGGGATGCTCGTACAAAGAATAATAAGTAGTTTTTTATATTTTTTCCAAAAGAGCCCACTATCATAAACGAAATAAAAAACAAATATACTACTTAAAATATAAAGAAGATTATTTAAAACATTTTGATTTATGTAAACAAAGTTCATAATACATGCCCCGTTATCCTGAATTTCAATTCCATATGTATTATACATTATAAAAGTAATAGTTTTACATATGTCTAATAAATATATAAATTTTTTATAGCTTCTGAGTAGTATGTACTTCTAACCATGCATTATAAAATTCTTCAACTGACGCATAGCGTTCGCTTCGATTTTCATTTACAGCACGATAAGCTATCTCAAATAAACCTTTACTAGCTTCCCATTTTATAAAGGAACGATCTTGTCCGCCACCTAAAAGTGTGAAAGCCATTGCACCCATATTAAATACATTCGTTTTTCCATCTATTATTGCGTTAAGCTGAAATTCTTCAGGGGACATAAAGCGTGATGATCCCCATAATCGCCCCATTGTATTTATGTAAGGTTTTTTGCTGTATAAATCAATATCGCAAATTTTTGTTTCATTTGTTTTAAAGTTATACAAAATACTACCATCATAAAAATCAATAGCTACATAGTTTTTATGCTCTACATAAGCATGAAAAGAAAAAATAGAATGTAATGAAATAAGTCGGTCCTGAACGGATAATTTCTTATATTTATAAAATGGAGAGTTAGAATCTTTATATTTCGCCGGGGGTGGGAAACTCCAGTGCGGATGAAGACATTCACCATCAAACCACTCAAAAATTAAAACATATCCATGTTGTACTGGAAAGTGTTCAATTAAGTTTATAAGTGAATTGTGCTTTAATTCATTGTAAAGAATAACTGAATTTTTTAATCTTATTATCGCTGCATCTGTAGACCCTTTATATGCTATTGTTTGTGCCCCTGCATATTTAATAAATTTCTTTTGACCATTCTTTTCAACCCCAAAGCAAATATTACCCGAATCTTGTTGATCAAAAGCTACAAATACTTTTCCTAATTTCATAAGCCAATCAAAATTATGATGTTCTTTTAATTGGAATGTTATATTATTTAACTGAATTTCAACTGGAATATCTTTCATTATTCACCTCGTATTAAATATAATTAAATTGTATATTGCAGTATTCGACATATTTTGTGAAATCCCTATGTTATTAACGTGAAATTTTATAAATATAATGATGTACAGTTATAAGGAGGAAAGAAAATGGATGAAAAAATCATAATTAAACCGTACCAACATCATTGGCATAAAGAGTTTTTAAATGAAAAAAATAAAATTACGTCTTTATTAAATAAAGAAGTGATAGCAATGGAACATATAGGAAGTACAGCGGTAGAAGGATTAGGAGCTAAACCTCTTATTGATATGATGATTGGCGTAACAAATTTACAAATTACTGAAAATTGGACTGAAAACCTTGCGGAAATTGGATATGAATATGTTCCTAAAAAAAACTCTAATTGGCGTTTTTTTAGAAAAGGGAAATGGAGAGCTGGTACCCACCACTTACATGTTTATATTTATAATAGTGAAGAATGGAAGAACAACCTTTTATTTCGAGATTTTCTCATAAAGCATGAATGGGCACGAAAAGAATATAGAGGTTTAAAAGAAAGACTTGCTACTACATATCCTTTCGATCGAGTTGCTTATACAAATGAAAAAGCCCCGTTTATTCAAAAAATAATAATGTTAGCTAAAAGGGATCGATACAAAATTTAAGTCGTTTTGAAATTCTCATTTTTTTTTAATCTTTCTCTCATGTTCCTTTCTTTTTTATTTGATACACTGCTTGTTACAAAGCCTTTATAAGTAAGGGGATAAAGAATGGAAAAGATACTAAGAAATAAATATGTTCATATGTATGTTAAAATAATAGGTATTACTATTATTATTTGCAGTGTAGCATTGCTATTTATTAATGTTTTGTACGGGAATGTATTAAATGTAAAATGGTTAAATAAGAAATTAGGTTCTTTCGGTGAATATGGGGCAATTCTAGCCGCATCATTATGGTTGTTACGTCAAATATGGTTATTTTTAAAGAAGAGAAATATGCACGGATTTAAAATAATTAAAGAGCTATATCTTTTTATAAAACAGTTTCACGTATTAATTGGATACGCTGTAATAGCTGTTGCGACTACTCACGGTGTTTACTTTTTAATAAAAGGAAGTCGTCATATTATACTAATATACAGTGGTATATTTTCTCTTTTAGCCTTAATAGCATTAGGGATTGCAGGATTTGTTTTACAGAAATCTAATCAGAAAACAAAATTGAAGATGTATCGAAAAGTACATCAATTCATTGCGGTTATATTCGGAATAGGATTACTTATTCATTTAATCGTATAGGAGGAAGTATCGTTGCAATATATATTAATTATTGAAGATGAGGAAAGCTTAGCAGATTTTTTAGAATTAGAATTAAAGTATGAAGGATATAAAGTAGATATACAACTTGACGGAAGAAAGGGATTAGCAGTAGCACTTGAAAATAGTTATGATCTCATTTTACTTGATTTAATGTTACCAGGATTAAATGGACTGGAAGTATGTCGTCGACTAAGAGCAACTAAAAATACACCTATTATTATGTTGACTGCTCGTGATAGTATTATGGACCGTGTGACAGGGTTAGATAGTGGAGCTGATGATTATCTTCCAAAACCGTTTGCGATTGAAGAACTTTTAGCACGTATGAGAGTTATATTTAGAAGAGAAGAAAATATAGAGCATAAGCACACATCTTCTCTTACGTTTAAAGACTTACAGCTTCAAATTGAATCTCGAACTATAACTAAAGGAAATGAAGAAATCGAACTTACAAATAAAGAATTCGAGCTACTGCTTATGTTTATGAAAAATATTAATCGAGTTCTTACCCGTGATATTTTACTTGACCAAGTATGGGGATATGATGCAATGGTTGAGACAAATATCGTTGATGTATATGTTCGTTATTTACGGAATAAGTTACATAGTGTAGATAAGGAGGAATATATCCAAACAGTTCGCGGTGCTGGATATATAATGAAATGATAAAAGACATTATGTACCGAATTCGAAATTTACCTATAAAGTGGAAATTAACACTTTGGTCCACTACACTTGTATTCATATTGTTTATTTTGTATAGCGCGTTACAATTCATTGTAATTAATAAGTGGACTATAGATTATGAACAGAAACAAATAAACAGACAAGTGACAGAAATAGCAGCATATTTTCAAGATAAAAATGATACACTCTCGAGCAAAACATTTGAAAACAGTAAAGAATTTCTTAACAATATGATTGATAAACATCAAATGATTCGTATTATAGGAAATGATGGAAAATCCATTGTTACTGTTTCGCGAGATTTTAATGAAGCGTGGATAGAACCAAAAATGGTTACACAAGATGAATCATTTATAAAAAGACATATAGAAGATCGAATTTTAGTTGAGCGCATACCAATTCAAACAAAAAAATTCACGGGAACTATTGAACTTGCGAAAAACTTAGAGACATTTGATCATTTATTAAAAATAATTTTAGTAGTAATGGTTATCGCAGGGATATGTGGATTAGTGTTTAGTTTTTTAGGCGGGATGCTTATAACGAAAAAGCTTTTATCAAGTGTCCAAAACATAACGGATACGATGAAGCGTATTAAGAAAAATGGACTAAATGAAAGAGTTCCAGTACGAGAAAATAATGATGAACTCGCAAAATTATCGATTCTTTTTAATGAAATGATGGATGAGGTAGAAACTTCTTTTACACAGCAAAAACAGTTTGTAGAAGACGCATCGCATGAATTAAGAACACCATTAACAATTATTCAAGGGCACTTATCAATGCTGAATCGATGGGGGAAAAATGATCCAGCAGTATTGGGTAAATCTCTTCAATCCAGTCTAAAAGAAGTAGATCGATTAAATAAATTAGTTTCAGAATTGCTAGAGCTATCAAGAGCTGAATCAGAACAGATGCATCCAATAGCAGTCGAACGAGTCCATGTTAATAGCGTATTAAAACAAGTTACACAAAACTTTGCAGTACTTCAAACTGACTTTCAATTTGATATGAAATTGGATGCAGATGAAGCATATGTTTCAATGCCATCATCTTACTTAGAGCAAGTTATTATTATTGTAATGGATAATGCAGTGAAATATGCAAAAGAAGTTAATAAGTATATTTGCATTGAATCAAGTATACAATCGGGAAAAGTTAAAATTCGCATAATAGATCATGGAGCGGGAATACCTGAAGGGGATTTACCATTTGTTCTTAATCGTTTTTATAGAGTCGATAAAGCGAGAAGTCGAAAACAGGGTGGAAATGGTCTGGGTCTATCTATAGCAAAAAGGCTTGTAGAAAAATATAACGGAGCTATTCAATTAGAGAGTAAAGAAAACGAAGGAACAATTGTTACGATTACATTTCCTTATGCTACTCATTAATAGTTAAAGGTAGAAAATTCTTTTTGAAAAAACTCTTTAAAAGGAGGAATACATTTTGTATTTCCTCCTTTTTTGATGCTTACTAATCAAATTATTTTATTTATTTCGATATTTCTAGTACATTGAAAGTATTAAGGGGGAATAATTAATGAAAGCTATTGTACATCAACATAAAAAAGGATTAAAAGGTTTAGAATATAAATTATCACCTGAGATAACTCCTAATGTTGGGGAAGTTAAAGTGAAATTAAAAGCAGCAGGTTTAAATCATCGTGATTTATTTATAATAAATAATAGAAGAGAAATGAAATTACCTTTAATTTTAGGATCAGATGGTGCAGGTATTGTTACGGAATTAGGAGAAGGTGTTTCAAATATCACACTACATACAGAGGTTATTATAAATCCTAGTATTGGATGGAATAATACTCATGAAATACCAGAGTTACCTGAAGTATTAGGTGGACCAGCAGATGGAACGTTTGCCGAATATGTTATTCTGCCAGCTGAAAACGTAGTGAAAAAGCCATCCTATCTTTCGTGGGAAGAATCTGGTGTGTTATCTTTATCGGCATTAACTGCATATAGAGCGCTTTTTACAAAAGGTAGATTGAAATCTGAAGAACATGTTCTAATTCCGGGAATTGGTGGTGGTGTAGCTACTTATGCTATGTTATTTGCTAAAGCAATCGGAGCAAAGGTGAGTGTTACTTCAAGGATAAAGAGCAAAAGAAAAGCTGCAGAAAAATATGGAGCAGACTTTTCTTTTAATAGTTCTGGTAATTGGGAAGAGTGCTTGCATGGCGAAAAAGTAGATTTAATTATAGATAGTATAGGGCCCGCGACTTTCTTGAAATATTTTGATATATTAAAACCAAATGGAAGAATCGTTAATTTTGGTGCAAGTTCAGGAGATAAAATTGAATTACCGTTACGAGCATTATTTTATAATCAAATCGATATTATGGGAACATCAATGGGAAGTAGTGAGGAATTTAATGAGATGATTCATTTTATAGAGGAACATAATATTAAACCAATCATTGATAAAGTATATCCATTAGAAGAAGCAATTCAAGCTTTAAATCGAATGCAGCAAGGAGAACAATTCGGTAATATAGCCCTTCGTATGAAATGAAAATATGATTTCGTAGCTAATATATTTAAATGAACATGTTAAGTATTGTATTCATACATAGATTGTTTACCATACTATTTTAAATATTTTACAACTTTTATACATATTTAGCACGTGTAAATAGTTACACGATTGTCAAATTAATAGTAGCAAAATGAGAATTAGATGAGAAAAGTTTAAGCCCATTTTCATATTGATGTTGTATACTGTGTAAGTCAAGAACACTTGTATCTTTATTTAAAGTACAATGAGAAATAATAAGGAGAGAGTAATATGAATTACACAGTATTTCAATGGATTAATAATTTTGCTGGATCATCCAAGCTATTAGATACGCTAATGATCGCTATTACAAATAGTGTTCCATATGTAGCTATTTTATTTATGCTTATCCTATGGTTCAATAATGGAAAGAAAGAGAATGCAATCAGAAAACAATATACAGTGTTATATACGACACTTTCAGTTAGTATTGCATTATTAGTAAATGTTCTTATACATGCGGTATATTATCATCCGCGTCCTTTTATTACACATCATGTAAATCAATTAGTACCGCATGCAGCAGATTCATCATTTGTAAGTGATCATTCTGTACTTGTATTTTCGATTGCTTTCGTATTTATTCTTAGAGGAGAAAAACTTAAATATATCGCGCTTATATGGGCAATATTAGTCGGTGTATCACGCATGTACGTAGGTGTTCATTATCCTCTAGATATACTTGGTGCTGCGTTCTTAACATTTATTACAAGCGGATTAGTAATGCAAAGTACACGTATATTTGAACCGTTAGCAAACTTTATTTTCAAAATGTATGCACTAGTAGCAAAACGAGTTCCTTTTTTAGCGAAATATAACCATATAGCGTAAACTTAAGAACCTACAAAAAGTAGGTTCTTTTTATTTGAAGATTCTAAAATTTCACTCACCGCATTTAATAGTTAAAAACATAAAACGATAAGAAACAAATGGCAACATAGATTGTTTTCTTATCGTTTTAGAGGATTTCACTAAAAAAACTTCGAAAAATATAGTATCTAAAATAAAAAAGCGCATATTTGCATTAATAAATTGTAAAGGAAAGGAGATAAGTATGCATAAACTTCAAACGAATAAAGGCGCTCGATATATGATGATTGCTTTTATTGTTTTGTTTCTTACTATGCTTTTACGTATATTTTATATTCAAGCTGTAGGAGTCGTGCATAATGTTAATGTAAAGGATCTTGCGAATGAACAACATAACAAAAATGGAGTTCTGGAAGCAAATCGTGGTACAATTTATGACCAAAATGGGAAAGTATTAGTTCAAGATTCAACAACATATCGCATCGTTATAAATCTAAAGGGAAAAGATAAATTAAAAGATAAAGAAGACACTGCTCAACGTTTAGCAGATGCGCTTGAAGTTGATAAAGAGGAAATCATGAAAAATTTCCATGAAGGACGTACACAAGTTGAAATTGGTAAAATTGGTCGGAATTTATCTAGAGATGTGAAGGAAACAATTAAAGATTTAAAAATACCAGGTGTATCTTTTAAATCTGAAAAAGCCAGAGTATATCCAAATGAAGATTTCGCTTCTTATATACTAGGTTTTGCAAGACCAGACGATAAAGGCAATGCAGAAGGGAAATTTGGGCTTGAAAAAAGTTTAGATAAATATTTGCGCTCTACAAATGGAAATATTTCATATGTAGGCACTCGAAAAGGAATTCCGCTTACAAATGATATAGAAAAAATAGAACCTGCTAAAAATGGGCATAACGTATATCTCACATTAGATAAACAAATTGCTAGTTTTTTAGAAGAAGCGATGAATAAAGCACAGCAACACTATGATCCTTCTATGTTAGTAGGTATTATTGCGGATCCAAAAACAGGTAAGATTTTAGCCATGTCTAGTAAGCCTAGTTATAATCCTAACAAAGGAGACATTGAATATTTTTTAAATGATCCAATTGCAAACGCATACGAACCAGGGTCTACAATGAAAGTTTTTACATTAGCTGCAGCAATTAATGAAGGTGTATATAACGGGAGAGAATATTTCCAATCAGGAAAATACGCAGTTGGTTCAGCAGAAATTAAAGACCATAATGGTGGTTATGGATGGGGTTCTATTACATTTGATGAAGGGTTTGAACGATCATCAAATGTCGGATTTTCTATTTTAGAAGATCAGTTATTGAAGCCAAACAACTTTAAGAAGTATATGAATAAATTTGGATTCAATCAAAAAACAGGCATAGATCTACCTGGAGAAAGTAAAAATACATTATTGTTAAACACACAGATTCAACAAGTTACTACTTCTTTCGGTCAAAGTTCAACTGTAACTCCTATTCAATTAGTACAAGCTGCTACAGCAATAGCAAATGACGGGAAAATGATGAAGCCATTTATTGTTGATAAAGTTGTAAATCCAACAAACAATCAAGTTATTATGGAAAATCAACCTAAAGAAATAGGGAATCCGATTAAAAAAGAAACTGCAAATAAGGTAAGGAACTTAATGGAGCGTGTAATAACTTCATCAAAAGGGACGGGAACGATGTATAAAGTTGATGGTTATCCGATTGGTGGTAAAACAGGAACAGCACAAATTCCGAATCCTGAAAATGGACGATATATGGAAGGAAAGGAAAATTACATTTTTTCATTTCTAGGAATGGCTCCGATTGATGATCCACAATTAGTCGTATATTTAGCCATTAAGCAACCGAATTTAAAGGGGGATGAGTACGGCGCTCAGCCTCTTGCTGAAATTTTTAAACCAGTTATGAAAAATAGTCTAGAATATTTAAAGGTGAAACCATATACAGAAAAACAAATGGCAGATGCAACGAAGCAATCTCAAATAAAAGCACAAAATTATGTGAACCAATCGATGGATAAAGTAAAAAATATTGCAGAAAAAGAGAAACTTCAGCCAGTATTATTAGGCGAAGGGAAAATAATAAAACAATATCCACAGACTGATGAGGTGATAAGTGAAGGAGATCGAATATTTCTAGTAGGAAATAATGTGAAAATGCCTAACTTAAAAGGGTGGTCAATGCGTGATGTTATGTATTTATCAAAATTATTTAAATTAGATTTAAAAACGACAGGTACGGGCTATGTGATGAGTCAAAGTATTGAAAAAGGACAAGATTTACAAGAAGGGGCGACTTTAAAGCTAGACTTAGAGCCTCCGTTACAACCATTAGCAGAAGCGAGTGCAAATTAATATAGAATTTTGTAAGAGCCTATTATTCTACAGGCTCTTTTTGTTAGAAATACAAGTAATTTCACGCACTGTATTTTTTATATTAATAATAAATTAAGCGACAAAATTATAGGGGATGTTCTCTTTTATCAAAAAACTGATTATTCTTTTTAATCATTTACAATATAAAAACTCTATGCTAATATGGATAAAATTACATGCGATGATGAGAAGAGTAAATAAATGAATTTTTCACAGAGAGCTCCGTTTAGCTGAAAAGGAGAAAAAATTCTTTATTGAACCAAGCCTCTGAGCAGCACATCGGAACCTTTTATGAGGGGGTGGTGTGACGGGAGCTCCCGTTATAGAGCTAAGGTATAAGCATGAATACAATGCAGTACCTGATAAGGTTGATATGGCGACATATTAATAAACTAGGGTGGCACCGCGATAATAAATCTCGTCCCTAAGACTATAAGTCTTGGGGGTGGGATTTTTTTATTGTTTTAAAACAATGTAGAAAGCGGAGGCCTAAAATGAAAAAATTACTTAAAGATTGGAAATACCCTTTATTACTATTGTCTGGAGTCGGTATTGCAAATTTAGGGGCATGGATTTACTTAATAGCACTGAATATACTTGTCTATAATATGGGAGGCTCCGCCTTAGCTGTTGCTACTTTATATGTGATTAAACCATTAGCTGCTTTATTTACAAACGCTTGGTCAGGAAGTATGATTGATCGTTTAAACAAACGGAAATTAATGACCCAACTTGATATATATCGCGCAGTATTTATCGCTATTTTACCCTTGGTTCCATCCCTTTGGATTGTCTATCTCTTAGTATTCTTTATAAGCATGGCCAGTGCGATTTATGAGCCAACTGCTATGACGTATATGACGAAATTAATTCCAGTAGAGCAAAGACAACGTTTCAACTCACTACGTAGTTTAATAGGATCTGGTGCATCTTTAATTGGTCCGGCGGTAGCGGGAGTATTATTAATAGCGAGTACACCAGATTTTGCTATATATATGAATGCTATAGCATTTCTGTTATCAGGATTCATTACATTACTTTTACCTAATCTTGATAAAAAATATGATTCTAATACATCCAGTGAAAAATTGTCTCTAACTGTATTAAAGAAAGATTGGAACATAGTTTTAAATTTTAGTAAAAAGTCTGTGTATATCGTTTGTGTTTACTTCTTATTCCAGGGGATGATGGTATTAGCTACTGCTATTGATTCACTTGAACTATCGTTTGCAAAAGAAGTTTTATTGTTAACAGATAGTGAGTATGGCTTCCTAGTTAGCATCGCTGGGGCGGGATTTATTTTAGGCGCAATAACTAATACAATTTTGTCAAAAAAATTAGCACCTTCATTTCTTATAGGAGTGGGTTCATTATTTATCGCAATCGGTTATCTAGTATATGCTTTTTCAAATGGGTTTTTAATAGCTGCTATCGGATTCTTTATATTATCTTTCTCTATGGCATATGCAAATACGGGGTATTACACATTTTATCAAAATAATGTTCCTGTTGATTTGATGGGACGGATTGGAAGTATATATGGGCTTGTTATTGCGACAATAACCATTTTTATAACAATTCTGTTCGGCGTTTCAACTCAATTCATTTCTATACAACTTGTAGTCATTGTAGGAGTATTGGTAACGCTACTTATTACTATCATATTGTGTGTGTTTACCTTATTACCTTCAAGGTCCAAGGTATATTCAGCTGAATCAATAGATTCGAAATAATTTTTCTTCCTTTTTACAATTAATGGTACGTAATAAGAGGGTTCTTCCATCTATATATTGAAAAATAATTAGGTGGAAGAACATTATTGGATGATGAGGGTGGTTGTTATGATCAATACAAATGATACGGTTGCGAAAATTGTAAAAGAATTGTACCAAGAACTAGAGTTTTCTGGAGTAGTCTTAATTAAAAGAGAAAATGACATTATCTACGAAAGCTCATTTGGATATGCTAACCAAAGTGAACGAATAAATAATACGCTACAAACACGATTTGGCATTGCTTCAGGGTGTAAATTATTCACCGCAATTGGCATCTGTCAACTTGTTGAAAAAGGTGTAATTACTTTTCATACAAAATTAAAAGATTGTTTACATATTGAATTTCCAAACTTCGATAAAGATATTACAATACATCAACTTTTAACACATAGCTCTGGTATTCCTGATTATTTTGATGAAAGTATTATGGATAACTTTGAGGACCTTTGGAAACAAACGCCTATGTATCTTTTTAAAGGTTTAAGAGACTTTTTACCATTATTCCAAAACAGTACTATGATGTTTGCACCAGGAAGTAAGTTTCACTACAACAATGCCGGTTTTATCATACTTGGATTAATTATAGAACAACAGACGGGACTCGAATTTACGGAATATATAAAAAAGAATATATTCATGCCAATTGGAATGAATGATTCCGGCTATTTTTCTTTAGATAAATTACCAAAGCATACAGCCCTTGGATATATAAAAGATGGAAATAACGAAAAGTGGAGAACAAATACATACTCTATACCTATAAAGGGCGGTGCTGATGGCGGGGCTTACATTACCGCACCAGACATGTTGAAATTTTGGGAGGCTCTATTTAACAATGAAATATTAAACCGCGAATATACGAAGTTACTTTTAACTCCTCACATTTTGGTAAACGATAGTCAGTCTTACGGCTATGGAATATGGATTGAGAAAAAACAAAACAACATTATTAAATATCATGTAATGGGATATGATCCAGGTGTGAGTTTTCGCTCAGCTGTATATCCTGACCTAGGAATCACGTTAGTTATTCCATCAAACAAAGGAGCAGGACCTGAAAAATTAATGGCAAAAATAGAAGGAGCTTTTTGATTACATGGATATTAAGATTAGGGCATATAAAAAAGAAGATGAAATAGGCTGGGTACGTTGTCGAGCGTTATCTTTTTTAGATACAGCATATTATGATAACGTATTTAGAGAGAAAGAAAAATATGAAAATCCTACTATTGAATTAGTAGCTGTACACGAAGATCAAATAGTGGGTTTGATAGATATTGAATACGAATTAGAAGAACGTACTGTTTGTTCAAGAGGAACTGGTCTTGGCGGTATGATTTGGCATATTGCAGTTCATCCCGATTTTCGCAGAAGGAGAATTGGTAATCAACTATTAAATGAAGCAGAAAAGTTAGCGAAAGAACTTAAGCTAAATCGACTGGAAGCATGGACTAGGGACAATCTATGGGTACATGGATGGTATGAAAACAATGCTTTTGTAAACGTAGATTCATATTTACACGTATATTCCGATCATACAGACGGAATAAAAGGTGTAATAAAAAGTAATATGAAACAGTTATATCCGGTTCAAACATTTGCTCATTATACAGGTGAAAATAAAGAAGGAATAAGAAAACAATTTAAACGGGTACATGATTGCGTCTGCTTTGAAAAGTATTTTAGTTAATGGGATAAGTTATAAATTGAAAACCTTCATTTTATTTACAAAATGAAGGTTTTCTTTAATGGATTTCAATTATAGAAAAATAAAAATTATGTTATATATACACTTAATTATTAGGGTTTGTTATATCAGTTTGTATTGAATTGTTACAATTAATTGAGTCTTTAATTAGTGGATGGGGACGCATTACCGATATTGATGATGTAATCTGAAACGTTCTAGGTTCTATTCTTAGATATTTCATTTATAAAAGCACTTTAAAACTAGCTGCTAAATTTAACATTCAAGTATTAGATAAAACTGATTCTACAGGTGTAGAATCTATGGAGAACTAAGAGTTTAAACGAGTTCATAAAAAATGTACTTGTTTTGAATAAAGGTACTAAAAGACGTACGAGTAAAAAGTACGTCTTTTTACTTTTATAAATAATGCTTAAGACTGAGGGGAAATCACATTCCATATTTTACAATTAAAAGTAGCTATTGTATTTCAAGTATGGAATAAAGAAAGGAGAATATAATTTTTTAAGGGAAGAGTGTAAATAGGGGGGATTTAATTGGATATTATCGTTGTTATTTTTATTATCGTTTTAATGCAAGGTAAAGAACGTAAAGTAAAAATTAATCGTATTTGGCTCGTTCCAGCTTTATTGTGCTATGTAACAATTCAATCCATTGTTCATATGGAGCAAGTAACTTTATTGCAAGGAGCTCTTTTCGTTGCAATGCTTGGAATTGGATTGGGCCTTGGAATTATTAGGGGAAAAGCGTTAACATTTCGATTAGATAGTGAAACGGGTCATGTATTACGAAAAGGAAATTGGTTAAGTACAATTATTCTTCTTGTTATTTTAGGTGCGAAAATCGTAATTAAGCAAAGTATGTTTTCTGGTAGCACGCACTATACATTAATGGTTGTAACAAATGCCTTTTTATGTATCACATTAGGTACTGTTATTAGTAGACGATATTATATTTGGAGAAAATATAATGAATTAACACAAAAGGTATAAAAAATTCATCCCTTGTTTAACAATCTTTCTAATGGTAATACTAATTAACATTGAACTTTTTAGAATAAGGGATGATATTATGATTTTTATCTATACAGATTTTGGTGGAACACATACAACTTCACTCGCTGCAGCTTATCATTTAAATAAATTACCAACTGATAGGAAATTAACGAAAGAAGAAATTTTAAATGTGGATTACTTTAATAAATTGAAAACAGAAGATATGGGAAAGATTATTTTCCATGGACAAGATGAATATGAGAATCCTGTATATACAATTGGATGCGGGGCATCAAAAGTCGTTGTACCTGCGATGAAGCATTTAGGAGAGATTCTACAAAAACATTATCAAAGCCACGAAAAGATTATTTTTTCTAATACATCACCAACAGTGCCTTTACCAATGACTTTAGGTGGTCTGTTTTCTAGAAGGTTACACATCGACTTTATCGGTGTACCGTTACTCGTATGGGGAGCGAAAATTTGCTGTGATAACATACAACGACTTGTTAGTTATACGAAAGAAGCTGGGCGATTGACCAATGATTATGTTGTAATTTTAGATAATGAAACCTTTAAATAATGTAGTATTAAAAGAAAATTGGGGAAATATCCTGATTTTCTTTTTTATTTGTGAAATAGACAAAAAATATTCACATTTAATATTCATCTACTATAGCAAAAATAAGAAAGTCCTGTTACTATTACAGGGATATTCTCTTTTTATAATATAAATATATAGAAAAGTCAGAAAAGAGGAATAGAATTAAGGGAGGAACAACATGAAGCGTGTTGCTTGGATTACTGATAGTACAACTGCGAGTTTTACAACAGAAGGAGATAACTTTGTTATCCCAATTGAAGTTATTATTGATGGAGTGCCGTACAAAGATTGTGAAGAAGGTGTTCGTGAACGCGTCTATAATGCGTTAAACGAAGGCAAAACTGTCACTACATCACAACCTAACATTGGGGAAATGGTAGAGCTATTTACGAAATGTAAAGAAGAATACGAAGAAGGATTCGCAGTCGCTATTAGCGGAAAAGTAAGTGGAACATATCAAAATATGAAGCTAGCTGCAGAAATGGCAGGTTTCCATTTAACTGTATTAGATAGTGAAACAACAAGTTATCCAATGGATGAACTAATTAGAAAAGCGAAATCGTTATACAATGATGGTATGACTTTACAAGATATACACAAAACATTAGTAGATGAAAAAAGAAGACCTTTTCATGTATTTCCAAAGAGTTTAAAAGGTCTATATGCAAGTGGTCGTGTAAAAGGAGTTCAATTTTTACTTGGAAGTTTATTAAGTGTCAACTTAATTTTGGAAGTAAAAGGTGGGGAACTTTTACTTGAAAAGAAAGTACGCAAAATCCAAAAGTGTAGAGAATACATTAAAAATGAGCTTGAGAAAGAGCTACCAAAAGTACTCCATATGTTCCATGCTAATGATAAAGATGGTGCT
Source organism: Bacillus sp. H1a (assembly GCF_000633475.1). NCBI lineage: Bacteria > Bacillati > Bacillota > Bacilli > Caryophanales > Bacillaceae > Bacillus > Bacillus sp. H1a. The sequence continues at coordinate 104,522 of NZ_AYMH01000029.1, read as the reverse complement.
GAGGAATGGATTTCAGATATAAGACAAGCATTCCCTGAAATGGATTTCAAACTGTATCCATTACCAATTTCATTTGCTGTTCATGCCGGTGAAGGTACAATAGCAATTAGTTATTAAAAGGAAAACCCGTGAATGATTCGCGGGTTTTTTTATTATATAAAACCTTCATTACATCATCCCCGTATCATAAATAATAATGTATAGATAAAAGGATTTTCTACTATAAAAAAAGAAGTATTTATAAACAAATACTATAATGGTAGTGATATTATGAAAATCGGTAAATTCGGAAAGATAAATAATATAAGTATAGATACAATCAGACATTATATGGATCTCGGACTAATTATTCCTGAAAAGAAGGGTGGCCACTATTTTTTTGATGAGTATTGTCAAAAAGATGTAGAGCTTATATTAGAGTACAAATGGCTAGGATTTAGCTTGAATGAAATTAAAGAACTTTTTCTTTATAAAAATTTAGCGAAATCTATGAATTACGAAAAAGATACTTTTTACCAATCTTTATTTAAATTGAAATACGAAAAGATTGAACAAGAAATACAAATTTTAGAGGAGAGAAGAGATAAATTAAAAGAAGTGTTAAATGATTTATCTCTAACAAATGAAACTTCGAATTCTATTATAGGGATAGATTTAAGCGTACTTCATTTACTTATATGTTCTAAGTGTAGCAAAAACCTAATTCTTCAAAATGGAATTATTAAAAGCAATCAAATTACAGAGGGAAAGTTAATTTGTAACTGTGGTGAAAAATACATTATTATTTCAGGGATTATAACAGCTGGTAAATTATTTAAAGCATATGAGCGAACTTCACTTGAAGATTCTATTTCGGATTATATTCATGAAACTGATACTGCATATTTGGAAAATATGCATAGAGAAGGAGAATGGGCGAAAAAGAAACTAATACAATTAGATTTAAATAACAAAATACTACTTGATATAGGATCGGGTCTTGGGTTCTTTTTGCGAAACATTTATGAAGAACTACCCGAAGATTGCTTATATATTGCAGTTGATCGAGATTTGAATAAACTGCTATTTTTAAAAGATGTATTAGAGAGAAGTAATCCGAAAAGAAACATCCTCTTTATCTGTGCTGATTTTTTAAATATACCTATTCAGAATCAGTCTGTTGATATTGTAATTGATCAATCTGGTACTAGTAATTACAGTTTTGAGCATGAAACTTTTTTACTTCACAAATTAAATTCTCTTTTAAAACCTGATTGTTTTTTATTAAGTTTATTTATTTTATTTAAAAATTTTAGCATAAACAGCCAAATTGCAACTAGGTTTCGAGAAAATTTTACATTTTCAAAAGTAACGAAAGAAATCCAAAATCTACAGTTTCAATCCATTGATGAAAGAACCTCAAGTTATTTGGAACGAGGCGGAAAATACGAGGATTTCTTTGTTCAAGGAGAAGAAATTTATACATATTCATTTTTCGGAAAAAGATGGGGGTAATCCCATCTCTACATGATTGTGCGACATAAAAAAGTTGTATATGACACCTAAGATATCAAATAAGGTTTTCATCTCATACCTATGGGATTTCCGTCCGTTTTTCTGTAAGAGATTAAACAGCAGTTTTATATACTCATTACGTTTTAATTTATTATTGCTATTTCTTTTGGACTCATAATATTTATGATAATTAAAGTTTTTGGAAAATAAACATTGAGTGATTAATCAACATTTGTCTATAATCTTTATTGAAAATATTATAATATTTTAAGTGAGCGTTATCTACTTAATATTCAGCACGTTAATAGGAATTACTAATTATGTTTAGGGAAGTTTGGTGAACGAATTATGTCTAAAGTGGATAGGAGAATAACAAAAAGTCAAAAAGCTATTAAAAAAGCTATTACTGAACTGATGTGTACAAAATCATTTGATGACATTACTATACAGGATATTGCTAATAGCGCAGATGTTAACCGAGGAACCATTTATCTTCATTATATTGATAAATATGATTTGTTGGATAAACTTATTGAGGAACATATTAACGAATTGCGTGGAATCTGTGAGATGCCATCTCAAAGTGCTTCTACAGATGGAATCACTAGCTCATTCGAATATTTTGAAAGCAATTATATATTTTTTTCAGCGATGTTATGCAGCAAAGGAGCCCCGTTCTTCCGAAAACGGTTCCTGGAGTTTTTCATTGAAAGTATCAAGGATGCTAGAAGGATAAATACAAATGAGGGGAAAAATAAAGGGGTAAAAGAAGAAGTTATTCTTCAATTTTTGGGAGCTGCTTGCGTACAAGTAGTGGAGTGGTGGTTTATGAACAAAATGCCTTATCCACCACATGTAATGGAGCAACAACTTGAGATATTGATTGAAAGAAATATATAGGTGTCCCTATTACCGTTTTAACCCTTCTTATCATTTTGAAGACTATAAAAGGTATGCGTAAATGATAAAAATGTACCCTATAGAATAGACATAGAAAAAAGTCCATTCTATAGGGTATTTCTTGGAGGATAAGAGAAAAATTAAGAATAGAGTAGGTTCAAAATAACAAAAAAACTATTTACAGAAAAAATCCGAATTTTAATAGGATCGTAAATTCGAAAAATCCTCTTAAGTGTTATTAGTTACCATATTTCAGTTTGAAAATCTCCTCAATTTCCTCGTCAATTGAGGAATATTTGGGAATCCAATGTAATACATTAGTTGCTTTGGTACTGTTTAAATTTGCATTTATACCGAACACAAGAGAGGGGGCCTCTCCCCAAAGTACTTTAGCTTCTTCGAACGAAATGCTGTTTGTTTGTACAACAAAACCTAGTTTGTCACTGATTGACAGGGCAATGCTTTTCCTATTCATGTCGAAACTTGCTGGATGATACAGTTCACCAGCAGGTGAATTCTTCAATGCTAACCAATAGAGTTCTGCCAAATCTTCTACATGAACAAAGGAGATAAGATTTTCCCCCTTGTTAATATAAAAGCTAGCTTTTTCTTTCATGGCCGTATCGATTAAAAATGGGAACATAAAGTTTTTACCCTTGCCATAAATGTGAGGAATTCTAATAACAATCGTTCTAATTCCAAATTCTGCTGCCTGTAAAACCATATTTTCTGTTTCTACCCTCTTAGCAACAAAAGAAGGTGGATTAATCGCAGGTATATCTTCAGACATATGTGGAGCTACTTCTCCGATTTTATGTAAGTCCGCAATAACCATTGCACCACTTGAATATATAAAGGTTTTATTTGTTCCTTTCATTGTATCTAGAACTGTTTTGATAGCTTCGTGATCCTCATTAAATGCAGGAGCTCCATCATTAAATGCATTACCTGGTGCAGCTACATGAATCACTGCATCTACTTGTTCTGTAGCTACTTTTAATGTTTCTGGTTTAAAAATATCTCCCTTTATTGGGGAAATGCCCATTCTTTTTATTTTTTTATATGATTCTATAGATCTAGCCAATCCATAAAGTTCAACATTTTGTTTTTTGAAATTTTCTACAATCGTTGAACCTAGGTATCCAGTTGCGCCAATAATAAGTACTTTCATACATGTACCTCCTAAATATTCATTTTAAAACTTGTGTGTATTTAATATCAGATAAAGCAAATGAGATTTTGTTAATCAACAACTGTTTATAATTATAATTAATAGGAAACTACATACAATGGTTAAATTAGCTGGATTTGTTGGATATTCAACAAAAATGTTGAAAGTGTTAATTATTTTAAGGTGTTTTGGTGAACTCATGTATTAAAATGAATTCAGCATCTTAATTAGAAAGTGTTTATAAAAGAGTGTTGAATAGATAATCAAAAGATTAATGGTCTATGACTAGCCCAAATAAAAAAAGCGATTCACTTCTTCTTTTACTTATTAGACGAATTATATAGTAACACCAAAGTTAAATTAAATAGAAGTGTGCATACCATAACTATATTTTTTGCAATTAAAAGTAAAAGAGAGTGTTAATCTATACGTTTAGCGCTCACATGGCATTCTCTTGTCAGTGTATGTCTAGTGAGAGAAAAGATAGCCAAACCTAAAGATAGAAGAACTAGAAATCCGCCAACCCAGGCCATGTTGGCGACATTATGTACTTGTTTTAAAGCTATACCTCCAACTGCAGACCCGAGTGAAATTCTGATTTGTAGAGCGGAATTATTAAAACTTTGCTGTATATCTGATGTGTCTGGGGCAGTTTGGATTAAATAACTTTGTTGATTTTATCGTTGTGGGAGTATACCAAAACCTTAAGTTGATGGTCATGGGGTTAACCCCATCTTTTTTAATTTTTCTTTTAGAAGTTTTTAATAATAGCATATTGATATTGGGTTGACCCGAGAACTTACACTGTACGTAATACAAAGTTCAGCGGGAGGGAAAAGTTATGGGGAGTTTACGATTACATTTAGAAAATAAAAAAAGCAATCAAGAACTAAGAAATATTTGTCTCTATTCAATTGCGAAAACAGTATCTATATTTGGTAGCTCTATTTATAGTTTTGCATTAGGATTATATGTTTTACAAATAACTGGGTCAGCATTCAATTTTGCACTTACGCTCATATTAGGAACTATTCCAATGATTATTATAAATCCATTTGCCGGCGTAATCGCAGATAAGGTTGATAAAAAGAAGCTGGTTGTTTGTATGGATCTACTTAATGGAGGGGTATTAATCGCAGTTTATATATTCAGCAGCAATTATGGATTAAACTTATTCATCATTTATACTACTACCTTTCTTATGACGGTATTTACAACATTTTTTGGAATAGGATTAGAAGCCGCAAAACCCAATATCGTCTCTAAAGAGAGGCTTATGAGTATTAACTCTATAAGTAAAATTATCGATTCTGTATCTTTAATTCTCGGTCCTATGCTAGGTGGCATCGTTTTTGTTGTCTTAGATATAAAAACTTTTATTATTATAAATGGTATTTCATTTATTCTTTCGGGCATATCCATGTTGTTTATTCACTTTAAATTGTTCGAGTGCAACATAAATGAGGAATGTTTACAAACAGGCATTAATTTTATCAAAGATATAAAAGAGGGATTTTCTTACTTAATTGAAAATGAACGCTTAAAGAATACGTTTAGTATTTTAATATCACTTAATTTCTTCTTAGGCTTTGCAGTAACTGTTCCATTGCCATACATTATTAACACGGTTCTCAATCTAAGTTCTAAACAATTTGGGATGATTCAAGGGACTTTTCCAGTAGGGATGATAGTTGGTGCAATACTAGTAAAAAAGATAACTAATCGTTTTTCTTACTCCTATCTTTTAAAAAAGTTAAGTTTTATGTTAGCAGTTTTTATGATTATTTCAGGAATTCCAGTTTTATTCAAAAGTTTTGAAGTAAATGGTTTTGCATACGTTATTACGTATTGTGTTGTTATGTTCTTTTTAGGGCTAATTATAGTTTTAATTGATATACCATTAGCTTGTTTCATGCAAAAAGAGATTCCAAATGAATATAGAGGGAGAGTACTCAGCATTGGATTAAGTATAGGTAAAATGATGCTCCCTATAGCAATGGCACTATCAGGTATATTATTAAACTATATTCCAGCCTATACTATTCCAATTGTAGGAGGAATCTTATATCTAATATTGAATAAGGTTTCTTCAAATCGTTTAATATTAGAAGTTCATTCGAAAGATTATAGTGTTTAGTAGCTTCTTAAAAAACAGCTTTCCTTACGTTAAAGGAAAGCTGTTTTTTTAATTGAACTCAAAATCTCATAAAAAAGAATAATGTGTAGGTTACAATATAAATGTACAAATTATCAAAAAAATCTTTTGTTTAAATTATAAAATATGAATTATACAGAGGTGTTGAGGAATGGATTACTTTGAAAGTATACAAAAATCAATTGAATACATTGAAAAGAACTTACTGATATTACCGATGTCTTAAATTCAATATTTCCAAATGAAAATGAAGATTTACATACCCATTGAGGAATAATTTTAAGGAGAGAATAACATGAATTTAGAAATGCTTTTTGGAGATTTCCCAATATTGGAGTCTGCTAATCTAGTATTAAGAAAAATTGAAGAGGAACACTTACAAGAAGTATATATGATCTATGACAACGAAAATGTATTTGAATATTGCGGGATCATTCCTAAACATAATATACAAACGGTAAAGAAGATGATTGGTCATTTTGATAGGGATTACCATAAAAAAAGTAGAGTTAAGTGGGGAATCTTTCAGAAAAAGCAAAGTAATACATTGTTGGGAATTATAGAAGCTATGGATTTTAATCAAAAAGTGAACATGGTATCTATTGGTTACTTTCTAGCAGAGGACAATTGGGGAAAGGGCATTGCAACTGAATCCGTTCGTATGCTAGTAAAATTTTTATTTGATGAAGTGAATGTAAATAGAATTCAAGCAGAAGTCATGCCCGCAAACGAAGCTTCAACTAAGGTTCTCTTAAAAAACGGTTTTATAAAGGAAGGATTGTTAAGACAAGCCACATTATGGTCTGGTAAGGGAGTTGTCGATTTAGAAATATTCGGTATCCTAAAAGAAAAATACACGAATATTTAAAATTTCTAACCAGTTCTCTTTTGAACGGGGTTTTATGTTTGATAAATAAGAAAAACAATTAAGTTCATATCCCGAAAATGTACGTTTTAGAGAATAATCATTACTTGAGAGGGTAATTTCGTGGATAAGATTTTTGGATATACCCGTTGTTCATAAATTACCAAAAGCGCAGGCGTATCATCCTGCGCTTTTCTATCGTAATTCAGCTGTTTTTCTAATAATAATCTTATCAATATCATCCTCTTCATCACCAATAAATAATCCGCGTTCTTTTAAATATGTTTCAAAGTATAAATCGGCTTCAGCGCGTTCATCGTATGGCTTTACAGATAGAACGAAACCTAATTTATTTTGTTCTTCTAAATGAGAGGTAGAGATGTATGCTGGTACATTGTGGCGTAAAAAGAGTTCCTTAACAGGAATAATCATATCTTTCATTAATTTTGATAACATGCTCATTTCAAAATCAAAATTAAAACGATCTATACTAGATAAATCGGCGAATACTACACCGATAAAGCCTGTATTAAATACTTCTTGATATTCAATATTTTCGTCACCATAAAAATTCTTTTCAATCAAATAATTTATAAAGTAAGCAACGCCATCACTTTGTTCAAAAGGTTTTGTTGAAAGAACAAATCCGATTTTCTTTTGTTTATGTAAATACACACATGACATGTATGCGGCGATATTATGTTCTTTAAATAACGCACTCGTTGCTCCAGATAGACCATCTAATACGTGATGAACAATTTGAAGTTTTTTACGTGTGAAATAATAGGATTTCTTTTGTAATTCCAATGTATCAATAAAGACAGAGCCGATAAAGCCTGTATTTGAAATAGTAGGTGTTTGCTTTTTTCTTCCTCTGCGCTTTGCTTGAGCCATTGTAAAAATCATCCCTTCATGTACAATTAAAATAAAAAAAGAACGTTTGTTCGTATATTTATATTTTACTATTAAAACGCTCTAAAGTAAAGGTTTTTTGATGAAAAAAACAACAAAAAAGACACCTATAAAAGGTGTCTTAAACGCTGTAGGGAAGAGGGTTCATCCCAACTATTTATATTATGATACAGAAACAATCTCTTCTGTATCTTCTACATCTAAATGACAGTCCATAGTACGAACATCTTGATCTTCATGACTTCCGAAATAAATAGTAATTTTCATATGTATCGCTCCTTTATTCTAGGAATACCTAAAATAATTACTAGTAATGTTAATATTTATTATATACCACTTTTTTCATTCCGACAATGTTATATCATTTTTAATTCTTCTCATGCTACATCGTGTGATATTAAGCGGTTAGAAAAGGAGGAGTATAGATTAAGTGAAATTTCTTATATGTTATATTTAATATAGATATTATTTAATTACTATTTTTTAAAGGAGAATAATTGATGAATTATCAAAATTTACTCATAGAAAATTTTATATACAAAATTACATATGTTGCCCGTCATGTGCAAGGGATGAATGTAAAAGAAACAAAGGATTATATTGCCGTTGACTGCTGTTTACCTGCAGATACATTCAATATTATCACTTTACTAAACAACAACTTATCGGAAGGAGTCAATCAATTATATACTGCGTTAGAACACTTTAATCAAAAGAGCTTTCCAATGAGTGTTTGGTTCTGGGATGAGGAGCAAGAGCAAAACATTAAAAGCGAATTAATAAAGCTCGGCTTAAAAGAAGCAGAAAATAATATTGCAATGGTTGCAGATTTAAAAATAATACATCCAATAATAGACGTACCAGCAGATTTTATAATTCAAAAAGCGTCTACGCCAGAACAAATACAACAATTTGGTGAAACGTTAGTAGCTTTATTCGGTACATCAGCAGAAGGTACTCACGTTCAAGCATACTTTAATCAAATTGCCTCTTTAGATTTATGGAATAGTGATGCCATGAAACTATACTTAGGCCTTTATAAAGGTGAGGTGGTATCTGTTGGCTCTTTAGTATGTACGGAAAATAGCGTCGGTATTTATGATATAGCGACTAAAGAAGATATGAGAGGAAAAGGATTTGGTTCTACTATGTTCAATTTCCTGCTTCAAGAAGCAAAACAACTAAAAGATACTTACTGCGTATTACAAGCTTCACCTGATGGTATAAATATTTATAAAAAATCTGGCTTTCAAGCTGTAGGACAAATGACTATTTTTGAAAATCGGCATTTAATTGAATAATTCACCCGAGTCAAATCGCTTTAAATATAGGAGTAAACATACCGTTATGAAGAAAATATCTATAATTACAATCATCTTTTTCTTTATAGTAATAAGCATTTTTGTTTTTCAGCAAGCAAATGAACATAAATATACAAAAGCTATTAATCAATCAAACCATATTAAAAACATCGCGCATAGAGGGGCTTCTGCATATGCACCGGAACATACATTAGAAGCGTATCAATTAGGACAGCAATTAAAAGGTGACTATATAGAAATAGATCTCCAAATGACAAAAGACGGACATTTAGTAGCTATGCATGATGAAACATTAAACCGCACAACGAACGGTACTGGTTTTGTAAAAGATCATACATTAGATGAAATAAAACAACTGAATGCAGGTTCTCTTTTCAATAAAAAGTATCCAAAGTTAGCAAAGAAAGAATTTGAAAATGCTAAAGTTCCAACACTTGAAGAAATTATTGAAACGTTTGGACAGAATGCTAATTATTATATCGAAACAAAATCACCAGATGAATATCCTGGAATGGAAGAAAAGTTATTAGAAATTATAAATCACTATCAAATAAGTGATAAAGTTATTATTCAATCATTTAGTGTAGAAAGTCTACGAAAGATTCATAGTTTAAATGCAAATATACCGTTAGTACAATTATTATCATATAAAAAAGCAGTTCAATTAGCAGATTTAGAAATAAAAAACTATAAAACATACTGTATTGGCCTAGGCATGAACTACAAATATATTGATGCAGCCTATGTAAAAAGAATAAAGAAACATGGATTAGAGGTTCATCCATTTACAGTAGATAATGAAAAAGATATGGAAAAGTTACTAAAATGGGGAGTAGACGGGATGTTTACTAATTATCCGGATCGTTTGCATTCAATATCGTCTAAAAAATCATAAATAAAAAGAATCCAATAATACTTGGATTCTTTTTATTTTCTCTTCCAGGTCATCCTTATAAAAATCGGATGTTCCATCTATTTTTACAAAATAAATTAGAAAGTAATTAAACTGTAATTAATTTTACCTTTGTTTTTTATACCTTTTTGATACACTAGATACAAGAGGAATGCCAATTAGTGTAGGTAAGAACCAAAACCATATTGGTGGTAGTAAATTTATAATAGGAATATACATCCCAATGTTTACTAAAAGTGCGGTCACTGCACCGATGTAGGAGCCTAGCATACCTCTAATATGATGCCCTAGCCAATTTTTCCATCGCTTTTTTCTTGCGAGATATCCGTAAATCGCAAATGAATAGGAGATAATTGCTACATAAAATAAATATGCGACTTTATCCCAATTTAATATGGACAATATAATTGCAGTAATGGTTATAACAACATAGGATGCATGATATATTTCGCCCCATTCTGTATGCTTTCCTTTCTTTTTTTGAGCAAGCATCGCTACGATACCAGTGATTAAGCATATTGTTCCAAATAATATGTGTATGGTCAAAATTATGTTGAAAATGCTCATAAAAATTCCTCCTTTTTTATTTTTATAGTATTACAGTATAGGAGAAAAGTTGAAAAATATTGTTAGTTCGGCTTAATATATTGAAATATAGGTACTCTTAGAACAAAATGAAATGATTAAATTTTTTCTCAAATTTAGTGAGACGAGTATTACGTTAAATGAAGGAGAGACTTCTATGTTTACATCTATCACATATTTACAATCTGGGAATGATAAGCAACAAAAAGTTTACGAAGCTATTAATAAACTAAACATAATGGAGGATTTAGCTTTATATAGCCCTGTACTTTGCGGGACAATCCCTATTAGAGTTGATACCCTTCATTCTGACTTAGACATTGTATTGGAAGTACATAATTATGATTTTTTCGAACAAGAAATTAGATCATTGTATGGCTCATACGAAGGATTTGAAATGAAAAAGAAAAACTTTAAAAATATCTTAACAATAAAGGTGAATTTTAAATTTGAAGGTTTTGAATTTGAATTATTTGCTCAACCGCAACCAGTACGTAACCAAAATGCATATAAACATATGATAGTGGAGCACATGCTATTAATGCAGCACCCAAACATTAGAGAAGAAGTAATTGAATTAAAAGAACAAGGCGTAAAAACAGAACCGGCTTTTGCGCAAGTATTAAAAATTGATGGTGATCCCTATAAAGAACTTATTTTATTAGGACAGGAAATGAGATTGTGGTAAAAAAGGTACACAAAAAATCCTCTTTTTATAAAGAGGATTTTTTTAATATGCCATTAACTTACGAATCAAATTACTTAATATAATAATACCTTGAGTAATTTGTTCAGGAGAAGCATACCCATAAGATAAACGTATAAACTGATCTGATTCTTCCTCGTAAATACGTCCTGGATTAAAAAGAACTCCCTTTGATTGGGCCTCTGAAAATAGTTTTTTCATCGGAATGTTTGGTACAATCCTTAGCCATATAAAAAATCCACCACTAGGAATATCCCACGTGGCAATGCCTGCACAATACTTATTTAAAGCTTGAATCATCATTCTTCTTCGTTCTTTTAAGTGAATCCTTACGTTCGCTACGTGCTCTTCATAAAAACCGTTACTTAACCATTCCGCAGCAACTCTTTGAGATAAAGAACTTGATCCATAGTCAGTTTGCATTTTTATATCTGACAATCTCTCAATAACAGGCTCTGGTCCAATAATCCAACCAATTCTAAGTCCTGGACTAAGTGTTTTTGATAGACTACCGATATATAATACATGTCCATGTTGATCCATTGACTTCAAAGGAGGCGGAGGTAGTTCATCAATCCATAACTCACGATAAATATCATCTTCAATGATAGGCAATTGTTCTTTTTCGCAAATTTTTAGTATTTCTTTTCGTCGCTCTTCGGACATTAATACACCCGTCGGATTTTGAAAGCAAGGAATCGAATATAAAATATTTTTCTTTTGACTATAATTAATTCTTCTTAACAAATCATTAGGGATAATTCCATGATGATTCATCTGTATTCCAGAAAGGTGAATATTAGCCGATTGAAATACATGAAGCGAATATAAGTAAGAAGGTTGTTCAAGTAACACAGTTGATTCTCTATGTAAGAGACCGATTGATATTAATTGTAATGCCTGTAATGCACCAGAGACTATTAATATAGAATTTGGAGATGTATTTATTCCAAATGATTTTACATAATTACTTATCGCTTCACGTAAAGGGAAATATCCTTTTTGTTCCTCGTATCCGAAATAATCTAGCTCCTCACATACGTTTCGCATAATGCATTGCATAGTTTCTAACGGGAAAAGATGAGGTGCAAGTTCTCCTTTACTAAGATGAATGAATTTTTTATTTGCTTCTGCTTCATTAATTTCTCGAACCATTAACTTACTTGGTTTATGAATACCGGCTTTCACGTATTCACTCCAATCAGGCGGGGGATTAGTCGCCAATAATGACCATGTATTATTCATTACAATTGTTCCCGCTCCAATTTTCCCTTGAATTAAACCATCTGCCATAAGTTCTTCTAGTGCAGTTATTATAGTACTACGATTTACATGAAATAATTTTGCTAACTGCCGCTGACTAGGAATCTTACTTCCAATTGGCCATTCTCCGTTTTCAATTTTTTCTGTCATATAGTCTATTATTTGTCGATATTTTGGCAATTTTTTATCGGTAGACATATTAAAAAACTCCCTCATTCATTTTAAAAATGCAAAGTGGTTGGTTTTTTCGAGGAATAACTGGTTGAAGACATTGTATCAACTATTAAATATGATGAAAAGAAATAATTGGTAATTAGAAAAAGGCTGTTTTATTGGAGAGGGAGAGAAAATATGCATAATAAAAAATGGGATTTTCGTATTGTATGTGCTCACGCTTTTACGATTCTTATATGGGGAACTGCTTTTCCAGGGATTCGAATGGGGCTTGAAGCTTACACGCCTGAGCACCTCACATTGCTACGATTATTAATCGCTTCTTTGATTCTTCTACTGTTTTCGTTTATATACAAATTACGTTTACCTGACTTGAAAGATATTCCAGTGATTTTTATATTTGGCGCTCTAGGATTTACTATTTATCATATTGCACTGAACTACGGTGAACAAAATGTGAATGCTGGACCTGCTAGTTTAATTGTATCAGTAACACCTATATTAACGGCAATTCTTGCTTCTGTTTTTATGAATGAAAAAATGAAATTAAATGGTTGGATTGGTGGTGTAATTAGTTTAGTAGGAATTGCTTTTTTATCATTAAGTCAAGGAGATTCCATTCAATTGAATAGCGGGGTATTACTGATATTATTAGCGGCATTTTCAGAAAGTCTATTTTTCGTTTTCCAAAAGTCGTATTTAAAAAAGTACGGTTTCTTACCATTTACAATATATACAATTTGGTCTGGTACTGTATGTATGCTTATTTTTTTACCAGGGATTTATCAAGAAATCGTAGCAGCTCCTATAGAAACTACTTTGAGTGTTATATATTTAGGTGTGTTCCCGACAGTACTGCCGTATATTGCATTAGCATATATTACATCCCATGCGGGTGCTTCTGAGGCAACAAGTTCTCTATATTTAACACCAGTAACTGCATGTTTTATTGCTTGGGTATGGTTAGGTGAGTTGCCAACCTTTGTTTCGATAATTGGAGGGATAATTACTATACTTGGAGTTGTGATTGCTCATTTAACATTTAAAAAAGATAATTATATGCAAATTGAGAGTGAAAAATTATAGTAATACAGTTCAGTGAGTATTTGCAATTTGAAACCAACAATATTGAATTGATATGGGGCTTTTCATATAGATATAGCGGAAAATATCTATATGAACATGCGCTAGTCTAGCAATTGTACGAAATTTAATTATACTGTTAGATTATTACCAGAGTAAGAACTAGCATAATGCTAGTTCTTTTTTATCAATACACTACTCATCATTAATATTTGCTTAGAACTGTATAGATTTAAATTATTTCTACATATACATAATTATCTTACCTATGAAAGGAGAACGTTTCTTGAAGAAAGTTTTATTTTTCGGAGACCCAGGTATTGATGATTCGTTTGCAATTATGTATGGTTTGCTACATCCTGAAATTGAAATTGTCGGTAGCGTAACTGGATATGGAAATGTTGAACATATACATGCCGCTCATAATGCTGCGCATATTTTACAGTTAGCAAACAGACAAGATATTCCTGTAATTAGCGGTGCAACTAGTCCACTTACAAATGGAATTACAACGTATTATCCTGAAATTCATGGACCAGAAGGATTAGGTCCCATTCATGTACCGGAAAGCGTGTTATCTATTCTGATATACAATTTTGGTAGTATTGCAGCAATTCTCGTAAAGTATGGCAAAGATTTAACGATTGTCGATGTAGGAAGATCTACCTCATTAGCAATTGCTTTTAATTTATGGCACGACATGATGTTAAATATAAAAGGAATTTATTTTATGGGTGGTGTCTTTTTAGAAGCAGGAAATGTTTCTCCATTAGCAGAGGCAAATGTGTACGGAGATCCTATAGCAAGTAAAATTGTACTTCAGCAAGCGAAAAATTTAACGTTATTCCCTTTAAATGTAACAAATAAAACAGTTTTAACCCCAAATGTATTTACTTATATTTTAGCTAATACAAAAAATCCATTTAAATCGATTATGAAACCCATGTACGATTATTATTTATCAGCATACCAAAAGCTCAATCCATCTATTGAAGGGCCATTATTACATGATGTACTTGCTATAAGCGGTTTGGTGAATCCTACATTTTTAAATTATACATCCCGAAAAGTAACTGTGGATATATGCGGCGAAACGAAGGGACAAACTTTTGCTGATTTTCGCCCACATTCTAAATCTGAAGGGGCTCGTATTGCGTTACAATTAGATGAGGAAAAATTCATTCAGGATTTTACGAAAATCATGTTATAAGGGGATGTCGAAAAAGGGATTTATTTCACTCCGTTGAATATAAAAGATACATTCTCTTTACAAAGGAGCTTAAAATATTGAACGTCCAATTAAAAGTTGTTACGAGAGAAAATTGGGAAGAGGTATTAAACTTACAAGTTAAAGAAAACCAAACAACATTTGTCCCGGCGGTGGCAGTATCTCTTGCTAAAGTATACATAAAACCAGATGGTGAAAACGTTGAATATATTCCTTTCGCTATATATGATCGTGATCTTATAGTTGGTTTTATTATGCACGCTTTTGTACAGGAGACAACAGACATGTATTGGATAAACGGATTTATCATTGATAAAAAGCAGCAAGGAAATGGATATGGTAAAGCAGCGTTAAAGGAAATTATTAATTTAATAAAAAATAGATTTAAAGAGTGTAAAGAAATTAGATTAACTGTACATAAGGATAATATTTCTGCAAAAAAACTATATGAACGGTACGGTTTTCAACCATTAGGAAATATTTATGATGGTGAGCAAGTATATCGTTTATTTGTATAACTTTAATAAGGTAAAGGTGTGAACTGATACATGCAATTTACTGAGGTTAAAATCGAAGTGTTTATTCCTGAAGAATACGTTGTATTATTACGAGATGAATTAAATAAAGTTGGTGCTTGTAGAACTGGACATTATGACAATTGTCTTTCTTATAGTTCAGTTAAAGGATACTGGAGACCATTGGCAGAGGCAACACCTTTTAATGGCGAAATTGATCAAATATGTGAAGGTCAAGAATGTAAAGTTGAAATAAAGTGTAAACGAGAACTTGTAAAAGATGCTCTCGAAGTTATAAATGAAATTCATCCTTATGAGACGCCTATGATTTACATTATCCCAATTTTAAATGCCAATTTTAATCAGGTATAAAGTAAATAACTAGGAGGAATATCAATTGAACAGTAAATTCCATCACATTGTACGAGCTGTTATGATTAAAGATGAAAAATTGCTAGTTGCTGAATACATAGGACATCATTATTTTTTACCTGGCGGTCATGTTGAAGTTGGTGAATCAGCAGAGAATGCACTAATAAGAGAGTTACGAGAAGAACTTGGAGTAAGTTGCAGTATAAAACAATTTTTAGGAGTCATTGAAAACCAATGGCAAGACAGAGAAACACTTCATCATGAAATAAACCACGTTTTTGAAATAGATTCACAAGAGTTACATTGTAATTTAGCACCAATATCTAAAGAATCACATCTAGCATTTCATTGGATTGATTTTAATAATGAGGGTATTAATTCTTATAAAATAATGCCGTCGCCTTCAGTTAAAGAATTACTTGAAAGAAGATTAAGTGGTGAACTACTAAATTGTTGGATTAGTAACCTTTAAGTCGCTCTATTTATAGTAAATACGTCCACCGAAAAGATATAAAGAAAATAGGCTCAAAAACAAGGTACATCACCTAATGTAAAGTCATATTTTGTTGATGTACGCATTTAGTCTATAGCCTTATTTCTACTTTATTTTAAAAAGTAAATATACTTAAAAATTTGGACGGAATTTATATTTATAAATGGAGGTTTTCGTAATGAATGAGTTTCAACAAGAACTACAATCATTAAACCTTAATGAGTATCAACCTGGTAATGTAGTGTACTGGGATCAACAACAAAGTCAATATCCTTACTACTACATTCAAGATGATGCACGTCGTTGTGGCGGATGCGGCGGGCGTTGTGGTGGTTGTGGCGGGCGTTGTGGTGGTTGTGGTGGACGCTGTGTAGGCTGCGTCGGTTGTGTAGGCTGTGTTGGTTGTTTCAGCTGCTCTAATTGCTGGAGCTGGTGGATTATTTAAGTAACATAAATCAATAATATTTCACATGAAAGAAAAGTGTAGCTACAAGATTAAATAGTATTGACGCTTTTCTTTCATATTTTCATGTTTATATGTTTTAGGGGGATATTCATTTGTATACATTTGAGCAGTTAATTTCATGGGTAGAAAACATTAAAGAGACAAATCAAAGTTCTGCAGCAGCACTTTGTATTATGAAAGATAACAAAATCATATTAGAGCATTATAGTGGAAACCATTCAAACACATTGAATAGTAAAAAGATAACAGCAACTTCACAGTTCAATGTTGCTTCCGCTAGAAAAAGTTATTTAGGACTAATGGTAGCATATGCGCTTTATGAGGGGAAAATAAAATCTCTAGATGACGAAGCAGTAATTTATTTTAAAGACTATGATCCTTCGTTACTCGGTAAAACAACAATAAGACATTTAGTAACCCATTCGCACGGATTAAATGAAACTGATGATGGGACAATTTATCGTGAATTTGAACCTGGACAAGCTTGGGCGTATAGAGATATTAATGTAAGAATGATTACACGTCTTATTTATCAGCTTTATAATAAAAGTTTTCCTGAACTGTTAAAGGAGCGTGTATTTAAACCTGCTAACTTCAAAGAAACTGGATGGAGAATAAAGCAAGATAATAATTTAGTTAAGGTTGTTGTCAATCCAAATGAAGATGCAATAAGTAGTGTTGGTGCAGTAGATGACGGATCAGAGAAAAACCTTTTTGTCTCTGCGAGAGAATTTGCATTTTGGGGGAATCTTCATTTAAATAAAGGGCTCCTAAATGGTAAACAAATTGTGCCAAAAGAAGTTATAAAAATTGCTACGAGATTGCAGAGTTCAACCTATTTAAATAAAGAACTGCCACAAAACGGGCTATTTTGGTTCGTTCAAAATGAGCCTGCTTTGCTTAGCGAACTTGGTGAACGAGTTCCTAAAGGGTCTTATCAAATATTAGGAATTACAGGACCAACGATATTAGTGATTCCAGAATATAATGTTGTCGTCGCAAAAATGTACAACAAAAGATATAACTATGGCGGGGATAATTATTTATATTATTTACGTGAATTTAGTAATTTAGTCGCTGATACATTTAGCAGCAATAAAAATAATACGATGAGGGCATAACTACTCCTATAAAGTAAAGGAGTGAGGTTTAATGAAGAAAGAAGTGCGTAAAAATAAGAAGCAAAATATAAAAGATGTAAATACGGAACAAAACGCGATTTATAGTGATCCGAAAGATGCAGCTAATATGCAAACTGTACCGCAACCGAAAGACTTCGAAGAAATTGAGTATTAATTTTTCTCTCCGACTATTTTATGAAAGAAAAATACGTCTTAAGTCTCATCACATTTAGAAAATTATTTGATAACATATGTACATAAGCATTTGAAAATGTCTTATCTTAACAAAACTTTCTTTAAATATTTCTGTATTTAACCTACAAAAAGGCACTTCTTTATGAAGTGTCTTTTTGTGTATACTAACTTAATTTCCATTTTCCGTACAGTATCTTGCAATTTATCATGGTTATACTAACTGTGAAAATACATGTCATGAAAAAAAGAAGGGGACAGTTAGTATGAAACAAACATCTATAAATCCGTTGCTAATTGTTCTAGGTACAATCATTGTACAAATTGGCCTCGGAACGATTTATACATGGAGTTTATTTAATCAACCCCTTGTAAGTAAGTTTGGATGGAATCTTAATGCCGTCGCAATAACTTTTTCTATTACGAGTTTTTCTTTATCTTTCTCAACTTTATTTGCAGGGAAGTTACAGAAGAAGTTCGGACTCCGTAAACTTATCGCTACTGCAGGAATTGTCCTTGGACTCGGCTTAATCCTTAGTTCACAAGTTTCTTCATTACCTTTACTTTATTTACTAGCCGGTGTTGTTGTTGGATATGCTGATGGAACCGCATATATTACATCACTATCTAATTTAATTAAATGGTTTCCAAACCGTAAAGGACTTATATCTGGTATATCTGTTTCAGCATACGGAATGGGGAGCTTAATCTTTAAATATGTAAACGGAAAGCTAATCGATAGCCTTGGTGTATCACAAGCATTTTTATATTGGGGCATTATCGTTTTACTTTTAGTATTAATTGGATCGTTCTTCTTACGTGAGGCAAATATAAGTAATATTGTAACTGAATCATTAAAGAACGATTATACTACGCGTGAAATGATGCGAACTAAGCAAGTATATCTCTTATTTATTATGTTATTCACATCATGTATGGGTGGTTTATATTTAATTGGTATGGTAAAAGACATTGGAGTACAGCTCGTTGGTCTTAGTGCAGCAACCGCTGCTAATGCCGTCGCAATGATTGCCATCTTCAATACAGTGGGGAGAATTATTCTCGGAACGTTATCGGATAAAATAGGCCGATTAAAAATCGTTTCTGCGACATTTGTGATTATTGGATTGTCCGTCTTTACTTTAAGTTTTATTCCATTGAATTACGGTATTTATTTTGCTTGTGTAGCAAGTGTTGCTTTTTGCTTTGGTGGTAACATCACTATATTCCCAGCTATTGTCGGGGATTTCTTCGGATTAAAAAACCATAGTACTAATTATGGGATTGTTTACCAGGGGTTCGGATTTGGTGCACTTGCAGGATCATTTATCGGCGCATTACTTGGAGGATTTCAGCCAACCTTCATTACAATCGGTATTTTAAGTATTATATCTTTCGTTATTTCTATTTTAATCCGTCCACCAAATATAGAACAGAAGAAGGAAATAAAACAATTAAATCGGAAAATAGCTTAATACTAAAAAGAGTCCTTATACTAGGGCTTTTTTTCATTATAAAATAATGTATAAACAATGGATGTCATTCAAAAAATCTAATTTTGTCTCTTTACTTACTACATAACCTAATATTAAAGAAGACAGGACAATCCGATTATTAAATTGAATAAAAAACATAAAGGAGCGTGATAGTTAAAATGAAAATAGTAAAGCAATGGATACAAGAAGATAGTGATTACATAAGAGAAAAAGTAATTGAATATAACCAAAAACATCTTTCAAATGAAGAAAAAACACCCTCTGAAAAGGTTAGTTTTATAGTAAAAAATGAAAAAGAAGAAATAGTAGGAGGGATAACGGCAATCATATTTTGGCACCATGTACATGTTGACTTCCTATGGGTTTCTGAAGAATATAGACACGAAGGTTACGGGAGCAAATTAATGAATCTTATTGAAGAATTTGCAATTGAAAAAGAATGTCGGCTGATAAACTTAGATACTTTTAGTTTCCAAGCCCCCAATTTTTATAAGAAGCATGGATATAAAGTGATTGGAATGAGTGAAGATCACCCTAAAGGGCATAATCATTACTATTTAGAAAAAAGGTTATAAATAAATCATTTAAGAGTGTATTTTGATTAATCTTTTTCAAAATATGCTCTTTTTTCTGTGTTTATGAACGGGATATCGTTTCGTATTCGTTATTTACTCAAATTACTTTTTATGAATCAAAACAATTTAATGGTAGAATGTAATAAAGACAGAAAATTGTTATTATTGAAGGGGACTACATATGAAAAAAGTAAATGTAACATACGCGCTTTTATATGATGAAACTCATGAAAAACTTCTAATGGTTAAAAACAAAGGGAAGAATGGTTCTTACTATACATTACCAGGTGGCGCAGTTAAACTTGGGGAAACGTTAGAAGAGGCTGCAATTCGTGAAGTGAAAGAAGAAACAGGGCTAGATATATCCGTAAAAGGGGTTTGTTCCATTAGTGAAGCCTTTTTTGAGGAGAGAGGACATCATGCAATCTTCTTTAATTTTTTAGGGGAAATAATCGGAGGAGAAATATGTATATCGCGGCCAAAAGAAATTGAAGAGGTTATCTGGATGGAATTACATATAGCAGAACCTTATTTACGTATACCAGAACAATTAAAAGGAATTTTGCAAGAGAAAGAAACAGTACCTTATATTTTTAATGGAACTATAATTCATCAATCTTCATAAAGATATTATTTCATTTAAGGCGGGGGAAAAATGGAGTTTATCATTAAACACAAACAATTTACACAAGCTCTTTCAGAAGTGAGTAAAGCTATCTCGGCAAAAACTTTAATTCCTATATTATCTGAAATTAAAATAACAGCAGATCAATCTGGAATAACTTTAATCGCAAGTAATTCGAATATTTTCATTGAAAAATTTATACCTAGTTCAATTGAAGACGAACAAATTGCAACTATCTTTAAAGCAGGAAGTATTGTTGTACCGGCTAAATATTTCATTGAAATTATAAAGAAAATGCCAAGTGATATTTTAATAAAAAGCATGAATGAGCAAATAATTACCATTCAATCTGATGAAATTACATTAAACTTAAATGGATTCTTAGCGAATGAGTTTCCTAATGTACCATATATAGACGAACATGCAAAAATACAAGTAGTGACAGAAAAATTAATCGAAGTATTTAAACAAACTTCCTTTGCAGCTGCTAAAAATGAATCCAGACCAGTTCTTACTGGCGTACATATCGTATTTGATCACAATAAATTAGTTTGCGCTGCAACTGATTCACATAGACTGGCTTTACGTGAAATACTAATTTCATCTCATGTAAAAGCAAATTGCATTATACCAAGTTCAACTATTAGTGAACTTCTAAAATTAATGAACAACAATTCAAATTTTGTATACATATATCTTTCAGAGAGTCACATTATTTTTAAATTCGGTACAATTACGTTGTATTCAAGACTAATTGAAGGAAAATACCCTAATATATCTAGCCTAATACCACATGAATTTCAAACAGTAATTAACATAGACAGAAAGAAGATTTTACAAGGTGTAGATCGATCCAGTTTATTAGCAAGTGAATGGGCGAATAACAACGTAAATTTAGAAATCATCGATGAATCCACAATAAAAATCTCTTCTAACGCTTCTCAGGTCGGTAAAATATCAGAAACACAACAAATAGATGCAATTCACGGACAAAAGCAATTAAATATATCTTTCGATGGACGCTTTATGGTTGATGCTTTAAAAGCAATGAAAGAAGATATAGTTACTTTAAGTTTTGGTGGTTCTATGAGACCGATATTAATTGAAGCAGGAGAACAATCTGCAGCAGTACATCTTATATCACCAGTTAGAGCTTATTAAGAGAAATGAAAGAAAAAGAGTTTGTCATTTAATACGAGAGAAACAATCTAGAAAACACAACAATGAATTCAGAATTTAGAGGAGAGATTCATTATGTGGAAAATAAATCAAATTGAAACATCACGTGGGAAGTTTGAGTATTTCCAAAAAGGGGAAGGGGCTCCTTTATGCGTTACACATTTTTATAGTGAGTATAACACTAATGGAAATACTTTCGCGAATCCATTTACCAAACACTATAGCGTGTATTTAATTAATTTAAAAGGCTGCGGTAATTCGGATCCAGCAACTGACGATGCGGAATATAGTATGGCAGAAGCCGTAAAAGATTTAGAAGCGATTAGAGAAGCTTTACATATAAATAAGTGGGCTTTTGCGGGTCATTCTACAGGAGGTATGCTAGCTCTTGTTTATGCAACTGAAGCACAAGAAAGTTTAACAAAAATTATTGCTGGTGGCGCATCGGCAAGTAAAGAATATGCATCTCATAAAGATTGTATATACTGCAGTGAAAATAAAAATTTCAATAGAATCGTTTCAATTATGAATTCTTTAAATGACCCTAATACACGACAAGAAGAAAGAAAAACATTAGGTAAAGAGTGGGCACTTATGTCTTTTTATTCTGAAGAAAAGCTTGAAGAATCATTAAAACTGCCGAATAGCGGGAAAGTAGTTGGAGATCGGTTAAATTATTTTAGACAAGTTGAATATAAAGACTATGACGTCCGTCAGAAACTTAAACATGTAGAAATACCAAGTTTTATATATTGTGGCAAGCATGATGCACAATGCCCATACATATTTTCACAAGAAATAGCAAATCTAATCCCGAACGCAACGCTAACAACATTTGAAGAAAGTAATCACAATCCATTTGTCGAGGAAATGGATAAGTTTGAGACGTTTGTAAAGGATACTTTATAGTAAATATATGTTTTTATATGTTTTAGAGCTTAATAGCTTAATAGGGGCAATATATAAAGAAAGGAGGAGTTCATGAAAAAAGAAAAGCTTTTATTTTGGATTAATATCACTAGTATGATTACTATGTTATCCTCAATTATTTATTTAGCTTTTGCAGCATCTATCAAAAAAAGATACTCTTACTCAATTAAAAAAAGCTCCAAACATCCCATCTACAATTCAAGACTCAAACAATACAGAGGACCCTTCAGGATATTGGACAAAAGAAAAGATGAAAAATGCACTTCCAGTAGATATAACAGGGAAACCTTAATTGATGAACTATAAATAAATTAACAAAAAGCGAACTGATTTAATATAGTTCGCTTTTTATAATGATTAAACTTTTCGCCACCAAGCTAACGTAGGATAATCTGTAGATTTTAAAGTAATAGATTCACCAATTTGCAGCGTTGCAATATTAACCCCTAAAAGATTTACTTCTTTCGTAACTCGTTCGATTGGATCGCTCCATTCATGTAACGCTAATGTAAAAGCACCCCAATGGATTGGAACAAGTAATTCTCCTTTAACGTCTATATGAGCTTTAACTGTTTCTTCAGGCAACATATGAATAGCAGACCATCTCGTATCACATTGTCCGCATTCCATTAAAGTAAGGTCGAACGGGCCGTATTTATCACCAATCTCTTTAAAGTGAGGAGCATAGCCACTATCACCACTAAAGAAGACTTTACCTTTCATCTTAAATGCAGTACATTTCATAAATTCGTCAAATTTATTATTTATATATATAAAATGAAGTTCATTTAGCAGCAGCTAAAACTAATATTTTGTAACTGTAAATTGTTTTAATTAAGTAAATTCCTTATCATAAACAACGCAGAATATAAGTTCCTCTATAAGTTTAAGAAGCAGGAATTCATCTAATTATCCAAAAGGAGTATACTGAGGATTTTAATTTCAGTTTATTAGAGGATACTTATTTTTATTTATAGAACATAATAAATACATAGATTTTACAATTTTTTTATTAAAAAAGGAGGGATTTAATGTTAGTTGTTAATAATACCCCAGAGAATATACTGCAAACAGCTTATGAGGCTAAAATGATTTCATCTGGAGATAATTATCCATCAATAGAAATAAGTGGAACAAATCTACGATATTTACTAGTAATGCTCCATCTGGGCATAGAATCGAACGCTATAAAAACGAAGCTAAATTGGACTAACGAGAAATTCGAAAAACAAATGCGTTCACTAGAACTAGAAGGTTTATTGAAAAAGACAGAAGGGAGTTACTATCCAACGTGTATGGTTATAACAGCTAATGAAGGAGAAAAGCTGTATGAACTATGTGAGCCTCTAATTAAACCTACACTTAACATAATTGAGAAGTATTATAATCAAATTGATGCTATTTCTAAAAGAATCGAGACATTTAATCATTTAGCTAAAGAATCGTATAGTCTTTTACTTTATAGCGGTGTGTTATTAGATTTTGGACAAATAATTAACATTGAAGAAAACTATTTAGAAACAGAACGGCCTTTGAGAAACAATAAAAGATATTATTATGCGATTCTAGAACAAGAACAAACAGACAAAGAGGCCTATGGAATGTATGGTAATACGTATTTGGATTTAGGAGAATATCAAATTGGACTTTATGGAAACACTCGATATACGACTTTAAATTTAATAAATGCGAATAAAGAAGCTTTTAAAGAACATTTTCACGATGTTATTACTGATATTAATTATACGAAAAAGCAATTAGTTAAAAATTTTGTAGCAGTAGATAAACAAGCAGACTTAAATTTAAATGTATTTTACGAGAAATTAGGCTTATATCAAAATTCACAACCTGTTATCCCAGTGTTTAAAAAAGCTAACTTATCTATACTTAGCGAAATCGCGAACACGATCAGTGAAGATTTGATCTTATTATTTAAAGAAAATGAGAAACCTTTAAAAAAATACTTTGCAAGCAGCAGATACTCAAAAGAAATAACTTACGAAGAATTTTTTATTTGGTGGTATCACTTTTTCTATACAAAAGTAACTGAAGAATTAATAAAACAAGACATAATTAGAATCAGCATTCAAAAAAATCAAACATATATAATCAATTAAATACTTAATTTTATAAATATAAGCAGCATGTTATTACTTCGCATGTGTAGCAGAAGGATATGTGAAAGATCATTTGTAAAATAGATAGTCATCCAAAATTGAAATTGAACATGAAGAAAATACGATATAAAAAGGGGAGAGGCACCTTGCAAAAGAAATTTATCAATCCAGAAAATATGCCAGCAACTTTCGGATATTCGCATATAGTCGAGGTCAATAATGCTAAACGCACAATTTACATATCTGGACAAGTAGCTATTAATACTGATGGCCAGATAGTTGGAATTGGAGATTTAGCAATACAAACGCGACAAGTATTTGAAAATATTAAAATCGCATTAAAAACTTCAGAATTAAATTTTAACGATGTAGTAAAATTAACATTTTTCTTAACGGACATTTCGCAAATGGCCATTGTTAGAGATATTCGAGATCAATACATCAACACAAATAATCCACCAGCTAGTTCAGCTTTAGAAGTTAACAAACTAATTCACGACGAACTATTAATTGAAATTGAAGCAATTGCTGTAGCAAACTAATTTAAAAACGTATTATTTATTCAATTAATACCGAAGCAATTTGTTTAATCGTTAACTTTAAACAAATTGCTTTTTATAGTCTTAACTAAAATATATTTTGCTGTATTATTGATGAAAATAAGCAACAAAATATATTAGAGCAATTTATAAACTTAACATCCAAGCTATTAAGTTTTATCAATCCATCAAACAAACAACTAATCAAGAACAAACAGAAAAAAGGGAAGTGTAAAACTATAAATTAATTCATATTTAGTTTATTACTTTTTTCTAGTTTACATAATATATATTATACAAAGTTATATAAAATAGACACTTCACTGTATCAAAAACCAAGTAAACTATACTTAATGAGACGAGACGGAGATTTTTAATGAAATTTATACTAAATCAAATTTAAATGATTTTTTACGTTTTTATCACTAAATTTATATTTAATCAGTTCATAGCAAATTCGAACTTAAAATTCATGAATCGTTCTGTTTATAAGCACAAAAAAATTTATGTAACGATACATTTATAACAAAAATTAAAATTCGATTAAAATATTTCTATGACTAATAAATTTTCCACTGATTGATTTATCGTTTTTAGCTACATATACGATTTGCTACATGTTCTATTATTTTTATTTATTTCATATCATCACTTGACTTTTATTACAACTTCTATTATTAATTTAGTTAACATAATTAATTATTCTTATAAAAAAATCCTCCTAACTGTTAGAAAGATTTTTGTTTTATAACACTTATACATATATACGCTAAGAAATAGGCTCCTATTCCCTATTTCAAAATAAGCAATGCTCTAAATTGTTATTTTAATAGCAATCCCAATTATAAACTACATTGAAAAAATCTAAGTTTATTAAATCTTTTTCATGTATAAAGAAAATTAGCTACACCAGCATCTCCCCGCGTAATGTTTAAAGCGTCATCAGTATCGATTTGTAATAATAACACATTATGTTCTAATAATTCTTCTCTCCAATCTCTCGGATCAGTTTGTGTAAAGAATGGATATCCGCCAATTTTATGACCTTCACCATCATAATGTTCATCGTATAGGTCGCTTAGTTCTAGTATTTCATTTTCATCATTAATATTTTTTTCTAAATCAATGTTATCTTGAAAAATCTTTTCGAATCGATAGTCTCTAGCAGATACAGGTTGATAGTCTAATTCAAATGTTAGTTTTGCTGCTTCAGGTATGATAAACTCCTCTAAATTTAAAGTGTTTAAATAACTAAAATCAATGATAATCTTAGTTGAATCTTGCGTTATTTCAGGATGATAAATAATACGAAAGTCTTTTTGTGTAGTTGGTTGCTCAAAGTCTGCTCCAAAACGTTCATCTTCTGCACTAATGAAAAATTGTAACAGTCCCTTAGTTGGCATAAATTCAATATGAGGAATATCTTCAAAGTTTCACTGCGCAAGTAACATCATAGGTTGTCCATTTGAATCTTTAGGATGATCATGATTTAAAGGTAAATACGGGTATCCACCAAATTCACTCTCAAAAAGCGTTGTTGCTGCTTGAGTTCCAAACACTTTAATATAAGGTTTCACACTGTCTTCAAAAACACTTCGATACTGCTCGAGTTCTTTCGGTATTTTAAGCTGATACGTATTCTTCATTTCTCTTGCCTCTCTTTAAAGATAAATTATAAATGCCTACCCCTATTAGATAGCGAAAAGTGGTTTCATTAAAAAAAGCTAAAAATCCGTTTTCACCCTCATTTTTTGCGCACTTGGCGGACAAAGTAAATTATGTTCTGAGACCTTTTTATTGATAGTTTGAATTAGTTTAGCTACTTCTTCTGCATCTGTTGCCTCTTTTTGCTTTTCTTTTAGATTATCAATTTCCTTCGAAAGTTCAATCCACCTAGGTAAAACATGATTATTCTTCAAAGTTCTATAAAGTTGTTTTTCAGGATTGTACGAAAGGTCTTTATCAAGATTAAGAGGTTTCCCTTTACCAGGTAAATCATTAAACGCTCCTGTCTTTTCTGCCCGTTTAACGATAGAACTAATATGATCCTCATACGTATAAGACCAAACTTTCTCATCTTTCACTAAAATTTCTTGTTTTTTTAGTTTCTTATCTAATTCATCTTGATTCATAAATTCATTCTCCCTTTCATTTTACAGTGTCATTTTTGTATATTTTAATGTTTTCAATCCATCAGATAACTTTTTACGCCACCAAATGCCACCATGCCCGCCTTGAAGCTCTTCGTAAGTGGTTTGATATCCTTTTTTCTTTTAAAGCTTCATACAGGTGTCTATTCGCCGTTAAAAGAGGTTCGTTTTCAAGTTGTCTTGCTGTCATATAAAATTGAACATGATTTGCATTTAAATTTACAGATATAATTTGATTCTCCATCCAAGGAATATTATTTTTGAATCATTCCTTTTTCCAATGTACAGATCCTGACAATGACAGCACATCCCCGAAAATATGAGGATTTTGAAGTGCTGCATAAAAGGCTGCTAAACCACCAAGACTTAAACCAGCAATTGTTGTATGCTTTGGTTCTTTAAGCGCATGATATCTAGCTTTAATCCAAGGAAGTAATTCATCTGTTAAAAATTTATTCATTTTATCGTTATAAGTGAGCTCATTTAATCGATCTACATGATCAATTGCAACAGTAATACAAGATTGAATTTCTTTTTCATAAATTAAATAATTAAGTGTTCTTGTGATTGAAAGATTTTCAATAAATGAATTTCCATCAAATACAATGAGAAGTTCTTGGAGGTGTGAAGTGTGAGAATAATCATGAGGCGTATAAATATGAACCTTACGTGTGTTATTTAAAAGCGAACTATAATTGTACTCCTCTTCCCTCCTTTCCAGCATTATATATGTACTTCTTTCTTATAAGAGGAATCCCTATATAAACAAGGTAGTAATATTGTATATTCTATGAACTAAAAAACGAACAAGCCATTTAACCTGTTCGTTTTTATTTAGTAAGGTAGTAAAGTAACAGTTTTCTAACCTTTTCAAAATTCATGAAATCTCTATATAAAATGGGATATTTCACAATTTCTGTTTCAAGAATACGATATTGCGGAAAACATTCAAAAAACGATTTTCGTAGCCTTAGTATTTGTTGAAACGAAATTTTATGTTCGTTTTTATTAAGTACCCTACTCAAAGTTCCTGCTGTATGTATCCAATAATAATTTAAATCGGCATTTATACAGTCATCCTCTGTAAATGTATTTTTATAGTCTTGCTGCAATTTTCGTGTGTCACGATAAGGAAATGGCTTATTCAGAGGACTATGCATTTTCAGCAATTCATTAAAAATAACCTTTTTTCCTAATATCAACTTTCCACCCCTTTATTTCTTCATCCAATTCAATAAGTTTTCATAATGATTATGAGCATCGTTATATCCAAGATTATATAAATTAACGAGCTTTTCTTTATTTCTTTCTATTCCGCTTATAGGAAGCTGTGCGCTTGGCTGAATTACATAAAAATTATCCTTTTGTTCGTTGTGATTCATATAAGATACGGTTTCATTATAAAAACGATAATGTTCTACTAAAAGTTCTGCGATTTTCGGATATCTTCTATATAAAATTTTGGACAGCCCAGAAAATTTATTCCGCTGCTTCTCGTATCCTTCTGGCTTTGTCATAATAACAACGTTCTTTTTATAACCATCATTCTGTGCTTTGAAAACTGGAATAGGATCTATAATCCCTCCATCTAACAATTTTCGATTATCATATTCTACGGCAGGTGCAATAAATGGCACAGAGCTTGATGCACGAATAATTTTCAAAATATCATTTCCGTGTTCTATTTTATTATAATAAACTGCCTGTCCTGATTCGCAATCGGTTGTTCCGATTACAAACTGTTCATTTGAATTTAGGAAAGTTTGAAAATCAAACGGTACAATTTTGTTTGGTACTTCATCAAATAAAAAATCCATTCCAAATAATTCACGTTTTCGAATTAAGTTTCGATAAGATATATATCTGTGATCTGCTACTAGCTCTGTATTTACTTTCTTATTCCTTCCTTTTTGACGTGACAAATATGTTGCTCCCATACATGCTCCAGCGGATACACCGACTACATATGGAAAGAATAAGTCCCTTTCCATAAAATACTCGAGTACTCCTGCAGTATATAACCCCTTCATTCCGCCGCCTTCTAAAACTAAACCGATATTATTCATGCTTAATCCCTCTGCTTCTGTTTTCTTAATTACATGTTAGCACAAGATTTTAGGATGAGGTTATATAAATTAATTGCAACTTTAGCGAAAAACTATTGAACTTATGTCATAATTTCTTATTCAATAGCATGGTACAATATAAGAAACTCATTCCACATATTATAAAGGAGGAATTTCATATGGGTTTATTTAGTGGTATTTTAGGAAATGCATCAAATGCGAGTACAGAAAGCGTAGAACGTGATTTAGAAAAGATTATGCTAGATGATGAAAAAGTTGAGCATGCTTATAAATTAATTCGCGATTTAATCGTATTTACAAATCGCCGTCTTATTTTAGTAGATAAACAAGGAGTAACTGGTAAAAAAACAGAATACCATTCTATCCCTTATAAAAGTATTACACAATTTAGTATTGAAACAGCTGGGCATTTTGATTTAGATGCAGAACTTAAAATTTGGGTTTCTAGTTTGAGCGCGCCAATTACGAAAGAATTTAAAGGCGACGATAGCATATTAAGTATTCAAAAAGCGTTAGTAACATACACGACAAAATAGTTTGTTTTTGTATATTTATTCTATTTTAAAAATACTAACCCGAATATTTTGGAATAATATACACTAAATTTGTATATTTAATCTAAAAGACCACAAAAAGGTAAAGCGTTTAAAATGTGCTTTACCTTTCTTTTTTATAATAAATTAAAGTTGCTTTATCATTTAATTTATTTTTTAATTCTGTTCTTTTATACCCTATCTTTTCGTATAGAAAACAATTTCGTTCTTCCTCTAAAATTGTAGCAAGCTCCCAAGTAGTTGCTTCCGGAAACATTTCTTCGATTAAAATTAATACTTTTTGAGCAATTCCGTTTCCTTGATAGTTTGGATGAATAAACATTGGACTAATCCAAAATCTTGAGGGATCTTCTTTGCGTGAAATACATATCGCGCCAACAAGATTCGTATTTACTATAATTTTATAGAAACCACCGTCCGGATGATTTATTCTTGAAATTGTTCTATCAATGGATTCACTTGCTGGACTTGTTTCATAATCCTTATACTTTTCTAATAATGAGCTAAATGATTCTACTTGCATATGAAAAATAATTTCTGCATCAATTTCTGTCGCCTTCTCTAATGTAATTTCCATTTTACCAATTTAGACGCTTTCGGAGCGACGTAATATGAGCTGTATGATGACGACCGTGCCATGCATATAAACCGATTGCAGCAGCAAGTTTTGTTTCTCCAGATTCCGGATGATTAAATGTCTTTTCTAAATCCGTAGTTTCTAAAGAATATAATAAGTTTACCCATCTTTTATGTAATGAATCTAGCATAACAAGTGAAACATCTACTGGTAGCTTTGAATCAGGTAGCTCTGCCCACTTTTCTTCTTTATATGGCTTAATAGTCGGATTCTTTTCTGTTAGTGCTAATTTAAAGCGTATGTAGCTATTCATATGGCTATCTACAACATGATGAACGACTTGACGAACTGTCCATCCACCAACACGATACGGTGTATCTAGCTGTTTCTGATCTAAGTCTTTTATCGCTTTTGTTAATTCATTTGGTAAATCCTCAATTTCTTGAATCCATTTATCAATCATTTCTTCTGTAATTGTACCTTCATAAGTGAATTGGCCAATTGGATAACGTAAATCCTTCATGAATAAGTCCCCCCTATTATTTTGAACACGAAGTATTTCTCCAAATATAATGTATAAAATTTACATGTTCTCCGTTTAATTCTACAGAAGTTGTATCTGCTTCGTTTTTATAAGAAAATCCGCTTTTTTCTAGTACAATTTGTGATGCGAGATTATTAGTCGTTGTTTTAGCATGAACCTCATTAATTTCATTATTTTTCGCTAAGTCTAAAATTAATTTTACAGCTGCTGTTGCAACTCCTTTTTTAGTAAACTTTTCTCCAACTCGATAACCTAAGGAACTGATTCGTGTTTCCGTATCTATATCTACTAAATTTATTCGTCCTACAATTTCTTTTTCTTCATTACGAATTAAATAAAAATAAGAATTTTCATCTGCCTGTTCTATTAATAAATCGTCTAGTAGTTTTTGAAAATATTCAAAATCGTAATATTTTGAACCGCGATTTGGTGCCATTGTTTCAAAAAAAGATTTATTCGTAAGTTCAAACGTAAATAAATCCTCAGCATCTTGTTTCTTTAGTTGCTCTATGTATATTTCCATCCAGTATACTCCTTCTTGATTTACTAACTGTTATACATTCTTTTTTAATCGATTATATTCCTGCTATTTCTTTCGATTAAGTAATACAGCTAGTAACACTTTCGGATGAAAAAGATGAAATGGACTACGAATTAAATTCATCACTCGTACTAATCGAATATAAACGTCAGAATCACTTGCGGATAGTCGATATATTTGTTTCGTGTACCAAAGCTGAAACTTTTGCTTCATAGTTAATTCTCTCTTTAGCTGCGGGTGACGTGATATTTCCGTTGTTGTCATATCCCAAGGGGTTTCTATTATGTTAGCGGTTTTTTTATAAAATTGTTGTGTAAATGTTTTATCGAGCTGTTTTCTACCTTGCAGAAGTACTTGCAATTGGTGAGCTTCCATAGCTGCAACTGAAACACCTTGGCCGAAAACGGGATCAAAACGACATTGTGCATCTCCAACTACTAACAATCCCTCTGGTAAATTATTAACTAGATCAAATCTCCGACGTACTTGATAAGGAATTTTGTACGTTTTTATATCGGTAATCGCCTCAGCTTTGTTTAGAAAATCTGTTACATTAGGGATTGAAAGATTTTCAGCAAAATCGTAAAACTCATCATCAGTTTGTGGTGCTTTCTCATTTGCATATCCACTAAAAGTAACAAAATAACGATTATCTTCAATCGTTTGTATAAGTACACCATAAGGGTTTTCTGGAAAACTTGGAGACATTAGCATATTGCAATAGTCTAACGTCTCATCTTCTTTTAGCCTAAACATTCTAGTTACGTAAAATAAATCAATGCGTACTTTCTCTTCATTCACTTCAATATCGTATTCTCGTAACCACCCTATACTTTTTGAACCAAATCCACTCGCATCAACAACAATATCTGCGTGAATTTCTTCTTGCGTGCCTTTCTCTAAACATTTAGCCTTTACTCCATATACTTTGTTACGTTTTTCATCTACTTGTAATGCTTCAACCAATATTTCATACTTCGTAGTAATATTTGAAACTTGTTCAATTCGGTTTTGAATATATGATTCTAGCATAGGACGACTTTGTTGGATCATATGCACTTCTCCTATAAATGGCTGTTTCCATAAGCCAAATTGATGCCATTTTAAATCCCGAGTAAAGTTATTTACGATGCTGCCTGCTTCTATTAATTCATTAGTAATATTAGGGAACAATTCCTCAATGGCTTTTTCTCCGCCTTTTAATAACACATGAGGGTGATTGCTTTGTGGAACTCTTTTACGAGAGTCTATTCCGTTCCATCTTTCTCCAGCCTCTAAAATGATTACTTCTTTAAAAGTAGTTGATAATGCTTTTGCTGCGAGTTTTCCTGCAATACTTCCACCAATAACAATAGCTTTATTAAACATATTTTCCCCCTTAATAAAAAGAGATCCTGTCGTGTATGAATGAAACAGGATCTTAAACTAATAGCTTCTTTATCATTATATTTAAAATGCATGAGTAAATTGCAACGTTAAAATTAAAATACCTAGCCCCCATACGTAATACGCGAATACTTTTAATGAATGACGTTTTAAATATTGAATCATCCATGAAACTGCTATGTAACCAAAGAAAGCTGCTGATAACGTTCCGACAATTAAGGATGTACTAGAAATAGATTCTGCTTTCCCTTGAAAAACATCAACAAATTGCAAGATGATAGCTCCGACAATTGCTGGTGTTGATAATAAAAAAGAAAAGTAAGCAGCTGTTTCACGGTCTAGCTTTCTCCATAATGCAGCGACAATTGTCATACCAGAGCGAGAAATTGCAGGGAAAATAGCAGCTGCTTGAAATGAACCGATGATAAATGCATCTTTATATGTAATGTCATCCATTTTTTTACGACCATTCTTTTGTTTATCGGCCATATACAGAAATAAACCTGTCACTAAAAACTCCCAACCAATGGTGATACCTGTTTTTGAAATACCTTCAAAGAAATCTTTAAATAATAATCCGATTACGACCGCAGGTATCGTCCCGACAATAAGTAATAACATTAGCTTTGAAAATGGATTTTTAATTAAATATATAAATTCTTTTTTGTAATAAATAAACACTGCAAGCAAAGTCCCAATATGCAGCATCGTATCTAAAAACAATCCTGCTTCATCTAATTGAAACAAATGCCTTCCTAAATAAAGATGCCCTGTACTACTTATTGGTAAAAACTCTGTTAAACCTTGAATTATGCCTAAAATAAAAGCTTCTAACCAATTCATGATGGTCTCCTTTCTCGTTTGCTTGTACCAATATATGAAGGTTAAATTTTCGATATGAAAAAAACTATATTTCTCTATGAATTTACTTTTAAATTATGGATATATATGTAAAGAGAATCGAGGAGGGTTAATATGTGGAAGCATACAAAATTCGGCAATGTATTACTTTGGGTGGGACCCATCCTTGTGTTTTTAGGGTTATGTATGACTAATGTTATTTCAGACATTCCTTTCTTTGAAGGAAAACATAAAACGCTTGGAGTAATAATTTTATTTATAGGGCTTTTCTGTTTAATTGTTGCTAATCACTTTAAAAAAGGAGAAAGAAATGAAGAATGAAGCTAAATAAAAAACAATCCCAGTATATATGCTAGGATTGTTTTTTATTTATGTTGCTTATTTATAGAATACTTTATCAACGTTATATTTTGCTTTATATTCATTAATGATATATGTTTCGTAAATTTCTCTTTCTGTTGGATCTTCTACGATACATGCATCAATGCGGTATACTTCATCACGGTGATTTTTAATTGGTGAAACATTGTCTTCAAAATGTTTCTTAATACGTTGTCTAATCTTACGAGCTTTACCTACGAAAAGAAGTTCGTCATTAATATTGTAAAACATAAAAATGCCGCCTTTATCTCTAGGAAACAAGTGGAAATCGATAAAACCGTTAATAGGAGTAATTATCGGCTCGTCTCCTTTAATAACTTGTTTACGTTCAGTAATTGAAACATCAGCCTCAGGAATATTAATTTTAATCAAGTTCATTCACGTCCTCTTTTATTATAAAGATAAATAATAGCATACATATGTAAGAAAAGCTACGTTCAGAGGTATATTTCATTTTATAATTCAAATATAATAGGTATATCATGCAAACTCTTTTTCCAAATCATATGATCGCTTGATTCTCCCCAATAATTCTTCAGTACATAACTAGGTTTTCCAAACTTTTTTGTCCATATACTTTGTGCTTTTTTGTATCCACTATCTAAACAGTATTCGGTTATCCCTCTGCTAAATAATGTAAGATACATTGCATTTAGTAGTAAACTCCCTATACCCTTTCTTTGGTATTCAGGAAGGACAAATACAGTTCCTATTTCATATGAATTTTTAAGTACATCGCCAGTACAACTATTAATCAATGTACTTGCTGGACCGACTTCAATTGTTCCAATGATTTTTTCGTTACTTGTATCTATTGCTAATAAAAAGTAACGATTTTCTCCATTACTATCAAAATCATTTTTCAAATATTGCTTTTTCGTATTAATTTCATTTTCTTTGTCATCCAATAATTGTGATAATCCTTCATCTTTATATGTATTCGTAATAACCATGCGGAAAAACAAGTACAGTTCATCTAAATCATTCGAATTCGGTCTTCTAATCGCAACGTTAGTCATGAATTATTCTCCAATCTATGAAAATATCCGAGAAAAGTTTATATTGTAAATTATTTTGGCACTAAACAGTAGCCTTTTTTATGTTTATTGATTCTTTTTAAACTTTTATGGCATCACACGTATATTCGTTCAAAAATATTTTATGACATTATTAATACAATACTTTAAATAATCTATTCATCATTATTCTACAAAGACCTGCATAGATCCAGCAGTATAGAAAGCTCAGTATAAATATTAATGAAATAATTTTTATATCCATAGTTGTATGAACAGCAGGACCGAGTACTGGAAAATGGAAAATATCGAGAACGATAATAATACCTATAAGTAGGCATGTCGCAGAAAAGGAAACAACCCATATTCTCCTCTTTAATTGTAGAAAGGATACTCCTAATGCTATACCTAATAAACCTGTAGTAAAAGGGAAAACAAATAGTTCGCTTGGTTGAATAATAAATAGTAGGAAAATAGTAAGGACATAAGAGAGTATTCCCTCACGAAAAGAATAACAAATAGCAAAAAAAATCGGTAACGTCGCAAATGGACTAATGAGTAATCCTATACCAGGAATTAAGTTCCCTGCCGCTTGAAACATGGTGGCCAATGCACTCATTAAAGCTGTAATTACTAACTTATTTACAAGGGAAAACTTTCTTTTATGAACAAAATTCGCATCCTGCTCTATCATCAGTTGATACCAATAACGCACAAACCGATTCATCAAAATCCCCCCTAAATATACCTAATTCATCACTTCCTATATTATTCATACACTTTTTGTTTATGCGTTACTTTCTGCTGGTTATCGATCACTATACAATAGTCGTTTATACATAGAAGTATTTTTAGGGGGACAACAGATCGTGCATTTTGAAGAATTTAGACTGAGAGTTTATATCGTATCAAGGAACAATTTCAAAAATAGTACCTTTATTAAAATCAGATACTTTCATAGAACCATACACTCCTAAATATAATCTAGTTTGATCCAAATTTGTTGCCAAACTAACATAATAAGCTGCCTGAGCACCAAAATCATAATTGGTTTCAATAGCATGAAAGTCATTATGTTTACCGTCTGTACCTGCTCTAGTATAAGCTAAAACGCCTTTAACTGGAGATTGAGATTCTTCTTTCTTGGCGAGATCAGTAAACACAACACTACCATTTAAATTCGGGATTGCAGTTCCCATATATGGCTGAACTCCTGTAAGTGCAGTTCCTCCAAACTTATCCGGTCTAGAATCTTTATGAAAATAACTAATAAGAGGTTGAATACGCTTCACTGATGTTTGTATTGTTTCATCATAATAAGCCATTGTTCTCTCATCCAAAGTAGGATTCTCAGAACAGTGTCTTATAAAAGAGGTGGGCAAGTCTCCTTCCCATCCTCGCCAACCAAAGTTAATAAATCCTTCTTGATTAGGAGTAGATCTCATTAAATACGTTTGAACAAGTTCGGTAACCGGGATTGGTTTATAATGAACAAACGAAAAAATAGACTCTACAATATCCTGTCCGACATTTCCAGCATATTTTACAAATTGATTATAAAATCTTTGAAATGAAATACCTGTTATATTACGAACTCCTTTCGCAATTACTGTAAGTGTTTCTTGTATAGATAA
The DNA here is from genome assembly GCF_000633475.1 of Bacillus sp. H1a. Classification (NCBI taxonomy): domain Bacteria; kingdom Bacillati; phylum Bacillota; class Bacilli; order Caryophanales; family Bacillaceae; genus Bacillus; species Bacillus sp. H1a. The sequence continues at coordinate 67,400 of NZ_AYMH01000029.1, read as the reverse complement.
AGGAAGTTCATTGAAACGTGTAACAACTGGCGGATTATGTATGAATGTATTTTTACTTACATCGATTTCAATTATTTTACCTGCTATTTCTAAATCATCCTGGCTTAAATTAAATGGATCATAACCCGATCCACCATCTCCATTTGTATAAATAAGTTTTCCAGTCTCCGGTGAAAAGTTTAAACTATTGACTCCGTTATGATTAAAAAAGGGCCTTCTTATATTAAGTAATGTTCGTCTTTTTTGAGGTTGACCATGTGATTGTAAAGTCCATTCTTCAACTGTATCGATATGATCATATTGAGTATCTCTATTTACCCACTTTAAGTTTAAAGCTTTAGGGTCACAAGGATTCGGTTTAAATTGTTCAGTAAGCGCACCCGGTCCTTGAGTTCCAGCTACTGAATAATGAAGATAAAATAAACCGTTTTGATAAAATTGTGGATGAAACGCTAGACCTAGCAATCCACGTTCATCATAGCCACTACTAGAAACGCCTTCTTCAGATGTACCTAACTTGATAACTTGCGGACGGATATTTAAAAATGTTTTTATAACTCCGTCTCCTATGTAAAAAATCTCTCCCAGTTGTGTTGCAATAAATAGTCTTTCAGTTGAATCACCCGGAAGTATAGTTGTTTTCATTACAGTCGGTAAATTTATATTATGAACAATGGGTCGTAAACTAACTTTAACTTTTGTCAATTAACTGTACACTCCTTTTTATTCTTTTTTATAGAAGAATATGATTAGAGTAGTTCTATTAGTATCAAACAACCAACATTCCTTTTTATTACAATTTTGTATATAATATAATTATAAATAATCTGGGGGACGAACTATGACAATCGTACTACAAATTATCTTACCACTAATTTTCGCGGTGTATTTATTTACCCTCTATCGTAATGGGAGGTTTGGATCAGCTTCATTCCTTTTAGCAGTCATGATAGGGATTTTCGGTTTAGAGAATATTTTTCAATATGCTAGTTTAACAGACCATGCTGTTTATCCATATTGGGGCAGTTTGAAGGCTGTAATTATTATTCTGTCAGTAGTGTTTTTATTCAAAAGAACCCCCACTCCATATAGTAATTAAGTATAAATAAAAAAGATTAGGATTCTATCCTAATCTTTTTTATTATTCAATTGCACCAGCAACATCATAATCATTTATATCTAATTCAATAGGTTGTCCGAGCGCTAGTTTAGCCAGTTCTGCTCCTAAGTATGGACCAGCCGTTAAACCTGAAGCTCCTAATCCGTTCGCAACGAGAATACCTTCAAAGTTAGGTAATGGTCCGATAACAGGTAAGAATCCTGGTGTAAATGGTCTGAATCCAACTCTCGTTTCAAGCATTGTACCATCTTCTAAACCAGGCGCAACTGTTAATGCTTTATGGAATACCTCATGTAAACCACCCGCTGTTACACGATGATCGAAACCAGTATCATTTTCATGTGTTGCACCAATTACGACATGACCATTGTCAAATGTTAAAATATATTGATCGTTTGGCGGCATAACAACTGGCCAATTTTCTGTATTAGTATTTTCCATATGCAAATGAACAATTTGTGCTTTTTGGAACGTAACTAAGAAATTAATACCTAATGGGTTTAATATTTCGTCCGCCCAAGCGCCTGCAGTTATAATTACCTTTTCTGCTAAAATTGTCTCGTCGTTTACTTTAACTCCAGTAATATGATTCCCTTCACGGACTAATACTGCATCTCCTTTTATGAAAGTTGCACTATGTTTTTTCGCAGCGCTTATTAATGCGTTGCGTAATGATCTTCCATTTACTCGTGCAGCTCCACTAATATGAACAGAACTATATTCTTCCGATAATGCTGGGAATAATTTTTTCGTTTCTTCAGCTGATAAACGAGTGATTTCACCAATCTCTGGCGCATCTTCACGTCGTTTATAAGCTCGCTCTTCCATTTGATCTAGCTTTTTCTCGTCAGTATGTAAACTAATTGCACCTACACGGTTGTATCCTGTATCCGTTTCACCGTCTTCTTCTAATTGCTGAATTAACGAAGAATAGTAACGTGCACCGCCCTTAGCGATTTTATACCACGCTTTATTACGACGTTGTGAAAGCCATGGACATACTATACCTGCTGCTGCATCAGTTGCTTGACCTAATTGTTGGCGATCTACGATAGTAACGTTCGCACCAGCCTTAGCAAGATGATAAGCAGTAGACGCTCCTAAAATTCCAGCTCCAACTACAATATACGATTTCATTTCAAACACCTTTTCTCTTTTGCTAATTATTTAAATATAAGAACATACTTTAGTATACTGAAAGGAATCCTTTTTTCAATGTACTCATCGCAATTAATTGTTGCATCATTATGACTTTCCTAATCGTTATTTTTTTTCTTACGGAATAATTCAATTGTTTTATATCCTTGTGAAAGGATTTCAATCATTTTCTCAAGACGTTTTTCACGTGTTTTTTCTTGTTTTACAGAAAAAAGATTACGCGCCCAATCTTTTTGATATCCAGGAGTTAAACTTTGATAAAACTTAAGTTCAGTTAGATGATTAGCCAATAATGCTTCAACATCTTGAATACGATCTGCATAATCAGCAACACATTGACTCGCAGCAGGTGTTTTCTTCGCTTTTTTCTTTTCACGCTTTAAACCAACAACTGTGAAGACGTCATCCATACTTACCATTCGCGCAAATTTAATATCGCTTTTTCCTACATACCCATCTTCCCCAACATGTAATGCTGGAAACATCTCATCACGGTGAATAAACGTACTGTAACGAGAATTACCTTTTTTCGGATATGCGAAGAACACATACCCTTTTTCATTTAGTAATTCTTCATTATTAATAATAAAATTCGTTTGTTTCACCATTTCATCAAGCGTTTCTACAAAAATAAAAATAGCATCGTGTTCTTTTGAAAACGAAGTTTCTTTACCTGTGAAAATGTCATAATCACTTGGCTCGTTAATAACGACCATATTTGTATACTTATTAAGTTTCAATTTATCGATAACTGACATAATGATCTTCCTTTACATTCAAAATTCATTGTACATATTTTTTTATACTGTTCTAGTGTATTATATCTATTAAGAAAATCAAACTTTAAATCGTATCATTCTATTTCAAAAGGACATAATTCTTTTACTAGAAGGAGTGGTTTTATGCCGTATGTAATCCGAGATGAAGGACTAGTTTTGCAAGGAGACAATGGAAAAGAACCCGTTTTTCATACGTATGAAGAAGCTGCAGAAACGCTAAAAACACTAACTATACCGCAGTTTCCAAAACATATTAGAAGAAAACCTTTTAAACCAAAAATTATACAAATAGCCGATTCTGAATAAGAACCGGCTATATATTTATTCATAACTTAATAGCAAAGAAAGTATATAAAAGCTCTCTATATTGTTCCTCTGTAACTTCACGCTTCGTTTTTTCTCCATAAATAATTTCAGTCAAACTAGTATTCGTTAAAGAGACATGGCCAGCGTTCGTCAACTTTACTGCAATTGGTCCCTTGTTGAAAATAGACTTCTCCTCTTCTATTACTCTTCTTTGAACCTCGTTTACTACTAACTCATCAATAATATGATTATAAAAAGCATGACAAACTTTCCATTCTCCATCAACATCTATTCTTTCTAGAACATAATTTCCTTTACTCGTATCTTTTCGTTTCACTCGGTACGAACCATTTTTTGAAGAAACAGACTCACCAGTAAAAGGTACAGGAACGAGAGGTACTAACGAAGCTATACCTACATCAATTAAATACCGTACGTTATCATTATTTAAAATAATTGTTATATGTCCGTCCTCAAGTGCCCAAGCGTTTATATCATTTTTATATACGGTACCTAGTGCGAGTTGTACATCATAACCACTATCCTTTAAAAAATAATAAAAAAGAGTATTTAATTCATAACAAAGTCCACCGCGGGAACTAGTTAAAATTTTCTCCTGTAAGTTTTCCATAGAAATTTTATTCGGATTACCTGCTATTACATCTAAATTCTCAAACGGTATAGTGTGTGCAAATGAAAAGAGTATTGTACTTAATTCTTCAAATTTTATTTCAGTACGTTTTTCAAGGTTCAATCTTGTAAAAAGCCGATCTTGTAATCTTGTCATATTCAGCACCCCTTATTAGTTATAAGTTAAAATAGTATATGCTGATTGTAAATTTGATGGGGTACTGTAACAATGTACATTTCGTTTAACTGTACCGGTACAAAAAATTCTAATTCACAAGATAACTTAATATGAAAATTAAAATAAGAGGCATTATTATAAATGCCTCTGCGATACAGAAAAAAACCTACTTTTTGGAGCCACATACAAAACTAAAACAAGAAGCTACGAATATAAATGTAATAGTTTGTCTATGGATAAATTATTAGTATCACTTAAATCAACAAAATATTGAAGTTGCCACATTTGGCTCTTTTTAGCTTGATTGCTAACAGGGATATCCCAAATCGGATAAATTCTCATAGCCATCTTTCCTTTTTGACTTTGAGTTTTCAATATTTTCTCTTTAAGAAGAATCTCTTTTGGGAAAATAAATTGTCCTAGTTTATTATCGTCTATACAAGTGATAACTAATAAGTCAGGAGCAGAGTCATAAGAAAATGCTTGATTTTGCATGTTTTCATTTTTTTCCCAAAAAGAAACAAATTGACCAATTTTATTAGGAGTAATTTTTGATACTCTAAAACGTATCGTTTTGTTATTTAAGTGAAATAACGCCCCTGCATACTCCGAGTTTTGTTTTTCTTCTTTTAAATTAGTGATCATTAAGTTATTTGGTTTATATACTATGTTATTTAAATTTTGGATTATATCATTAAAATTGTTCAAGTAAACGCCCCCTTTATCCATCTTTTAGTTTATCACAAACGTTAGTTCCTATATATCGTATAGATAACAGATAGTCATAAGCGACGTGAAAAAGAGGGGTATTTTAGTGGAATATGATTATGCAAGAGTATCTACTTTGAATCAAGATTTAGAAAAAGAAAAGTGTGATTGTATTTATTTTAAAAAATTCACTGGAACAAAAACAGATTGATTAGATTACTTTAATGTACTTAATTTTTCAATTGCTTGTTGCTCAGTTGCTAAGTAAAAAATATCATTACCTTTATTACATTCATAAATGAAGTCTTTTAAGCTTTTACTAGTGTAAAAAGAAAAATCCCCAACGATAGCAATCTTTACTCTGTAATTTATAAACTTTTGAAGAATATCACCCGCAAGACGTGTTTTTAAATCAAAGAAACTTTCACTTATTAATGATTTGTGGATAATAATACGTTTCGCATCTACCTCATATTGAACTGTTGCCATAAGATCCAATGCAGATTGAACGTCGGATATCACTAGCGTATCGTTTCTTATGACCGCTATATTTATTCCGCCGATTACTACTTTCTTTATTTCCATAGTCTCACTCCTCTATAATTTATAAGGCATATATTAAACATGCTTTGCAGCTCTTCATTAACACACATAAATGATTTGCCCTGGCTCAATATGCTCCTTATGCCGTTGTAAATAAATATTATTTTTAAACTTTTCATACGGTCAATGAAATTAAGGGTAATCTATCACTGTTTTTGAAAATGTATCTCTCCACAATAACTTAATAAACTATCAAAAGAAGTAATCTCGGCATATGGTTTTATTTCGGTAGTATTCTTGATCATATGAGGGTTAAACCAAATGCCCTTTATATTTGCATTTTGACAACCAGAAATATCCTTTTCTAAGTCATCTCCAACAAATAGTACATCTTCTGGTTGCACATTTAGCTTATTTAATGCTAATTCAAATATGCGTTTGTCAGGTTTACTAAATCCCACTTCTTCAGAAATAATGATTGTATCAAAATAACAATTCAAATTCGTATTAATTATTTTAGCTTTTTGTCTTTGAGTTGATCCGTTTGTTATAATTCCAACTTTAACATGCAACTTTATAGTATTTATAATATTAATAGTACTTTGGTTTATAGAAAAACATTTAGGGAAATTATTATTCCAAAAGCCTTGAATGTAATTGCATGGCAATCTATATTTCGGTGGGAATTCATCAAAAAATGATTCCAAAACCTTTACTTTATCACTGTGCCCATAGCTTTTTTTATCATATTCCTTGAATTTTTGTAACATTTCGTTTTTTACTGCATGTTGTTTAACATCCCCATAAAACTTCTCTAAAATAATTGAAAACAATTTATTTACTGCCATATCCCTATCAAGTAACGTATCATCTAAATCAAATAGCATTGCTTTATAACCCCTCAAATAATTTCACAACCTTTCTCGCATTATATAAATAATCCCTAGTTTGTACCTTTAAACTTTTGGTTTACCAAGAGAGTTGTTATTTAGGTGATTACCGATTAAACAGAGACTAGATAAAAAAACTCCCAAGTTTGTGGCGCACGCTCCAGAATTTCGGTAGCTTCTTTTATATTGAAATTCATTTCCTTTTCCCCTTCTAGTAAAGAAGCGAAAGTATATTTTCATACAGTATAAGTTTACATTATTATACATTAGTTTTCCGTAAATATTAATCGTTCATTTTTTATACGCTGAGTATTTTTAAGCGCACAATTATTCATCCCCAAAAAGTAATATGGCTATTAATACTTATTAGCTGATAACACACAATCTTGAACGTGGAGCTAACACGATAAACGTATTGTAAAGTCTCGTAATGCATCTCCACATAAACTCCAGATAGTAAGGCTATAATGACTACCAGAGGTGATATTATGAGGAACTATCATATTCTCGTGGTAGAAGACGATCAAGAAATTCAAGAATTAATTAAACAATTTTTAATGACACAACAGTATACAGTTGTAGTTGCATCAGATGGATTAGAGGGTATGACACAATTTAATAAGCAATCCTTTGATTTAATTCTTCTAGATGTAATGATGCCCAATCTTAATGGATTTGAAGTTTCAAAGATGATTCGAAGCCAGTCAAATATACCAATTATTATGCTAACTGCGTTAGAAGAAGAAGAAGATCAAATGAAAGGATTTGATCTTGGAATCGATGATTATATAACAAAACCCTTTTCGTTTCATGTTTTGATTAGACGAGTCGAAGCTGTACTGAGAAGGAGCTATGATAAAAATGTAAATAATCATTTGGTGTTTAAAGAAGTGCGTGTCGATGTTGATGCATATAGAGTATATGTAAATGACGTTGAAATTTTATTAACGACAAAAGAGTTTGAAATTCTACAACTACTATTTCAAAATGAGAGAAAAGTACTCACAAGAGAAAATATCGTTGAAAAAGTTTGGGGATACGATTATTTTGGAGAAACACGAATAATTGATACACATATTAAAAACCTACGTAAAAAATTAGCTATCCCTTACATTAAAACAATAAAGGGTATTGGTTATAAAATTGATGAATAGAATTGTAAAAATCATGAAGATGAAGCAAATTACTTATAAACTCTTTATGACTACATCTCTCATTTTGTTATCCTTTGCAGTATTGATTTATTTAACCTTATACTTCTTTCTCCCTACGTTTTATGAGCAATACAAAACAGATCAACTTCAAACAGGGATAAAAGAAATAATTGATAAGTCTAAAGATCTTACGTTTCAAGATGCGATACCACTTTTTGATGAATACGCAAAAAAAAATAATGCAATGCTTTCACTTCAAAATAAAGAGGGAATAATTATTTACTCTCCTTCATTTTCTTTTATTCAAAGTGGTACGCAAGCAAAAGTTGTTACTAAAGCAACACGATTCGAGAATGCAGGTACCCTTAGCAATTCATATAACGTTACGAAACCAATTCAATTCCAAGATGGTAGTTTAACGCTTGTAGTGTTCGCAACATTTCAACCGATTGATGAAGCTTCACAGGTTTTAGTACGCTTTCTTCCCTATATTAGTATCATTGTACTCGTAATTGGTGTAGGGAGTGCTTATTTCTATTCCAGGTTTATTACAAAGCCACTTATTTATATTAATGAAGGTGCACAAAAGATGGCAAATTTAGATTTCTCCGAAAAAATTGAAGTTCGCTCTACAGATGAGTTAGGAGAATTATCTAACAGTTTGAATGACATGTCTATTAACTTACAACAAGCTATGTTTGATTTAAAAAAAGCAAATCAACAATTAAAAAATGATATTGAAAAAGAAAGAGAAATAGAAACAAAACGCAGAGAGTTTTTTGCGATTGTAGCACATGAATTAAAGTCCCCTCTTACTGTAATGAAAGGATACTTAGAAGGGATGATATACAATATTGGCCCTTATCAAAATCGTGATCAATATTTAAAGAAAAATCATCAAATTATTGAAAGTATGGAACAATTAGTTCGTGAAATTTTAAGCATGTCGAAGTTAGAACAACACACCTTTAAACTAAAAGTAGAAGAAGTTAATCTTTCAAAGTTAATAGGTACAATCACAAAAGATCTCGAATTTTTTGCTTCTCAAAAAAGCATCCAAATAATAAAAGAAATTGATTCTGACCTTTCTGTTTATACAGATTGTGTTCTTTTAGAAAAAGCATGTAAAAATATTATCCATAATGCGGTTATGTATTCACCACATAATGAAAAAGTCTATATAAAGTTAAGTGAGGATTCTAAACAAGGTCAAATCAAAATGCAAATTATGAATACAGGTGTCAATATTAAAGAAGAGGATATACAGCAAATTTTCAAACCATTTTATCGAATTGAAAAATCAAGGAATCGAAATACTGGAGGTAGTGGTTTAGGGCTATATATTGTTAAACAAATTCTTGAAACGCTAGGTATAAAATATTCTATAAATAATATGGAACATAGTGTACAATTTTGCATGAACATTCCATTATCTAAACAAAAAACAAACAAACTCTCCTCTTAGTAGGACGAGTTTGTTTGTTTTTGTAGTAAGTATAAACTTATTAGGAATCAATAGGCTGGATTTTCGTTTTATGACGTATTCTATTTTCTAAATGGCGACCGTAATGTAGCGATAACAATTAAGGCTCCCCCAATCTACTTTATCCAACTTAAATATTCTCCCCCTACTATAACATAACAGCAAAAAGAGCAGCAAAAACTGGTTCTGTTCCCATGAGTAAGCCTACACGTATGGGGGATGTTTTCCGTATCATTATTAATTGAATATAAAATGCTAACAACGTACCGAAAATCGCCAAATATAGTGTTAAAATCCAAAAGTTGATGGGAAACGTTAAATTTAGTGCACTCGGTCCATGCATCCCTAATGATAAACCTCCCATAATAATAGCAACACATCACCGCAGTAATGATAGATTTCACGCACTGCTTCTTCTCCGCCATGTAACATCTTCATATGAAAATCTGTAATCATTAACACTTTTTCGATAAACTCCCATTCGTAACCAAGTTCTATTAAAAAGTGACAAGCGATATGGGTACTGACATATTCGTGACCATAATACGAATGGTACCCCTTTAGTTTTTTAAATTGATCTGACACTTCACATAACATAAAAAAACGAGATGCGATTACATCTCGTTTTTTTACGCCCTTTATTTTTACCATCCACCTTATGTTACTTAGATCGTGGACAAACTAAAAGCTACAATCAGATATTTGTGGTGCTCCATTTTTTAGTACCGATATTTTTCGAGATACTTTTCAAGCAATATTGGGATTAGCTTTTTTACCAATCCACATACCTAAGCCCACCATGCCAAGCCAACAGCAAATTCCTAACATAAACATCAATCGTTGTACGGATAACCCTTCAATCTGCATTTGACTCTTCCCAACAATTGTTTGGAAAAGTTGCGACCATTCGACATCATAAAACACCCCTACTCCCACAATCACAATCAATATAAAAAATTGTAAAAATATATTCCCAATATTTCTCCATGTTGTGTAAATGAGTAAAGAAAGCTCTCTGTGTGTAGCATTCACCATATATACTTTCATATTATTTTGAGAAGAAATACTATTAATGGCATAGCTCCCAAATGTAACGCTAAGGACTATAAATAGTGGAGAATAAAACCCGAATATCATGATTAAGGTACTTACTAAAAACAAATAGGTTGGATTAACTTTCTTAGCAGCTTTGATATCTAAAAATATGGACATCAAAATCCCTAATAGGTATGGGCCAACTACAATGAAAATACAGGTTAACATGTTATAGAAAGTAAAACTATAAAAAATACCTATCAAAAATAAATATCCATTTCCTAATCCAAGTAAAAATGATTCTGCCTTTAATCGAATTGGTAAAGAAGATGAAAGTTTATGAAAGAACTTTCCTTTCAACAAACTCAAAAACATGAAACAAATAAGCGCTATAGAGAGTAGAAAAAAACAGAAAATATATTGTTCATTATTTATGTTACGACTTGTTCGTATCAAAAGAATAAGCATTGAGACAAAAAGAAACTTTCCTACTACCGATACGATGGAGATAGGTAAAAACCCTTTGGCTAACTCCGCTCTCGGCATCTTTTTTATAGCAAACAGGATACTGATTAAACAAATCCCATATATGCATGTTATCAGCGGCGGCGATAGAAAACTAATCGCTAACAATACGATGATCAGTAAAAGAAAAACGATACCAATAATAATGGCTTGTTGATTTTTATTATAAATCTTTCCCCCGCCTTCAACATGTAGAAACAATAAAGTACTCGTCATGGTAGAAATTGTACTAACTGCAAAACCAGAAACTAACGCACTTATTTCTAGCCATTTTGAACTCCATCCAAAGAAAGTAACACTAAGTAATGATACTATCAGAATAGAAACAGCCCAATATAAGGAGCGTTGAATCCCAGCCTTATTCACAATAGGTATCCAGATAAACACACCCGTCATATAGGTTGTATAAAACAAGATTGATGGCCAGTATCCCTCAAAGCCTTTCGAGATCTGTAATCCATAAACAATGTAAATAAGCATGGGTGTAAAGATAGTCGTTATTAGTAGACTAAATGTAGTTATACTTTGCACCACAAGTCTTTTTTGTTTTGTCGTATGTATCATATAACACCTCACTTAACATGAAATCAGTAGTTGTTATTACCTATTCTATCCGAAACAAGGTTGTTATATATGCGCTATCCAATTGAAATTCCCGTTACGAGAGAAACTCAATCTAAATCCATATTAAATTAAGTGGAGTTTAAAAAAGGAGGATTTTGTGATTCTTAAAAACAAAATTAATGGATATATTCAAAATCTTAATCATAAATGGAACAAATGTGTTACTTAGATTGTCTATTACGTATAAAAAAGGTGTTCTTTATAGTTCTCTCATTTTGTAATGCAAGAGATACAAGAGGAGTGCTACCTTGTACATTTGTTAATTGTATCGGTATGTAAAATACCTAAACAAAATCCATATATTCTTGAAAGAGGTTGAAAATGTATGATAGTTTCAAAGAAGTTTTTTCGCACTTCACATTATAAAAAGATGTTACCTGTAGTATTACTTTCATGTGCAACGCTTTTAGGTTGTTCCAATAGTAATACTCAATCTGAATCCCCCAAACAAACCAAACAAGAACATATAAGTAATCAATCTTTTGTTAAACTTGAAAAAGAATATGATGCTAAACTTGGTATTTATGCACTGGACACAGGTCTGAATCAAACTGTTACTTATCGTTCAGATGAACGGTTTGCATACGCATCTACCCACAAAGCCCTTGCTGTGGGAGCACTGTTACAAAAGAAATCAATAGAAGATTTAGATCAAAGAATTAAGTATACTAGCAAAGATCTTGTGAATTACAATCCAATTACTGAAAAATATGTAGATACAGGTATGACTCTGAAAGAGCTTGCGGATGCTTCCATTCGATATAGCGATAATACTGCACAAAATTTGATTCTTAAACAATTAGGTGGGCCAAGCGAATTCAAAAAATCACTGAGAGAAATAGGAGATACTGTCACAAATCCTGAACGTTTTGAACCAGAATTAAACGAAGTGCAGCCAGGAGACACTCGTGATACTAGTACCCCAAAGGCATTAGCTACTAGTCTTCAAGCATACGCGCTAGGCGATATACTTTCAATTGAGAAAAAGAACTTTTTAATAGATTTGATGAAAAAGAATACTACGGGGGACAACTTAATTCGTGCTGGAGTTCCAGGAGAATGGGAAGTAGCCGATAAGACTGGCTCTGGGTCTTATGGAACAAGGAATGATATCGCAATCATTTGGCCACCAAATAAAAAGCCAATTGTTCTTGCGATACTTTCTAATCATGCTAAAGAGGATGCGAAATACGATGATAAACTTATTGCAGACGCAACCAAAATAGTGTTAGATTCTTTAAAAGTAACGAATAAATCATAGTAATGAATTTAAGCTGCTCCTACTTTATTGCACATATACGTATCTAAACGCTAAGAAGTACAAGTGAATTTATCCAAATTATTCAATACCGAATAATAAGCATCTCTTGTTAAAAGGTTTACTATGTTTTAAATGAGCAAATACTTTAGTATATATAGCTTTTGAGTAATCAAATTTTAGTTTTTTGAAATATAGTATACAGTACTGGAAAAGAGAATCCTCCACTATAATTGTCAAATCACTTTTATTTCGTCTAATATTCTGTACTTAGTTATCTCCAGACTGATAGATTATACATACAATAGTTCTAGAAAGGTGATGATGTTATGTATGAACAACAAAATAATAGGGATAGAGATCAAAAAATGATATTTTCTATGCAAGGAGTTCTCACAAATAAAGTTAACATGAATCAATTACCTAAATGGATTAGAATTTTCGGCTATTGTGCGTTTGGTTGGATGATAGTATTTAGTTTAATTATGATTGTAGGTTTAATTCTTCAATAACTATACAGAAAAACAGTTAAACGGGACAGTATTTAGATCATACATCTAGGTAATGTCCCGTTTTTTATATGTAATTACTCAATCATATAGTTAACCGATCATAACAAAAAGAACCTGTAGAATATCCTACAAGTTCTTTTTTCAAATATTGTTAAAAAGGGAACAACAAACTATCTTAACATTCAATACAGGGAGACCATTTTGATTATGGCTTGGTTTTATTGTATATCAAATATAAACATTTGAAGAAACCGATTTTCGAAAATTATGTGAATTAAAAAGCTAGGGTGTTTATATTAAATTTCGTTTACTACCAACTTCTTCTTACTTAAATAAACTGCACGATCTGATTTTTTAGCAACTTCCTGTGAGTGCGTCACAACAATAATACATTTATTTTCTTTATGTGCAAGTTCTTGAAACAGCTCTATTATATCCATTGCCGTTTCTTCGTCGAGGTTTCCTGTCGGCTCATCCGCAATCAGTAAATCAACATTACAAGATAACGCTCGAGCGATTGCTACACGCTGTTGTTGCCCGCCACTTAGTTGCAGAACGTTACGTTTCGCTTCTACTTCTGTAAGTCCTACTTTCTTTAATAATTCTAATGCCCTTGCCGTTTTATTTTGCACTTTAACACCTGTAATTTCCATTGCTGTTAGGACATTTTGAAGAGCAGTCATATAGGTAATCAAATTATAAGATTGGAAAATTACAGATACATTTTGATTACGGTATCGATCCAAACCAATTTTTCGAATATCTTTGCCATTATACAGTACATAACCATTTTTAGGGACATCCAGTCCACAACCTAAGCTCAGAGTTGTGGTTTTACCAGATCCAGATGGTCCTAAAATCGTGTAGAAATGCCCTTTTTGAAAAGAAAAGTTAACATTATCTAGTATCGCTACATTTTTCCCATTACTTTCATAATAATAATCCAAATTTTTAAATTGTAAAATCGTTTCCATATCGATCCTCCTTATTCATCTTTTAAAAGAATTTGTTTTGGATTTAAGCGTAGAATAGATAATGCTGGAAGAAGCGTTGCTAATATAGCAATAGCTAGTCCAATCCCCCCCATTTTCCCTACATCTTCTCCTGTTACACTTACATCAATTTTATCAATTGGATCTTCTTTTTGGTTTTGTAGAGTACCACCAGGTCCAGGCATCATTACAGTACCATTTTGTGGGATGTCTGTTTCTTCGCTTGCTGTAGCAATTTCACTCGAAAGTAAATTATCCCCTATATATTGAGAAACTTTAGCTCCTGTTGATACGGATAATCCAAATGCTAAGATAGCGATACATACTACTTCTACTACGAACTGCGCCATCAGTTTCCACTTTTTCTCTCCAATGGACAATAGAATCCCCATCTCCTTACGACGTGCTTTAATCGATAACATAATGATTAACCCTAATATAATCGCACCTGCAATTGATACAATATAAATAATCATTTGAGAAGTAGATGAGATATTTTCGATAGGCCCAATCATTTGTTTGTACAATGAATCATGTGCATCTAGTTTAAAATAATTAAAATCAATATTAGATTTTTTCGCTTCTTTTTTAAATGCATCAATGTCTTGTGGATCTTTCAAGAAATACACGACTTGAATGCTACCCATACCTTCATCTGTTTCTAATTTTTTCATAGTAGAGTAAGGCATATATAGCTTATTAGCTGGATCCATTATAGGAGGGGCATGTTGTCCCATTGCTTGCTCATTCGTTTCGTAAATACCGATAATTTCAACTTCAAGGGTTTCCTTCTTATCGCCTGATTGAACTTTAACTTTGTCTCCTACTTTCAAATTGTTTTGTTCCGCTAATCGTTTTTCCATTAAAGCTACATTCTGATCTTTCATCTGTTCTGTAATTGATTTCCCATCAATGATTTTACTTTTTCCGTTCTTAAAGCTTTCTTGTAATGCAGTCTTGCGAACTCCCTCTATCATAAATGAAGCATTCATATCTATTTCTGTACCTGAGCTTGAACCGCCTCGTACACCCGCCATTCCCGCTTTACCTTTTCCTTCTTCTTCTAAAGCTCCTACTAGTTTCAACCCATCCGAAATTCCGAAAGTATTGGTTATATAATTATAGTCTTTTACATACTTTGACTTCGCTAATTGATCTGCTTCTTTTGTGTTGAGCTTCGGCGGATTAGGCATCTCTCCAGTTTCCCTAGCTTGTTGACCTAATTTGTCAAAATCAAGACCTAAAGTAACATCTGCACCCAGTTTTTTTCTTGCTGCATCAGCAGCTTTTTTTGATGCATTTTGGATTGTGAATCCTGCCAACACTAAATTTGTAACAATTAGGAAGACTGCCATCAAAATTAATGATGTTCCTACTCTTTTTTTCATACTGAGAATTGCTCGTTTCATAAAGTTCATTTTTTTCTTACCTCCTTGATAACTTGTATTCTATATAAGTTATCTAGAGTCTATATGGAGCTAATCGGTAGTTTATCTAGAGATATAAGGAGTTTATGTGTAGTTATTCATTGACCAGGTCAAGAAAAACCGGAACACAAATTCAAAAATGCAATCGTTTTTGAATATTGGTAAGGAGTCCGTCTATTTAAGGGATTTATAGAGTATAGAGAAAAGTTAAGCTTTTATTTATTGTATACAGCATACAAATTCATGCTTATTACATAATTTCTATACAACAAAGAAAAAGCACCCTATTTGGATGGTTATATGTATGAAAATTCATTAAAAAACATGGAGTTTAATTACAGTTGGTCAGATTTTCTAATAATAATATTGTGTTAAAAAGCCTAACTTATAATTTTATAAGTTAGGCTTTTTCATGCTATCTATAAGAAAAAGTTATAGAGACTCATAATATTTTATAATTTAACCTATTGTATTTAAACAAGTAAAATAAAAGTAACAAGTGCATGCATTCAGGAGGCTTTTTTATAGTTTTAGATTATTCATGATGAATAATCTAAAATCCTTTTAATATTTTATAATTAATTTACAGCATAAATAAAACATAAATTTTGCCCATGTTTTAAACAATATGTATTTTGGAGGAGGTTAATTTGATTTTTTCAAAACTCATTGATCGATACGCCTTGTATGATTTGCACAAAAAAAGAAGTGTAGAGTTTCAGTATGCTTCTCTTTCTAACACTTCACTAGATATAAAGGACATAGATTTTTTTTATAAAGTAAAACCATCTGATATTCATTTTAACATTAAGCATTCAAAACAGGAAAAGGAATACATGGTTGGACAATTCAAATATAAAAGCTCGGTTCAATCTGGTGATTCACGCAACGACTCTGTAACTGGAGAAATATTCTTACATAAAAATGAAGGTGCACCTCATGTCATCTTTGTTCATGGTTGGAGAATGGATTCTAACGAACGTGTAAAAAAAATATTTCACGACCATATGACCAACTTGAGGTGGAATATGTATTATTTCACTCTACCATATCACTTTGAAAGAAAACCCAAACAATCCCTTTTCAGTGGAGAGTACATGGTAAGTGCCAATATTGAACGAACTGTACAAGCAACTAGACAAGCGGTAGCTGATTTACGAACTTTGATCAAATGGGTTAAAGCAAATAAAAATGGTCCCCTGATTCTAATAGGAATCAGTTTAGGTGGGGTTATTACTAACCTAACAGCTCTTGTTGAACCAGAGATTAATGTTTTAGCATCCATTTTCTACGCGAATCGACTATCTTATTCAATTTGGAAGACAAATCCAGGTAAATTTATTAGAGAAGACTTGGAACATCATGGTGTAACGTATGATGATTTAATAAATTATTGGAAAATCACTGAACCGAGTCAAGCATTACCAAAAGTAAAAAAAGAAAATATTTTATTAATTTCAGGCAAGCACGATCTATATGTGCACTCTGAGGATACGGACTACTTGTGGGAATCCTGGGAAAGACCTACACGATATATTTATACATGTGGACATACCGGGATTGTTCTTAAACGTAAAGAAATTGCAACTGATACTATCAATTTTATTCGGAATCGATTGAACTCCCCACACTTACCCAATGACATGCCATAAAGCGAGAGATTACTAAGTACAGAATTTTAAACTTGCAATGTTTCATTTTATACCAAGCTCATTTTTAAATCTTCCTTTCTACTGGTATCTCCCTTAACCTTACACGATTGGAAAATGAAATAAAGTATAGGAAATAACTAAGAAACAAACTCGCCATATGGAAAAGCGCTACTCATCATTTTCACCAGTGGCTCCTTTTTATCAAAAGAAATTATTGTTGTTTACCCTTTATATGCAATATTACATATAAAAATCTTTATTTGTTCTGTTATAATTTTAAGAGTAAATTATTCATCCATTAATTTACACCATCCATATCTACAGTTATGGAAACCCTAATTACACATAAAAAAGAGAAGAACATTGGTGAGTTCTTCTCTTTTTGTTTATTTTTTAAGATTACAATATAAAGTGATTATTACAATTACTTTAAGCTGGCTTTTGAATTGTAAGTTCTGATTTTCATACTTCTTCATGAGTCTAGAAAAGGAAAAATGTATTTTATAAATAAATACAAAAATATCTCCCCCTTACTGTTACAATAGCAACAATCTCTTGTTTATTTTTCTTATTAAATTGTGTCATATAATTACAGTATGTGAAATTATACTAATTTAACTTTAAAAGCGAAGTGAAAACAACCGTCACTTCGCTTTTTGCATTTACAATCCTTATTTAATTTGCTCAATTCAGTATACACTTTCACATTATTTGCTTTTATTTAATCGGCTTTTCTGATTTTAAAACAAATGAACTTAATGCAGGAACGTTAATTTTATTGTCATGGACAACATAAAGTGTTTTACTTCCCGCCTGCTTACCGTCTACTAGTACTTTCCATGGACCTTTCGATGGGAGCGTTATGTCAACCGCTTCTCTATTTGCATTGTGAGCCACCATAAAGTATTCGCTTTTATTCCCATTTCCCTTTCCATCTATTGTATAAGCTACAACATTTTTTGGAGCATCAATAAAAGATACATGCTTTTTAATTTGCTCTGCAGATGTCATTCGAAAAGCTGGGTACTTTTTCCTTAAATCTATTAAGCCCTTCATATAATCTACTTCATTATTAAATGCTGCACGACGTAACCAGTCCATCTGATTAATTGAATCAGGAGATTTGTAACTATTATGATCACCATATTTTGTGCGCATAAACTCTTGTCCTGCATGTAAGAATGGAATACCTTGTGATGTTAATAAAATAGAAGAAGACAATTTATGCATTTGTTTTCGCACTTCTTCGCTTTCACCTGGATTAGTTAGCTCAAGTTTATCCCATAATGTATGATTGTCATGTGCTTCCACATAAGTTAGCACCTGCTCCGGATCTTGATAGGTAGACGAATCTGTATCGTAGTCAATACCTGCCGTAATGCCTTTTTTAATACGGTCTTCCATGTTTTGCTTTCCATTTACAAAACCATTATCTTTATCCTCAAATACACTGCCTTTCAATCCATCACGTATATTATCGTTAAAATGAGCAATCCCTTTCATTTTCTCCGCATTTTTTTGATTTGCTTTCAACTCAGCGGCAAGAGGTGTATTTAAATCCCAGCCTTCTCCATGCAGAATAATTGTAGGATCAATTTGATTAACACCTTTACGTATCTCATTCATCGTTTCAAAATCATGAATACCCATTAAATCAAAACGGAACCCATCTAAATTGTATTCTTTTGCCCAGTATGTGACAGAATCCACCATAAATTTCCTCATCATTTTTCGTTCTGAAGCAGTATCATTTCCTACTCCAGTTCCATTTGCAAATGTTCCATCTTCATTGTAACGATAATAATAACCTGGAACTAACTTATGAAAATTAGATTCAGCGGCATTATACATATGGTTATATACTACGTCCATCACAACACGAAGATTATTATCATGCAGTGTTTGAATCATTTGCTTTAATTCAGTTATTCGAACAGTCGGCTCATATGGATTTGTAGAATAGGAGCCCTCTGGGACGTTGAAATTTTTCGGGTCATATCCCCAGTTATATTGTGGTTCATTTAAATTCTCTTCATTTACTGAAGCATAATCAAATATCGGTAAAAACTGAACGTGAGTAACACCAAGATCTTTCATATGATCAAGTCCTGTTTTTATACCTTCGGGCCCTTTTGTTCCTTTTTCTGTTACACCTAAATATTTTCCTTTATGCTTAATACCACTTTCAGGTTGGATGGAAAGATCGCGTACATGCAATTCATAAATAATAGCATCTTCCGGATTTTTAAATTTTGGCTTTTTATTCGCTTTCCAGTTTTTCGGATTTGTTTCTTTTAAATCAACGACTACACCTTTATCTCCATTTACAGAAGCAGCCCGCACATACGGATCAACCGCTTCAGTCCACTTATCACCAATTTTCACCTTATACGTATAAAAGAGACCTTTTTGGTTCCCTTTAAGTTCTGCTATCCAAGTTCCTTTTTCACCTTGTTGCATGTTTATTTCAGTACCTATTTTATCGCTCCATTTTTTATATGTAACTAACTTCGCTTCACTCGCAGTAGGAGCCCATAAACGGAACTTTGTATGTTGTGGAGTATATATATTCCCTAAATCATTACCACCATAATAAAATGAATTATCAAATTCCTCGCTACGAATGACTTTACCTATTTCAGTATTCGCATCAGCGAAGTTTTCTATTTTAACTTTGTATGTTTGTTTTAAATCAATTTTCTGTTCCGTAATTATTTTAACTTTATTAGTAATATCTCCACCATTTGTATCAAGAGGACTAATTCCCTTAATTTTAATGCCCTCAATTTCAATTTTCTGTTCCTTAATATTAAATGGAACATTAGTAGTTACAGTGATTTCATTGAAACTATCAATAGTAGCTATTTGAATAGAGAGTTCAGAAGAAGGCTTAGAATCATATACTTTTTCATCGCCTGAAAGGACCCATACTTCAGCACGACCGTCCTTTATATTTTCAATCCAGCGATCACCACCGTCTTTTTCCCATTCATTCGTACGAATTATAAATCCTACACGATTATAGTCACCATCTATTTTTATCTTAGCGTACTTTCCAAATTCATCTTCACCAGTAAATTCAAAAGATTTCCCATTTGCATTTTCTCCCCATATCCAAAGATTCCAGTCTTTTGTATTTCCAGACTTCTCTTTGTAATGAATGATAATTTCAGTAGTTTTCGAATTTGAAACTGCCTTCACACTCTGAAAAGAGAAAACAGATGATAACATAACGATAATGGTAAGTAATAAAAACGATTTGTTAATTAATCTTTTTGTAATTCGCACCACATACACCCTTTCTTTAAATATTACGAGCGATTTATTATACTCATACTAAATAACACTGCTTAAATTAATCTAGAAATCTCTTTTACTTCACCTCCATATTTGCTATTTTCACATACGTATTTCAATGATCTTTTAATACGAAAGCGTTTGCATTAAAAATTAAAAAAATAGATTTGTTTATACCTTCTTATATTTGTAAATACTAAAAGATCAGGGAAATCATTTTAAAGCAATCGTTTGTTATCGCTTTCATTCTATAGCACTTACTACTAAGAGGTCAATATATTATTAATTTTCTGTTTTTACTAATTTCATTTATGGTTAAAGTCACAACTTATTGAAGATAGTTGTTTGAATTCGAGAATGTGTCTTATCTTCTAGACAAAATAAGTTTATTTCCGCTAATGCCTTGGTACGTTATAAAAAAAACAGCTAATACCCTATCAAGATATTAGCTGTTTTTTTGTAATGTATTAATAAATGAATAAAAACTATATTTCTAACTTACTTAATTATACAACTTATTTAAACTTATATTTCGGATATGAAGTTATTTGTTATTTTGTATTTTTTTAATCGGTACAAATATAGCACTGATTTTTCGATAAAACTGGTACATTCACTTGCAATGAACAACTTGATAAATATTGCAAAATATGAATTTCAGCTTGAATAGCTTCTGTACTTTTTTCTTCTTTTTCTACAAATCTAAGGGAAAAATGCTCACCATTATTTTGAAAAATAAATACAAAATTTGAACTAGCACGCATGTAATAAAGAGTACCTTCATCGTATTCCCAGTTTGTTAAAATATTTTCAGCAAAAGAACTTCGCCATTCTTCATCAACAGTTACGACCACTTTTAAAATCGTACTTAATTTCATCATACAATCCACCTCATCACGTTTTTAAACAATGTGGAAATGTACTTTATGTATGATGTATAAAATACTGCTTATTACTTATTAATGTATACACCATCAATTATGTGAGAAAAATCTAGATGTATTTCCACATGTTTCTCTTTTAAAGACTTCATCCGATCTACTCACCTCCTTTTATTCGTTAAGAAAATTATAACAATTAAGAACATTTTCTATCAATCAAACTTTAAATAAATGTAAAAAATCACCCTATTCATTCATTTTTAATGCGTATGTATGTACATTTGTTAATTTATTCGATATATTATGGGTATTGAATGATTACGAAAAATTTATAGGTCGCTTATATAACACCTTATATTTTTATATCCGTGAAAACTACAAAATGTATGAAATTCCATTTGTCAAATGAATTTAATGCGGAAGGAGGTTTGTGGTTATTTCATCGGGATATAATAATCGGTTTTATTGAACTGATAAAAATACAGGAGGCGACATGATGTTTCGTACGATTTCAAACTTTATGAGAGTGGCTGAGATAAGAAACAAAATTCTTTTTACACTAGCGATGTTAATTGTTTTTCGAATTGGCACGTTTATTCCAGTTCCTCATACTAACGCAGAGGTATTAAAAGTACAAGATCAAGCCAACGTTTTAGGCATGCTGAACGTATTTGGCGGAGGAGCACTGCAACACTTCTCAATCTTTGCTGTAGGTATCACACCCTATATTACAGCTTCTATTATTGTACAATTACTACAAATGGACGTTGTACCTAAATTTACAGAATGGGCAAAACAAGGAGAAATGGGCCGCAAGAAATCAGCTCAATTCACTCGATACTTTACAATCATTCTCGCATTCATACAAGCCATTGGAATGTCTATTGGCTTTAATAATATAGCAGGCGGACAATTAATAACAGATCCAAGCTGGACTACATACTTATTTATTGCGACAGTTTTAACTGCGGGTACTGCATTTTTACTTTGGTTAGGTGAACAAATCACCGCTAACGGCGTCGGTAATGGAATCTCAATGATTATCTTCGCAGGTCTTGTTGCAGCGATTCCAAATGTCGCAAATCAAATTTATTTACAACAATTCCAAAACGCGGGCGATCAGTTATTTATGCACATCATAAAAATTGTCTTAATTGGACTTGTTATTTTAGCAATTGTTGTAGGTGTTATTTACATCCAACAAGCTGTTCGGAAAATACCTATTCAATATGCAAAAGCTGTTTCAGGAAACAATCAATATCAAGGAGCAAAAAATACTCATTTACCTCTTAAAGTAAATAGTGCAGGTGTTATCCCTGTCATCTTTGCTTCTGCCTTTTTAATGACGCCGCGTACAATAGCGCAGCTCTTCCCTGATTCAAGCGTATCTAAATGGATAATTGCGAACTTCGATTTCGCACATCCAATTGGAATGACACTTTATGTTGGTCTAATCGTTGCTTTCACATATTTCTATGCATTCATTCAAGTGAACCCTGAACAAATGGCTGAGAATTTGAAAAAGCAAAATGGATATGTACCTGGTATTCGTCCAGGTAAATCTACAGAACAATATGTAACAAAAATTTTATATCGCTTAACATTTATCGGCGCAATTTTCTTAGGAGCAATTTCAATATTGCCACTTGTATTTACGAAAATCGCAACATTACCACCTTCTGCTCAAATCGGTGGTACAAGCTTGCTTATCATCGTAGGTGTAGCATTAGAAACGATGAAGACGTTAGAAAGCCAACTTGTGAAGCGTCATTATAAAGGATTTATAAAAAAAGTGAATTAATTACAAAAACACACTAGACATCACAATTGTTATCTAGTGTGTTTTTTATTATAAAAACTTATTTTTCAAAACTACATTTCCTTCTTCAACAACTTCCCTTGCTTAAAATAAACTCCAAGTGTAGTACGATTCGCTAAAAATACACCAATCAAGATTAAACAAGCTCCAATACCCATTGCAGGATTGAAAGGCTCTCCTAAAATGAGATATCCCACAATAAAAGCGATTAATGGTGATACATATAACCACGTTGATGGAAATACTGGATTTGTTTTTGATAAGAGCCAGTAGTATAAGCCGTGTCCACCAATCGATCCTACAAATATGAGATATAAAATCGGCCATTGTACATTCCAAGATATTAGGATTGCTAGATTTGGCTGTTCAAATGCAATAGATACAATTAATAGCAAGATTCCTCCATAAAACATTTGAATACCATTAATGAGAAATGGTGATACATCTGGTGAATCTGAAAGTATTTCTTTTGAATGAACAGAACCAATTCCGTAAAACAACTCCCCTACTAATATAACGAGGCAAGCGATGCTCCATATAAATGTTAGTTCTTGATGCAGTCCAGGTAAAGAAATACAAAAAACACCTACAAGTGCTATAACTAATGCAACGAGTTGTTCTTTTTGTAATTTCGTTTTATTTCGCCTTGACTGCAATATCAAAATCATCATTGGTCCCGTGGCAGAAAGGACAGCAGCTAATCCAGAAGAAATATATTGTTCAGCCCAGTATAGGGTCGCAAACGTCATAAAAGTTAAACAAAAACCAGCATATATAATACGTTTCGATAATAAGTAAGGCATAACAACCTTTCTCTTTAACTTAAAAATAGTAATGAGAATAAGACCTGCCAAAAAAAAACGAATTCCAGCTGAAAATAATGGTGGTGCGCCCGCTTCTATTCCGATTTTTATCGTTAAAAATGTCGTTCCAAAAATAATACATACTAAAATATAATTGAAAATGACCATTTTGTTCCCTCCTTTTCACTCTTGAAATGAGTATAGAGGATACGGTGTATAACAGTGTACCAATGTATATAACAGTTAAACAAATATGTAGTTGAATCCCTCCATGTTTTTCGCTTTAATTGAATTAAAAAGAAAAACAGGTGATTCTATGAAGATGGTACTACGTAAAGAATCCAACATACCCTATTATCAACAAATATATATGCAAATTGTTGAGAGAATTCAAAGTGGGATGCTTTCACATGGCGATTTCCTCCCTTCTTTACGCTCTATGGCCGTGGATTTGCAAATTAGCTTATTAACTGTTCGTAAGGCATATAAACAGTTAGAAACGAAAGGTTATATACGGATTGAGCAAGGAAAAGGTGCTTATATATATAAACGTGTAAAGAAAGATTTCAAACCAATTCCATATCAATGGCAACAAACGAAATCCATCAATGTTATGCGTTCTCAATATGTAATGAATCAACATCGTAAATATTATGATTTTTCACAAGCGATCTTGTATCCACGTTTATTACCAAATCCATTTCTATATGATGAAATGCACAAATTACTTAATAAAGACCAGATGATACTAGCTACTTACGGACCTGTTCAAGGCGATAGTGAGCTCCGAGGTGAAATAGCAAATTATTTAAAAGAACACCAACAATTAGTTACAGATCCATCTCAATTATTAATTACAAGCGGAGCCCAGCAAGGAATCAATTTAATCGCTCAAACATTATTAAAACCTGGAGACATAGTGTTAGTAGAAAGTCCGTGTTATGGCGCTGCACTTGATGTGTTTGTTAATAAAGGAGCTCAAATTATACCTATCAGTCTTGATGAAAACGGAATTCGCTCTGATTTGATCGATGATATTTGTCAAAGAAAGAATCCTGTTTTGTTGTATGTGAATCCTACTTTTCAGAACCCGACAGGTACTGTGATGAGTAAAGAAAGACGCATGGAGATTGTAGAGCTAGCAGAGTTATACCAATTTTTTATACTTGAAGATGATTCTTTCGGAGAAATATATTTTGAGGATGCTATAGTACCACCTCCAATGAAAAGCTTTGATACGAATGGTCATGTTATATATGTAAAAGGATTTAGTAAGACGTTAGCACCAGGACTTCGCATTGCAGCACTTGTAGCCGAAGGACCTATTTTTGAATGGCTTTATGCAGTAAAGGGTTCAATGGATATTGGCAGTCCTTTATTAACACAAAAAGCACTCCTTCCCTTTTTACGTGCAGAGCGTATGAAAAATCATTTAGAAAAATTACGGACAGCTTTACAAATTAGACGTGATATAACAATTGATACATTATTGCCATTAAAAGAAATACAGTTTGAAATACCAAATGGCGGATTTAATTTATGGGTTACACTTCCAGATTCAATCGATCCCTTTACATTACTACAAAAAGCTAATGAAGTAGATGTTTCTTTTTTACCTGGCACAGCTTGTCTATTAAATCATGAAACTCAATGTAATCACTTGCGAATTAGTTATTCAATGTTAAATGAAAAAGATATGTTGATTGGTTTAGAGAAATTACATGATACAATAAACAACTTTAAATAACCTTCACTTCTCCAACATACTCAGAAAAGCAAATGTACACTTTCTTTGTTTTGAGGCATTATAAAGTCCTAATGTAGCGATTTGTTCGGAAACTAATATTAAACTATTGGTATACAGTTATTGTTATACAGACATTTTAATTCAACAACTTAATATCCTTTTCTAGAATAATTAAAAACATTTTTTCTACTGCTTTATCCCTATTAAGTAGGGTATCATCTAAATCAAATAGTATCGCTTTATAACCTATCAAATAACTTCACAGCCTTTCTCACATTATATAAATAATCCTTGTTGGCGGTGTTCCAAGTTAAAATATTTTTAAACAAAATACAAAAATCATGCTTTGACATCGTCTAAAGCATGGTTTTTGTTCAAACTACTATAAAACTACTAATTTGTTTACTCATTATTTATTGAATTCATTAACTGGAAGAAATATTCAGGTTTATGAGTATTATTTAAGTTATACCATGAACGAAGTGTATCTGGTGCAAATACATCTAATTTTTCCAATACTTCCATCGCAAATTCCAAAGGAGCTACTCCTGATGCAGTAATTAAATTTTCACCAGATACTACAGGTCCCATTTCATAAAATTTTTCTCCATTATAATTAGGACAAACCATTTTAATGTACTCTAAACTATTACTAGTATGCTTTCTAGAATCTAAGTATCCGAAATTTGCAAGACCTTCAGTTGCACCACAAATTGCAGCCACAATAGTACCAAGCTTTAAAGCCTCACCAACTTTTTTCAATATAGGTTCATGTATATTTTCGCTCCAAGTATTTCCTCCTGGTAAAACTAAAAGATCTTTACTCTCAAGGGTACATTCATCTAAGGAAATATCTGGTTTTATGCTCAAGCCCCCCATTGAAATAACCATTTCTTTATTTATTCCTACTGTAACTACTTTTAAAGGCCCTAAACCCTTTTTGAAATATCTTCCTGTATTTAGTTCAGCAATTAAATGTCCATATTCCCAATCTGACATAGTATTAAATACATATAGATAAGCTTTTCTTGTTTGCATCGAATAACACTCCAATCATATCCTCTATTACAAAATAACTATTAATTTCAACAAGTCTATACATTAAGTTTAACATTTTATATTATGATTTTGGTTTAAAATTCCAAATAAACTAAACAAAAACATTTATTATTACCTCGAATCCATATAAAGGAATAAAAGAGCACTTGTTTCCGCAAGTGCTCTTTTCAGGGATTTTGA
The DNA here is from genome assembly GCF_000633475.1 of Bacillus sp. H1a. Classification (NCBI taxonomy): domain Bacteria; kingdom Bacillati; phylum Bacillota; class Bacilli; order Caryophanales; family Bacillaceae; genus Bacillus; species Bacillus sp. H1a. The sequence continues at coordinate 40,640 of NZ_AYMH01000029.1, read as the reverse complement.
GATACCTTAATAACGAATGTTAATGTTACTTAAAGTTAATAGGATATTTACAATAAATGCTTGTCCTTTTTATTTGTGTGTAATCTATATATAACAATTGTAATTATTATCTACAAATTTATCCTTATTGTTCTTTCTTACATTTAATCATTAAAAAATTTATTGAAGGCTTATTTTTCGCGTTCTTATTTGGTTCGTCAATTTCTGAAACTTGTACCAGTCCATGCCTATTAAAATCTTGTTTTACGGATTCAGAATCATAGAAGTACATTTTCACGCCTTCCATTAGTGAATATTATTTCTTTTTATTAATTTCAGCTTTATATTGTACGATTATTTAACGTTATTTGATAAAATAAGTAAGCTTTACAAATACCCTAGTTCTCATTGTTTTCATCATGTGAAAACTATTTATAACACCCTTAGTCAAAGGTACTTCTCCCCACGTATACTTGATTTTCGCTCTTGTATTTTTTATTCATTCATGTATTATATGATGAAAGAAACTTCACAAGAAGAAAACTAGTGTCAATGAGGTGTATCCTATGGAAACAAAAAATAACGTTACAGTTGGTTCTTTCGTACAATTTCCCTATCGTAATAACTCCTCCTTACAATTAACAGGTTATGTAGTGAATATCTTACAAAATACGATTGTAGTTGATATTGCAGAGATTGCAGAAACACATGCTATAGACGAAACTAGACAAGTCGTAAAACATGGTTGTTATCACAAAATGAAGTGAACTTATACTAGATAAAAAGATCCTAGTACCCACTAGGATCTTTTTATCTAACGTTGGACAGATTACCACACTTAAGGGTACCGCATGGTGGAAAGTATCCTGTGAAACAATTACTTGTATAGACTTTTCCTTTTCACATATACTATTTTTGAACCTGTTTACCAATACGTGTCCTATTGGTGTCTTGAATTCCTCCTTAGCTTCTTTAATATTTGGATTTTACAGATCTGAAGACAAGAATTATAAGCACATTTTCTGGTTATTCGTAGTTTTTATCCAGAATAAATTCCTCCTAAAAAGGGCGGCAGATACAACTGCATGCCCTTTTTACTTACATTGCTGTACTATATCCAATAAAGTAAATAAAAACTTATAGAATGCAGTATTACATATTCTTTATAGTCCAAATTATGTTAGAATTTCTTATGTTGTTTATTTCATAATCGAATTATGGTTTCATATCTAATTCAGCAACGTGTGAGCTGTATACTAAAAAAGAAAAGACACCAAAAAGATGTCTTTTCTTTTTTAATCTAATCGAATTCCAGTACTATATTTGTTCTCTTAAAAACCTTCTATCTTGTTCTTAAAGTTGTCAAATTTCATATGTAATTCCCCAAAAAACATATGCTATTATGTTGCTAAGAAACTATGTGTTCCCTTAAGCCTGTATCCGGCCCTGTATTTATTACAGGGGCTTTGTTTATTTGACAGTTTATCAGCGTTAATAAATTCGAATTTTTATTTTAAATCGTTTAAATGTTAATTAGGTTTTGAACCAATATATTAATATTTAACTCCCGACTTTTTACTCCTTTTAGATGAAATGGACTCTCATTTACATGCTAAAAAAAGAGCGTTTTAACTAATAATAACCCCAAGACAGTCTTATAAGGCGCCTTGGGGTTATTATTTAATTTCTAAATGTATACCACATTAAGTAAAACATGAGAAAAACCAATACTTGTAATGTAGTATTGGCCTTTCTCATGATAAATCACTTTTTCCTAATTTGCTGATCTAATATTTTTTCTAGCATTTCCAAAGTAACTGGTTGCGCTAATGCATTAAGTTGATACCCAATACGCCCGTTCGGTTCCGCTGTAACTTTCTGTAAACTCTTTAAATCATGAATCCCTTTTTCTCTTAATTGCATAAATAGTTGTTGTTCCGACATTTTTGCCCGCATCAAATTCTCTTTTACAATCTCTCCGTTTTCAACAATTACAATACTATTTCCATTTAAGAACTGTTCCACCTTTCGTGATTTCAATTCTAAGAAATGAATAATAAGTAGCACGATTGAAAATATAATGGCAGTAAAAATAGATGGAATCACTTTCCTACTCAATACTGGTTCTACAATAATACGTCCAATAGAAACAACGATAATTATTTCTGCACGAGTCATTTGGCTGACAGATTTACTACCTGTCAATTTTAAGACAGTAATTCCAGTGAAGATTAAAATAATGCTTTCAAAAAGAATATTCATTACAGCCCAATCCTTTAATAGTGAATGTTACTAGTATTCCCATTAAAGGATTACTTTTATGATATTCTACACACTCATCAAATCTTTAAACGCTTCAGACCAGGAGAGATATAAAGGTATCCATCCATACTCTTTACGTGCTTTATTATTTGAAGCCCCTCTTTCCCAGCTATTCTTCCCCGCTTGAACTTTAGGATTAGGTGACCCTATTGCAGCTGCATATATCGGTAACCATTCTTTACTAGTTACTGGAGAGTCATCTACAATATTTACGATTCCGGAAGGCCAATCAAGAGCTAACACAGCTGCTCTAGCGGCATCTTCCACATGTATAAAAGAGCTCATACCATCAGTTGCAATAATTTCGTTATTACGAACTTGATTCGCAAACACTCCGTTTTCCGCATACCATGTTCCTGGTCCATATAGCGTACCGTATCTAAGTATAACTGCTTCGGGTAATTCAGAAACTGCTTCTTCTAATTTAGCAATACCATTTATCGTAACTTGACGAGGCATAGGAGCGTAAAAATCTAGCGGGTCTGTTTCTGTCGCAAGTTTATCCCCCGATTCATACGCCCACGAAATACTTTGAGCAATTATTTTCTTTACACCTACATTTTTAGCAGCATCGACAAGATTACGAGTACCTTCAATTCTAATCCTTGCATTGTCCTCTAAATTCCAAGTTGATAGCGCTGTCAATTGATGTATGACTACATCTGGAAATGTTTCTTTTAAAACAGAGAATACTTCTTTACGATTAAATACATCAGCTATTACCGGTAATACCCCCAGATTTTTCAATGACTCTTTTTGTGAATCACTCCGAATCATTGCATATACCGTATGCCCTTCATTTATTAACATCGGTAATAAATTACGTCCTATTACACCTGTTGCACCTGCTAAGAAAATTTTCATATATGTTCCTCCTCGTTATGAATATCATAATTGAGACGAAACATATGAAAGGTATGTGACAAATATTTGGTTAGTTTTTCATTATTCATATGAAACGTACACTTTTAAAGGGCTAATTATACCTTGACTCAATTCCTCAAAACATTGTATGAGTCTAGCATATTGTACTTCATGTTGAAAAATTTCTTCTATAAATGTTGTGTATTCTATTTGTCTAAAAAACCAATCTGCATGTTTTTGATAATCGTATCCATCACTTGACCCAATGATTTGCAATTCTTTCCCATAAAAGTCGGCGGTTAATGTTAGTTCTTCTTTATTACCATCAGAAAGTATACATATTACACCATTATTATTAAGAGCTTTTTGCAATGTACGAAATCCGCTATTTGTAGCTGAACATTCGAAACCGTAACTATATGTTTCTAATATTTGCTCTTCTGAATCATATATGTTTTTTGCACTAAATTTCTTTGCAAATTTTTTTCTGCTACTATTAGGTTCAATAACATCCACATGATCAACACCTGCATAGTATTTTAAGAAATAACTTGTGAGTAACCCCATAACTCCCATTCCAGCTATAAGTACTTTTTCATCCTTACGTGGATTTAGTTTCAATATTCCTTTTGCGGCATCACATGAAAGAATTGATAATAACGCTGTTTTAGGTTTTATGTAATTAGGCACTCGTATTACTTTATGGCTCTTAACAACACCTAATGTTTGGTGCCCATAAAAAGAAACTACTTTATCACCTACGTTTAAATTGGTTACTTTATTACCTACTTGTACAACTTCACCATAACTTTCATATCCGGTTTCTTTCGGATATAACGGATTGAAATCCGAAATATCAGAATTATTACATTGTAGTAATTCAGCGCCAATACTTATTGCACCAGCTATTGTTTTAACGATTATTTCATCGTCCTGTAATAACCTGACTTCATCCGTTTCCCATTTAAGTTGTTTGGGTCCTTCTAACACTAACTTATATTGTTTCATTGTTATCCTCTCTTTTTATGGAAATATATTCAAACTAACTTTTGAACTATATATAATAACCAATATGGATGTCTCATCCAAAATTAAAGCTATAGAGTTGGCTAGCAACCAACAGTGATAAAGTGATTGTTGAATTTGAAGGATTTGAAATAAATGAATATATTATTGGAAGTAACTGTTCTATTGCTGATTTGAATAAAAAGTATCAAAGCATAAAACAAGATGATCTATCTTATAACGAAATTGTTACTTTATTTTGCGTTAAAAATAATTACCAACGCATTTCAAAGGTTTATTTAAAAGATATTTTAAGTGATATTGTAATTGATTTAGACACAGACTATATATATTTTCCTAGAAGGTAACAGGAACCACTTAAAATAGATAGTTTTAATACAAATTATGATTTAGACAATAATTTAATAAAAGAAGTGAATGCCCAAATGAAATACGCAAGTTGTGTTACGATATACATCGTAAGTTCAAAACCTGTAAGCTTTCTTTCTCTTTTCATCTTCTTTAAATATCTATAAAAACAAAATGAGCATAAGAGCAGTAAAACTATAGACATTTGATATAAATTTTCCACTAAAAGAACTGCCATATACTTCACCCCCATATAAAATAAATAAACTATACTTTAAGGATATCATTAAACAGGAATTATTTACCATTGTTTTTACAGAAAATCTATTATACTTAAATTTTAAAAAGAGCACTCCTACAAATGAGTGCTCTAAAAAAATATTAATTTTGCTTTAAAACATTCTCCTCAAAATATTTTCCCCAATCCGGTCGTCTTCCATCCATATCTGTAAAACCATACTCTCTTCCCAATTCCCATGAGCTAAGCGCACGGCCTGTTTTTTCATGAACATTTGGATCACTTGCTAAAGCTGCAATAGCTCTTCCAATGAAGAAAGGAGTTTCTGATGCGATAAAATGAGGATCCGTTTTTGCTCCTTCTTGCCAGTTCTCCTCTGTTACACCAAATATATCTAACATCGCTTCGGAACGAAGAAATCCTGGACTAACTGCAACTGCTGTAATATTATCCTTCCCTAAATCTTTCGCCATCGCTTCTGCTAAATGAATTGTGGAGACTTTGGCTAAACTATAGTACAAATTACCACGGTATTGATAATCGACGCCATCTGTAATTTCAATAACGAGTCCTTTTTTATTTTTCACCATTAATGGCACGCCGTAATAACTCGTCAACATATGAGAATGGACTGCCCTTTGCTGCATCAATAATCCGTTATGTAAATCATGTTCCCAAAACATTTTGCCCCATTCTGTTAAAGGGTCACCGCCCCAAACATCATTAACTAAAATATCAAGCTGTCCATTTTGCTCGTCTTGAATTTTTGCAAATAGTGCTTTCACATCTTCTTCAACCGTATGGTCAACACGGACAGCAATTCCTGTCCCACCCTGTTTTGTTACAAGTTCTGCCGTTTCTTCAATCGTTTCAGTTCTTCCCATAGAGGATAGATTACCTTTTGTACTTCTTCCTGTTACATAGACAGTTGCGCCCGCTTCGCCGAGCATCATCGCAATACCTCTACCAGCACCTCTTGTTGCCCCGGCTACAACTGCTACTTTACCTTGTAATGGTTTCATATCATTCTCCTTAATTTTCATTATCAAGTTTTATTATTTTGGGTACACTCTTACTATCATATTTTTTCGTATAGATTTCTCCATCTGGAGTAATAAATTTTAGCGTAATTTTATCACACACGCCATTAATAATTTCAAATTCACCTTGTAGATTTGAAATAGTGCGTTCCTTATTTTTAATGGAACTTTCGTAAATTTTCACATTAGATATAGGTTCGTTATTATGATCCACTACAACACCTTTCGAATACATAGCAACTGCTATACATTTATCACTTTCTTTATTATATATAGTAATTGTAATCACTCCGATTACTACAGCAATACATACAAACAAGGCTATTATTTTTCTTTTCATAATAAGCCTCCTAAAAAACATTATTCTTTTTTGAACTGAAAATCTACACGGTTCATTCGTTTTATTTCCTCAATTATCTTACAAATACCTTCTTCAATATTGGATTCTTTTACATTTGATACATTTAACTTTAACAATCTTTCTTTATGAAAGTTACTTAAATAATTTTTATCAATAGAATCTATGCTTATTTGACTCTTGCTTACATTTTCAATAAATGTGTCGGTAACTATGTTTCTTTTCAGCTGTAAACACGTGTGTATTCCAATTGGATCTACTGCTCTATAAGTAAACAAATGTGGATTTTCATTTTGAACACCTTCTACTACTTCCGCTAGTTTTTTTGACCTATTGTAGTAAGATGCTTTAATTTTATGTTTATGCCGTTCAAACATCCCGCTCTTTATGTAAATTTCTAAAGCAGCTTGTGAAATCATAGGACTATCTATATCTAATATTTTTTTATATTTATAAAATGCCTCTCCAATAGATTGCGGAATGACTGCAACACCGACTCGTAAGCCTGGGAAGATAATCTTCGAATAACTTTTTAAATATATAACATGATTACAATTATCTTGGTTGTAAAACGGATCTACTTTTGAATCAGTTTCTAAATCCGCTAAGTAGTCATCTTCCACTATAAACACTTTATATTTCTTCGCAAGTTGAATAATCTTCTCTTTCTCTTTTTTAGAATAAGAAGTTCCAAGCGGATGATGCAATCTTGGTATTGTATAAAAGAATTTAATTTTTTCTGTTCGGAATATCCTCTCTAGTTCATCTAAATCTATCCCTTTATGCGTACGCTTTATTCCGATTACAGGGACGTTATTTGTTTCTATATATTCAATATATAAATGGTAACTTGGCTGTTCAATTAGAATTGTGCTATGTGCATTCGGGAATGGTATAGAAGTTAATATTGCAAGTGCTTGCTGCACACCTGACGTTATAAAGATATTTTCTTCTTTTGTGAAGACTTGATAGTTTGCCAGCTGTTTTTGAATAACTGGAATTAAAGACGGTAAGCCTTTCGGTGTTCCGTATACAAACAAATCATTTTTATATGTATCAATTGCTTTATTAATACAATGTTGAAAATCTAAGTACGGAAAAACATCTGGATCTGGTGCTGAGGAAGCAAAATCAATCATCTCGTTATTTTCTATGTAATTCTCAGATTTCTTAACAACGTAGTATCCACTTTGAGGTACAGAATAAATAATATGACGCTTTTCTAGTTCATGAAGCGCACGTATAATTGTAGCCTTATTACATTCATATTGCGTAACAAGTGACCGTATTGACGGTAATTTCTTTCCTTCTTTTATCTCTCCATTTTGAATCATACTTTCTAAGTCGTTTAAAACATGTAAATATTTATACATCATTACCACCCCAACATTTAATTTGTACCGGTACAGTTTGTATTTGTTCACATTGTAGCACTAGATCAGAAAGATTACTATGTACGTATACTGGCCAGTAAGAAATCAACTACTATGAGGTGAAATTATGAAAAATACAACAAAAGCATATATATCAGCGTTACTCTATTCATTTATTATTGGATTTTCATTTATGTTTGTGAAACTAGCATTAACCATTACGAACCCTCTTGATACCCTTGCTCATCGTTTTACAGTTGCTTTCATAGCAGCAAGTATTCCAGTTATTTTTGGTTTTGTAAAGTTGAATATTTCATTCAAAAACATACTTGCACTTTTGCCACTTGCAATATTTTATCCAGCATTGTTCTTTGCTTTCCAAGCATTTGGCTTAGTATATACAAGTTCATCTGAAGCTGGAATTATACAGGCTGCTATCCCTATATTTACAATGATACTCGCTTCTTATTTTTTAAAAGAGTATACGAATATATGGCAAAAAACATCTGTACTCATTTCTGTCATCGGTGTCATTTATATATTTATCATGAATGGTATCGTTGCCCATAAAACTAGCTTCATCGGTGTTATTCTCATCCTGTTATCAGCATTATCATCTGCTTGCTATAATGTGCTAGCTCGAAAAATGACAAAGAAATTCAAGTTAATGGATTTAACCTACACAATGACAGCGCTCGGTTTTATTAGTTTTAATTCCATCGCAATCGTCGATCATTTAAATAAAGGTACAATAACTATATATTTTGAGCCATTTACAAACGGAACATTTCTTATATCCATTTTATATTTAGGATTACTATCATCCTTACTAACGGCCTTATTATTAAACTATTCATTATCTTATATTGAAGCAGCTAAAATAAGTGTTTTTAGCAACTTATCCACACTTATTACTATAATTGCAGGCGTTGTATTCTTACACGAGCAAATTGCCTACTATCATATCATCGGTACAATTATGATTATTCTTGGTGTAATAGGTACAAACTTTTTGGGTAAAAAAGGAATTATAGCGCAAAAGAAGAATATCTCCATGAATAAATAAAAAGTGAGGGATGTATAATGCAGCGCTTAAACACGATTGATATTAGTAATGTACTAGAATTAGAAAAAGCTCTTTCCACTTTAGTAGATATACACATTTCTTCAAAACTAGACCTTAAAAACTGGTTAAAAGAGCAATCTAGTTTAATTTGGGAAATCGAAGAACAGCTAAGATCTCATTATATCGCTTTTCAATGTAATACTGATAATCAAGAGGTTAAAGATGTGTTTGAATATGATCAGCAGCACGTAAGACCACTTATCAAACGTTATCAAAATTTATTTGATAATAAATATTTAGAATCACCTTTTCGAATGGAATTAGATTCTAAAGAATATGGTTTGTTGGATAAAAAGATACAAAATGCTCAAACATTATTTTGCGAGAAAAATATTGAACTAGAAATAAGGGAAGATAAATTCGTAACAGAGTACTTTGAAATCACAGGAAGTTTAAGTGCAATATGGAATGGCGAAGAGAAAACACTAACTGAATTACAATCATATTTACAAGATCCAAATCGAGATATACGTAAAAAAGCAAAAAGACTTATCTCAAAACAGTTTTTGTCTGTTGAAAAAGATCTCCAAAACATCTTAAATAAATTAGTTGAAATACGCCATCAAAAGGCAAAAAACATTCAATTAGATAATTATCGTGATTATATGTTCAAAAAATATGAACGTTTTGATTATACAGCGGAAGATTGCTACGAACTTGCAGAATCTGTTCGTAAATACGTTGTACCACTTATTGATAACATATTTAATGAGAAAAAAGCTGAGCTTCAAGTAGATACACTTCGTCCGTGGGATCTAAAAGCAGCCGCACCAAATCAAAAAGTATTAAGACCTATTGAAGACGAGAAGGATTTAATCGAAAAAAGTTCTCACATTTTACACAAATTAGACCCTGAATTTTCTGCATTATTGAGCCGTATGCATAAAAATGATTGCTTAGATTTAGAAAGTCGTAAAGGAAAAGGACCCGGAGGATTTTGCGAACACTTACCTGCTTCTCAATTATCTTTTATTTTTATGAATCTCAATCATACACATGATGATGTTACTACTTTCCTCCATGAAATGGGCCATAGTATTCATAATGAATGTATGAAGCAGCTAGAGCTACAAAAATATTTAGAAATCCCTTCAGAATCAGCCGAACTAGCTAGCATGACAATGGAATTGTTTTCGATGGAGTATTGGGATGCGTTTTATGAGAATACAGAAGAATTTATAAAAGCAAAATTAGATTTCTTTAAAGATATTATTAAGTATTTACCACAAATGCTTATCGTTGATCAATTCCAACATTGGATGTATGAAAACCCTAATCATACTGCTAAAGAAAGAAATGAAAAATATTTAGAATTACATAACACTTACCAATCGAATGTGGTAAATATTGAAGGTTATGAGAATTGGATAGCAACTGGCTGGTTACCTGTACTACATATTTTTGAAGTGCCATTCTATTATATCGAATATGCAATCGCACAACTTGGTGCGCTTCAAATGTATAAACAATATAAAGCAAATCCAAAACAAGCACTAGAAAATTATAAAAAAGCTTTATCATTAGGTAGCTCTAAATCTTTAACAGATGTATATGAAGCAGCTGGAATTCGTTTTGATTTTTCTAGTGAAACAATAAAAGAATTAATGGCATTTGTAGAAGCAGAATTAAATTTACTTAAACAAATATAAGAAAAAAAGATGCACTTATCCTTTTAGGTGCATCTTTTTTCCGTATTCTATCCTAATTTTTTTCAATTTTTATCTCACTTTATTAATAAGCTTTATATATTGTAGATCCCCATATCCTATTGTTGGAAAAAGATTAAATAACCTTTTTAATAGTTCTTGTGTTGGTAAATCTTTATTTTTGGAGATATACTTTACTACTGCATTTTTTTCTTTTAGCATATTTAAATACACATCTATTGCTTGATACATTACGGGTAATACCTCATGAGATGGCTTTTTATGATTTATTACTACTTCATTGTAAATAGCATCATAGTTTCCTAACTCAAGTTCCATCTGACTTACTTTATATTCATCATCTCTGAAGCTATTGATGTATACCTTCCCCTCATAACCAGACTGTTCAAGGTATGAAAGTAATGTAAGTAGATTTATTTGGCAAAACATATCTTCACCAAACCATAAAACGATACATTTATACTCTCTCTTAAAAAGATTCTCTAATGGATCAATAACCTTTTTTATATAATCTTCTACTGAGCTATTATGCCCCTTCGCCCTCATTTTAATAAACTCATCATCAAAAACTTGTGTAGTAGCTGCGTTTACACACATTGCTTCATTAAATGGAGCGTAATCAGACTCTCCCATTAGTTTCTCATTTTCAAATTCTTCATACATAACTTGACCATTTAATATGTTAAGTACATCTCTATCAAACAACCCACTCTTTTTATTTCTTAACTGTTCTACCTCAATTTTTCTAGAAATATTCATTCTACACCACTCCTTACCATTATTGATTGAGAGTTTACTAAATGATTGAACAGGCATTTGCTTAAGCTGGAATTCTCTTGGAGTTATACCAAAAATAGTTTTGAAAGCTCTACTATAAGCCTCTTGTGAAGAATAGTCATATTCAAATGCAATATCAATTATCTTTCTATCATTCATCAAATCTTCCGTAGATAAATACAATCTCCTAAGAAGAGTATAGCGTCTAATACTTATACCTGTTACTTGGTGAAATTTAAAAGAACAGTAATAAGGAGAAAAACCCATATAATTAGATAATGCATCTAATGAAAATTCACTATTTAAATTTGTTTCAATCCAATCGATCATAAGTTGTATATGTTCATTCATTAACCTCACCCCTGAATAAAATTATACGAGCTATCCATTTCTTTCTTTTGATATTTCTTGTGATTTATAACGTTAAATATCCTCTAAAATCTTTAAATACTATATGTAACTTTTATTTTCATATTTTTTCAGCTATCTTATTTTGTCATACATTTACTTAAATTTCCAATAAAGTTCAAACTTAATCAGTCTGAGAAATACTTTTTAAAGGATTCTGTAAAATAAAACACGAATTTTGTAAGTTAAGAAACTAGTAGCTTTGTAAATGGAAAAGCCATGTTTGGAAAGGAAGTTAATATGAAGAATATAGAAAAAGAAATACTTAAACGAATTAACGAGCTATATCCATTGGATTTTATTAACATTACACCAGTAACAAATGAAATGTATCAATGTCTCGCGAAACAAGGAAATTATTTCGTTAGAATAACTAACTATAAAACTTATGAAGAGCAGTTGGAAGAAGTAAAATATACGGACTTTTTATATAAAGAAGGATTAGGAGTACCTCCAATAATACCTTCTTTAACGGGGAATTTAGTAGAAAAAATAACACTAAACAAAGAACTCTTTACTGTATTATATAAAGCTGCTCCCGGTATTCATTTGCCAAAAAGCGAATGGAATTCCAATGTATTTAAAAAATTAGGACAACAAATCGGCAAATTACATCGTATATCTAAAAACTTTGAAAGTATTGAACCGGTAATACATATAAACGATTGGTATGAAAATGAAGAATATAATTTTCTTCACTATATCCCTATAGAAGAAACTACTATAAGAGAAATTGCATCTGATGTTTTAACTTCTATACAGGAACTTTCAAAATCTCCTTCAAATTACGGGTTAATACACGGAGATTTATGGCTAGAAAATATATTAGTGGAAAATGATTTGAATTTAACAATGATTGACTTTCAAGACTGTGAAAAACATTTTTATATATTCGATTTGGCAGTTCCAATCTATAGTGCGATAGAATATTCATTCGTTGGGAATGGTAACATAGTTGACTATGAGAACTCTATTACAAAAGCAATAGTTGAAGGATACAAAGAGGAACATGATTTACCTAAAGAGATGCTAGACCAACTACCATTGTTTATTAAATTAAAGGAGATATTCGAATATAGCTTAATGCATATGTATTGGGATAAAGAAGAATTAACTGAGGAACAAGTACGGATAATGAATCTTTATAGAATGAAGATCGAAAATAATCATTCTTTCATTAACATATAACACAGATGTTGTTCAACTACACGGTTATCATAGTTGAACAACATCATGTAATTACTAGTTTATTTTTAGGTATATTCTACATTTCATCTTTTATAAATTGATCTTCCTTCCCATGTCTTTTCTTAATTAAAATAGCTTTATACAAAGATGCTATACCTAATACAGCAAATACGACGATTATAGGAATACGAACAATATGCGAAAAGTAGCGTGGGAGAAAGAAAAGACGAACTTTTTCATCTACACTAAATATCTCAAAAATTAACGGTATTATACTTTGATGAATCAAAAAAAAGATACCCATAAATACTAATAGAACAACAACAGCAAGTTTTTTCTTAGGTAATTCAGCCGCCATTCTGTTATTTTTCTCTTTGTTATCATCGCGCAATATTTTCATGCCACTTTTCATTGCAAATAGCAACTCAGGGCCACTTTTTTCAAGTTTTAAGTAAGCAATTCGACCAAGCCACCAAGCTAAAAACACTCCTGTACAAATGCCAGTCAGTACACCTAGCCATTGTAAGAGCTCTATATGTAGTAATGTCCCAATCCATACAACTAACAAAGCGGGTATAGCTGTTGCTAATACCATCACCATCATTAACCACGTTGTTATAAACATTTTACTGGCACTCATATCATCACCTGAGATAACGGTTCCTCTTCCGCGGCGATGAGGATCAGTTATTGGGATTAAGTTAAATACAGAAAACAACATAATAAGACCTGCAGCTCCACCGAGTAATGCCGGAATTATCGCAAATACCCAAGGATAAACGAAAGTAAGTCCGCTATAGATAGTGAAAATAATTGTTGTTAAAATTGCAATCGGGCCAATAGCTATCAACCAAGCCAATTGGCGACCACGCACATCAATCCGTTCTGCGCCAGGTGTCGTTAATGTTAACCATAATGCACTCCCATCAAACCCATATATATTGCAGGCAAACATACTTGTGAAAACAATCATAATTACCCCTGCCCAAGGCATTAAATACGATATATGAGCACTTGTAATTAAAATACCATAAAACACTCCTATCCAAATACCCATCCGGAGGAAACGACCTCGTTGTGGATCTCTTCCCCAACTTTTTAATTCTTTAGTTATTATTGCTCCAATTTTCTTTTCTGAAAAGATTCGTAGAGCTTTTCTATGTTTTATAATAGTAATCGTATTTTGGATTTTCTTAGTATCCTTCACTGTACTTTTCATCAGTAATGTCGTCCATATAAATAAAAGCAGTCCGCATAATATTGTTAGAACAATTAATAAAACAAAAGCTAATAACCAATTAGATTGAATAGCAAACTCTACAGCAAGTATCGCCCAACTAGACGGAAACATGTAGAGAAATGTAGGTTCGTTAAGTGTTATCCCATTAATAGCAGGAAGTGCATACCAGCCTACATTTAAAAACACAATGATGAAACCAAAGAGCATTGCTCCAAATTCCATACCGATCCTTGATTTCATCGTCTCACCAATTATACTAACTACTACTTTTGATAACAGCACGACAAATATTAACTGTAAAATAATTGCTGGAACTGCAACTATAGTTGCAGTTAAACTAGCCCTAGCTGCGTAAATTAATAATCCTATGAATGCTATAAGACTAGCAAGTGGGCCTAATCCTATAAAAGCTACAGCGAGTAACGCCCTAGCAAGTTTAAATGAAGTGAGTGGAAGAAGCGCGAAATATTCAGGACGTAACATTCCATCTCCCCCAGTAAGAAGTGGGCCCAAAATCCACCCTACTGTCCACAGAGCGAATATCACATATAGAATACTTTTTGAATCGTTATGTTCCGTAGGATAGAAAGAAAAGAGCAAGATGGTTCCAATTGCAATCAATAAACCCACTATTCCTGTAATAATTAAAAGAACTGCTTTACCACTATTCATTGAATTTTTTAGGATTGATAACTTCATTCGAATCAAAACACTAGCCAAGACAGTTCTCCTCCTTTAACAGCAGGGACGCCTACTAACTGAACGAAAATGTCTTCGAGCGTTTCTTCACCGCAAACATCTACCATTGTTCCTGAAGATACCACTTTTCCTTTGGAAATAATTGCAACGTGATCACAAAGTTGTTCAACTAACGCCATGACGTGACTTGAAAATACTACTGAACCACCAGAACTAACAAATTTCTGTAAAATCTTTTTAATAGTAGTTGCAGAAATAGGATCTACTGCCTCAAATGGTTCATCGAGAATGAGTAATTTCGGTGCATGGAGGAGTGCAAGTGCAAGACCAATTTTTTTACGCATACCAGTAGAATAATTGATAACTAGCGTTCCTTCAGCATTATTCAATTCTAGTATTGTAAGTAATTCTTCTGTTCGTCGATTAACTTCTTTGGCACTCATTCCCCTTAACAGGCCCATATATGTTAATAATTCGGGACCAGTAAGTCTTTCCGGCAAGGCCAATCCATCTGGTAATACCCCGATCAATGTCTTTGCTTGTGCAGGATTTCCCCAAACATCAACCCCAAAAACTTTAGCGTTCCCGCCATCTGGTCGTAATAAACCAACAGCCATGGACAACGAAGTAGTTTTTCCTGCCCCATTAGGGCCAACAACTCCATAAAAAGATCCCCTCGGAACAGTTAAATCAATATGATTGACTGCAATAAACTCGCCGAATTGTTTATACAGCTTCGAAATTTGTAGCGCGGGAGCAGATTCCTCCCATTCAGGTTCCCCTGAAATCGATTCAAAAGATTTCATAAAATGGACTCCTTCTTTGCAAATTTAATATCTGATTGTAAATCTCAATACCTTTACTCATCTGTTTGTATTGTTAGAACGTATTTAATTTAAAAATTAAAATATCGAAAGTTTTTCTTTAATTACAATACTGTGCTACCAGATCATTCAAATATTTAATGTTTGTAGCAGATACATTTTCAGATATTCTAGCCGCAATAATAATAGGTGCCCATTGAAAAATCTCATTTCTTGATATTCCGGTATTCCTGCAATATATATGTAAATACATTTCAGCTAATTCTACCGAAGATTGTGAGTACAACAAATATGTTCGAAACACATCTGCACGAATATCACCTAAACTAGCATCAACCCAATCTATAGTTTTCACATTATCATTACTCATAATTAAATTAAACGGATGAAAATCACCATGACATAATCTAGGTTCAAACACGATTGAATCCATTTTGCTCAATATATTCTTCTTTTGTTTCTCATCTAGATTTTGAACAGATTGAATTTGACGATAAAGTCTCTCTTCCATCTGTTCTATTTCATCCGAGCTTACAGAAATAGCATGAATCTTTTGTTGTTCATTAACACACATACTTATGTAATGCTCCGCTTCACTTAAATTATTTAGTAGAAGCTCACCAACACTTTTCCCTTTTACATATTCCATAATAATAGCTTGTCTACCTTGTATCTCTGTAACTTCGAATACTTTAGGAACGTGTAAACCACGTGAATATGCATACTTCTGTTTTTGTGCTTCATATAGAGATTCTGTATTAGGGAGGTATTCTTTAAATAATTTCACAACTTTATTATCACAAAGATAAATTTCAGCCGTATTTCCTTTTGCTATCGGATTTCCTAAATTCAATTCATTTCTCTCCTTACAGTAAATTAGTATTACACCCTACACTCCTCTATAAATTCAGTGTAATTATGCTGAATCCCTTCTTCATGAAAATGCAAAAAACTTACCACTTCCTATAATTATATAGAAAGTGGTAAGTTTAATTTTCTAGGAATATCGGAATGAAAATCTGGTGTATGCAAAACAGAAAATGTATACCCCTGTTGAATAAATAATACTTCATTATGTTTGCTTTCAAATGGAACACTATTTTTCTTAAAATTATTTTGAATTCGTTTTAAAAATGCGTAATCAGATGTTCCGAAAGATACGTGTACTTTCGGTGGTAAAGCTTTCATCGCAATTGGAATCCAAGGTCGCTGCCACCAAGTTGCAACAATATATGCAGTTCCACCAATAACAAAGTTGAAAATATCCCCATCTTCCTTCGTTTTCATGTCTAGATTTGATTTCAACCATTCTGTAAATACAGGTACACTTTTAACCGGAAGACCAATTTCCCTTACGTATAAAATATTTAACGGTGAATGCGGAACTAATACATTTTCCTCAACATAGCTATGTGCGATAATTTCGAGAAGATTTCCATCGCCATCTCTAAAGTATAAATTGAAAAGACCGCTCTCCTCATCAATCGTATGACCATCTTTCCATTTTGCAATGAGTAATCCAGACCCTTCAAGCCATCTTGCTGTTTCATGAAATTTTGAATATGGAATCTCAAAAGCGAAATGCGCAGGTGCAATGGGTTCATACACTTCCTGGAAACTAATTGTTGTGTATGGTGTTACTTCAAATTGAATAAATGATGTAGTTTCTTTTTTTATCGGAAAAGATAATATATCCTTATAAACTTGTTTTACCCCTTCTATAGAAACCGTTTGTAGTTTTATATCTGCTATATGTGTAATCACAATTTATCTTTAGTGAGGGGGTGTCTCATATGGACAAAACCCTTACTAAATCTATCCCCCTTTCGTATTATACGTTTTTAATCGTCTAATAAGTTATTTGCTAGAAGACATCCCTGTTTGCTTTAACATTTTCATGAATTTAAGTAATCTAATTTCACCTTCTGTATACCTTTTTTTCCAATCACCTATCATCATTAAAAATAAAAACTATAAAACAAGGGCAATCCTTGTATTATATAAAGATTTCAAAATTTTTTCTATACTTACACAATGTATATTAGGTTAATAGTATTTGCCTATTAGAAAAGATAAAAGCATTACATATTACTATGTGTCATTAATATTTATTGGTTGTAAAGAATAACTTATTTATAACGAAATATATATCGCTTAGAAGAGGATCGTAATATCATATATAATATAATGAAAGAGGGAAAATGATGAAACAAAAAATTTTACTTTTTGGTGATTTTGGAATTGATGATGCAATAGCACTTATATATTCTTTTTTTACTAAAGAAATTGAAATAGTCGGTATTGTAGCGGATTATGGAAATGTCCCGAGAGAAAAGGTGCTTAAAAATATAAATTACTTAAAGTATTTATCAGGAAACAAAGATATACCTGTTTATGAAGGAGCATCCTGTACCCTGACAGGTATTACAGCAGAATATTATCCAGATGTTCATGGTCCAGAAGGTTTAGGGCCAATTATTACCCCTTCAATAAATTATCAAATTTATCCTCTACATATGGTTTTAGATTTGGTAGAGCAACACATAAACGATTTAACAATTGTTAATGTTGGAAGACTTACCTCCTTAGCTACAACGTTTGTTTTAGGGCTAAAACTTATGCAAGAAGCTAAAGAATATTTATTAATGGGAGGGGCTATTTTTTACCCAGGGAATGTTACAGCATCTGCAGAAGCTAATTTCCATAGTGATCCGTATGCAGCCAACATTATCATTACTTATGCCAAAAATTTAACAATTATCCCTTTGAATGTCACACAAAGAGCTCTTATTACACCTCAACAAGTCGAACAGATTGATCATTTTCATCAGAAAACAAAAGATCCAATAGGTTTAATTATTAAACCATTATTAAATTTTTATTATCAATTTTATTCACAAAGCGTACCTGGAATTCTAGGAAGCCCCTTACATGATGTATTTCCAATTTGATATTTATTAAATAGAAACAAGGTAACTATAAGGGAATTGCCTATTAAAATTGTAGTTGATCGTGGAGAGGCTTTCGGGCAAAGTTTAGGTGATTTTAGGAGTAAGCCTACCCCAGGCTTTGTTAAGCATAAAGTGGCTCTTAACTTTAATGAGTTTGAATTTACAAATGATATTTTAAGGACATTCCTAAAAATTAGATAAGTTATTTCAAAATAAAATTAACTTTTCTAAGCTTATTTAACTGTGATTTTTGTATATAGGGGTCCCGCCACATCGCTATCAAGCTAGGCTTATGCAAAGTCAATTTTAAACGAGATTGTTTCTTTTTTCTAAAGGGCAAGTTGTAGTTGATTGAAAGATTTGCATACGAAATAAACCCTAGCGGGTTTCACTTTTTGAATTAAGCGGCTTGATTATAAGACAGGGTACAATTGTAAACGACACCTAATATATCAAAGACCATTTTTCCTCATATCGATGAGATTTCCGCCCGTTTTGCTGTAGGAGATTGAACAGACCAAGTAAAACCTTTGATAGCTCTTGGGTGTTTTTTTTGTATAGTTTGGAATAGAAGAAGAAAATAGTCTTTAATCATATATATGGCTTTATACTCACTAAGCTCTCGTTTTTTCTTCATGAGGAGCGCTTGTTCTGATTTCCCCATTCGGTAATATGTACGTTTATCCCTTCGTTATTAATAAAGTAACGTTTCACAATAGTTATCCTCCATATTTTGATTTTCGGATTTATACTGTACTTATTTCTATTACTTTCAAACATCTCCTGCCTTACATGAACTAAACTTTTCAACGTAAAAAGCCGATTCTCTTAAAAGAAAATCAGCTCTCACTTTAAAATAAGTAATTTATAATTAAGATTTAGCAGCAATTATCATACACCTTTTTGAATTCGTGCGAATCCCTTTTTCAGTACTATTAGTATCAATGAACTTTTGCAAAATATTGAAATCCTCTTCCTCTTCTCCAAATCTAGGAATAATAGGAGTATGTTTTAATAAGAAAATAAGATCTTCAGGAGTACTGTAATAATCGGTAACATCATATTCACGTACTTGCACAAGCTCAAATCCAGCACTATTCAGTTCACTCATATATTTTTCTTTTAAAGTACCATCTCTTTCACCTAAGCATTGGCCTCTACCAAATGCTTCTTTGAGATTTAATTTATCATTTTCGCTAACTTGTTGTGTTAAGAAAAAAGAACCTTTTTTCATTACTTTTGCCAATTCAGGTGCCACAAATGGAGCATGGCAACTAGAAGCAATATCAAAATAAAAATCTGGAAACGTTAAAGCTTCAGAATCCATTTGGAGAAACTTAACGTTTTGTACACCTACTTTTTTCAAGTTGGAATGTGCTGTTTCAATCATTCCGTTAGAATTATCTATTCCAATTAGTAATGCAGCTGAAGATGCTATTTTCAGTACATTTTCTCCTCCACCTGTACCAACATCCAGTAGAATATCTGATGGTTTGCATCTTTCTTTCACTTCGCCATAAAAGTCCCAAGTGTCACCTACAGTTTCACATTTCAGCTTACTGAAGTCCCACCCGTTTGCTCGTCCCACTTTATTATAAAAATTCTTATACTCTAATTCATTCATTTTATTATTTCCCCTTTGTAGAAAAGCATTAAATATCTAATTTTGGTAATTCCCGAAATAGAGTCAAAGTTGTTATTTTCGTAAAAGGGCATACGTCTCCTTTTATATCTGGTACGCATTTTTAAGCCCCGAATAACTAGTTACTTCGAACAATACGACATTTCATCAATTTTACCTCTTTTGGAAGATTATACGTATAATAACCTGTAACATTATTTAATTATATATCATAAAATACAAATTATTAAAACATTAAATTCCCAAACAATTTCATTTAGTTTACATAATAATTTTATAGTTTCTTTTTATCAATATATTCTAAATGTCCTCTTCCCCAACCACACATACTATCTAACACAACACTGACTGTTCTTCCATGTTCCGTTAAGCTGTATTCCACTTTAGGTGGTATTTCTTGATAAATTTCACGTTTTATTAATTGATCTTGTTCTAATTCTCGAAGTTGTTTCGCTAATGTCCCTTGAGATATGCCTGGTATTAGTCGCTTTAATTCACCAAACCGTTTCGTTCCATCTGTTAGTAAAATAAATAAAATAAGTGGTTTCTATTTCCCACCGATTATTTGTAATGTCGCTATTACTCCTTTTAATTTCGGTTCTTGTAAATCCATTCTCTCACCTCACCCATCACATCATAAATCATAATAAATAATTTTTCATGTTATTTCCCTACTACAAATTAGCCTGATATCCCTAAATGCAAGTAATAATAGTCCGTTCGTTTCAGTCGATGGCTTTGGTTCATTTTCTGAATGTGCAATATACATAATAGATAAAGTTTCATCTGAACTATCAATAATTAATAGTGGATCCACTTCGTTCTCTACTTTTATTTTCTTTGATCGTGCATTCCAATTCTTTTTATAAAATGTAAATGGTGAATTCAATATAGTAATATCGATAGCAGCTTCTTCTTTCACTTCTCTTTTAGCGGTTTCTACTGCTGTTTCATTGTTTTCTTTATGTCCCCCCAACCTTACTACACCTAATGTATCGCCTCTACTCGTTGGACCAACTTGAAAAACAAATAGATTTTTATAAAGAACATAAGCTTCAGATGTTCGTATATTTCTATTAATATGTATCAAACTTTCCCCTCCAAATTCACAATTATTTTTTAAATACTATATTAACTTGGAAATGATTAACTATAATCATATTATGGTTATCTTTTTTTGACTCACAGTCCAATTAACAGCATTCTTGCCATAACTCCCAATCTAGGAAAACTGCCTTTATTTCTATCTCCCCTTCTTATTTACAAAATTAAACTTATAAAAGTAGGATTCAACAAATTTTTACAGAAATCTATACTTAATAAGTATTGGACGGAGTATTTTCAAATTCCTCGATAAAAAGGTGGTACATACAATTTTGAAATTGAAACAAGAAAGAAGTATGACTGTAAGCACAGCTTTTTCTAAAGAGTACAAGATTTTCATTTTTGGTTTACTTATTTCAAGGATTGGGGATTCACTCTACACCTTTGCATTACCTTGGATCGCCTATCAATTAACCGGTTCAGCAGTTATCATGAGTTCTTTATTTGCTATTAACGTATTACCAATCGTTTTATTTGGTCCTATAGTTGGCGTTATTGTAGATCGATATGATCGGAGAAGATTACTATGGATTGCAGATGCAATCAGTATTATTTTAGTAAGTCTCGTACCAATTCTACATTCATTACATCTATTAGAAATATGGCACTTATACGTAATTACTTTTATTTTAGCTGTTATGTCTATGCTTTTTGATGTAACAACGGTTACAGTTATTCCGCACATTGCTGGAGCATCATTAACAAAGGCCAATTCTCTATATCAAATGGTAAATCAACTATCTAGTCTTTTGGGACCTATGTTGGCCGGTCTTTGCATTTCTTTTATTGGTGGTTTTCAAGTTCTTTGGATAAATGTTCTTTCATTTATAACAACATTAATTGCTGTGATGTTATTACCATCAATTAAAATTTTAAAAAGTAAAAATAATGATAAGAATACACTTCAAAATGTACTAGCTGATTTGTTAGTTGGGTTTAAATGGCTCAAAAATGATCGCTTAAATATAGCTTTATCTTTTCAAGCTATGGTAGGAAACTTTGGAGCAAGTGCGGTTTTAGGTGTACTCATGTATTATTTACTATCCACATTGCATCTTTCCCCAGAACAAAGTGGTTTTAATTATACGTTAATTGGAATAGGTGGTCTTTTAGGTAGCTTGATTGCAGTTCCTTTAGAAAAGAGGTTACGGCGCGGCGTTCTTATTCCTTTACTTCTATTTTTGGGGACACTTGGCTTAACTATTGCACTATGGAGTACATATTGGATAGCACCTGGCATCGCTTTCGGTATCGCAATGACCTGTAATATTGCATGGAATACAATTATTGCATCGGTTCGTCAGGAAACTATCCCATCAAATATGCAAGGAAGGGTATTAGGATTTTCACGTGTACTTACTCGATTAGCTATGCCACTGGGGGCATTAGTAGGTGGCATTATTTCAGCTTATAATCCAGTGTTTGTATTTGCTTTAGCTGCTTTTACGAAGCTACTTGAAGTTTTTATTGCATTATGTAGTCCGATACGAAAACTATGATGGAAGGAAGTTATATTTATGTATGATTGGTTAATTGAAATAGAAAAGCCAATCTTGATATTTACAGATAAGTTTAGATAAAGAAAAAAGGCATATAAATTATGCCTTTTTTTCTTTATCATTTTTTAATTGGATAACAAACCTCAGTAACCCACTTAGAAGGATCTGATTCCATCGCTGGACTAACGTGATAAATATTAAACATTGGTCCAGCTAATTCATAACCTTCCGTTTCAATCCATTTTGCTGCTGCTTCATTTACAGCCGTCATTTGTTCGTAACTTCCATTAACTGTTATAGAAGCTACATTAGTTGACTCTATATTTTTAAATTTAACATCTTTTGTATTTTCGTGCTCATCTAAAATATTTAGCTGTATTTCTACATCTACATCATTTTCTTTGTATTCATGATCATGGAAGATAGCAATGCTATAACTTGGATTAACTATACTAATTTTTTTCGCGTTAATTTCTTGCATTAAAATACTCCATAAATCTCCTTCGCAATTATAAGACGGAATAATTTTCCGAACACTTGCTACTTTTCTTTCTGGAATTTCTTTTAATGAAACATGATAATTCATCTCTATAACATCCTCTCTCATCGTTTTCATTGAGTCTTCGAGGAGACGTAATTGTTTTTCGAGATTGTTCATGTCTTCCTTTATTTGAGCGCTACGATTTACAAATTGTGATTTTATTACTTCGATATTTTCACTCTCTACTATTTCTTTTATAGTGGCAATATTAAATCCCATATCTTTTAACGTTTGAATTTGATTTACTTTCTTTAATTGTGCAGCGGAATAATAGCGATAACCACTTTGTTCATCTACTTTTTCAGGTTGTAATAATTCCACTTTATCGTAATGTCTCAACATACGTATACTAATGGAAGATAATTTTGAAAAATCTCCTATTTTAAACATGATTTCCTCCTGTAAAATTACATCTACTTCGAAGCTCAACTATAGCTTAAGCAATGACATTGTGTGAGAGTCAACAATTTATAACAGCTTAAATTATATTATTTTAATTATCTACACTTATGCCTTCTTACTCCTCAACGCAATAAACATTGATATTAGACCGTTAATGGCTAGTAAAGTAACTATAATACTAATGAGTAAAGCTACATCTCCTGCATATATTTTAATTGTTTGCCATGGTGAACTTGTACTATAAATAAGTAATGGAATTATAGTAGTAGATACTATTAAAAACAATACCCCAACAAACAACCAGGTCCGCTTTTTACAAATTTTCTTACGTTTATACGTTTTCATTAGCCATATTGAGGTAATGAAAAGTGCAAGTATGATCATTGTCATAACATATTGTATAAATGGTATATTTTTTGGGGTATCAACAGGTTTTTCCCCTTTCAAAATACTAATAATCCCTCTTTTTAATACCGGTAGTGCTGATTCTTCTAATACGTGATTTTTATTCGTTAAAATCACACCGCCCCAACCGCTTTTATTTAAAATAAACATCTCTGCATGCGCATCGGGCGTTGATCCTGAATGCCAAACCATCGTTTCATTTCCATATAAATTTGTTGTTCTTAATCCAAACCCATAACTTTTTTCTGAATCTATTTTATAAAGTGGTGATAGATAAAGATCGATGTTTTCTTTCTTTAAAAATTGGGTGTGCTCTTGACGATTCAAAAGCATAATAAATTGAATCATATCCTCTAAATTCGCAGTAATGTAGCCATATGGTGCCCCAGAGTTATCATAGGACACTGCACTTTTTCTTGGTATGCCAAACCATGATTGGTAACCTTTTAAATATCCTTTTTCATATGCGCTATCATTATTTGCCGCTGCACCATTCATCTTTAAAGGTTGAAAAACATGTTTTTCCATATATGAGGAATATTTTTCTTTTGTGACTTCCTCAATAAGTGCACCAAGAACCATATAATTCGCATTACTATATTGATACTTTTCTCCTGGCGGAGCAGTTAATTTTACATTTGAAAGTTTCATTACATTCTCTTTTAATGCTGTAGAACTCTTTGATTGCTTATCTGATAATGCTAAGCCTTCATATGTGCTTATTCCACTTGTATGAGTTAGTAGGTGTTGGATTGTTATAATTGAGGAAAATTGAGTATCTTTAACCTTAAACCAAGTAAGATGTTGTTGAACTGAATCCTCTAATTTTATCTTTTTATCTTCTATTAATTTCACTATAGCTAAACCTGTTATAGATTTGCTTATCGATCCGATTGAGAATGGTGTTTTACTAGTTACCTTTTTTTCAGATTCTCCAGTATTCCCCCATGATTTTGTATAAAATACATCTTTATTATGTACAATTGCAACGGAAGCTCCTGGAATGTTCTGTTGCTTTAAAAACTTTTCAATATAATTATCTAAAGTAACTTTAATATTTTGCTGAGCGTAAGCTTTTGGATGTACAATACATAACATTAATATATTACAAACTACACAAATTAAATACAATTTATGTTTCAACATCTTCATTTTAACTTACTTCAGATAACTTTCTTTTTTTATAAACTACTAAGATTATAGATATTAATAAAGAAATCGATAAACTAATCATTATTAATATAGAATTCCACCATTGATTCTCTGCTATTCGATATAAAAGATTAAAATTAAATGAATTTTCACTATGAGTTGTATTAAATGATTCAGTTAAAAATATTGAAAGTGTAGTTTGTGAAATGAGGTAAGTAATAACTGCGATGAATATACCACTTAAAATCAATGTACTAGATTTTTTATTTACATTTTGAAGTTGTTTCATTTTTACACGCAAATCGATTTTATTTATTTCAAAATAATCTTGAACAAATAATTGAGGCGTTCCTAGGTCATCTATACTTTCCTCACCATGTTCACGACATTCTTGAATATGCTCTAATATTTGTTGTTTAATATTTCCCCTTTCTTCTAAACTTATATCGTATCGCTTCAATTCCTCAAGTACTTCAGTTAAAAATTGCTGTTCCTTAGCGGTTATTTCATTCCTCATTTCAAAAGGTCTCCTTTCAAACCACTTTTTAATAAAGTTTTAATATCAGATTGCAACTCTAACCACTCATTAATTTTCTTCTCAAGACGTATTTTTCCGTTTTCATTAATTTCGTAATAAATCCTAACTTTGCCGCTGTCTGTTACTTCTTGATAAGTATTAACCCACTTTTGATTTTTCAACTTAGTTAAAATTGGATAAATACTTCCTACTCCTTTCAATTTTAAATTGTGTACTTCAAGCTCTTTCATAATTTCATAACCATAACTTTTCTTTTTAGACAAAATAGACAATACACACATTTCCAAATGACCTTTAATTAAACTTGTTCTATCCATAGGATAAATTTAACAGAAATATATACTTCATTCAAGTATATATTTCTGTTAAATTTTAAAATTCAGAAAAAAAGAATGCAATTACTAAAAAAGTAGCACATTTAATTATGTTGCTTTACTCCAAAAAAATTTCCATATTCTTTTTACCATACATCCCAAATTATTATTTGTCATCCAGAAAAAGCATTTTTATACAATAATTATTATATAATAAATAATTATTATTAAAACATTAACACTTCATCTCACCGATATAGGATTTAATAAAACTTAGAAAGAACAGATCTAATCATATATACCAATTTGTTGTTTCCTTCAGCTTATAATTTGTTAATTTGCGAATAATTTATTTAAGTGATACAAGTATATTTCCCCTAATCTTTTATCTATCTGGATAAACATTTTTAAACCAACAAGCTCTTATTCAAAATAAAAACTCATTTGCAGATTATTGCAAATGAGTTTTCTATCCTTAACTGACAGCTAGCTTTTTATTAGAACTTGATTTAATAATTTCAAACTAATTATTTTGTTCAAGACATTCATAAACCGCCATCATTTCTCGTTTATTCAACTCACGAATTCGATTAAATATTAGAATGTCTGCAACATCCTCCGTTCGTAAGCTTTCATCCACAACATAACTTACTTTTCCAGTTAACCATGTTTGCACGTCTATGCCATCAACAATTTCTTTACGCCCTTCATCATTGATACCACTTGCATGACAAGTTACACATGGAATTGTTAATTTAAATACACCATCATGTAGATTATCTTCTGTTATTACTTTCTTACCTTTACAGAATGGACATGGGTTACTTTTTTTTATTTTATTAATTTGGGTAACTAATTTTTTGTATCCAAAAGCTTCATAGACATATGTTAGCTTTTTATATTTCCCATTTGTGAAATACTTTTCTATAATATCTTCTCTTGTTTCATCGATATTTTCGAAATCACATATAGTTACTCTATTTTTATTGCTGATTGATTCGATATTATGTTTAATTTTTTCCCAGAATGGTAAGACATTTTGTAATACCATTTCATAGTTTGAGAAGCTCGCTTGTTCCAACTCAAACATTTTCAGTGCAACTTGTGTTTTTCTAGGTAGTAACGAAACATCTTCGGTTAAAACCATATCGTCACCCACAATGGATTTCAATTTAACGAGTACAGGTAAATCGCCTACTAATTTTAAAACTTTGTTAAGCGGCTGATTGATAATTTCACGGATATCTGCATTTTCAAATTTCAGCTGTTTACGGTGGTTTAAAGCCGTCCCGTCACAAATTGGGCATGCGATCATTTCTTTAGAAGCTTTAATATCTTCTTTAATAGGTGCTTTTGAAATAACAATATATCCACCAATAATCGTATTAAATCCTACCCATGTTCTACGTGTTTTTCCTTTCTTATCATAAAATGACTTTTCAAAATACCCGTACCAAAATGTATGTTTTTCTTCATCAGACATATCATTATAACTTTTCGTCAAATCATGTCCAAGCTCATTTTTAATTTCTTCAAATAAAAACTCTACTTTTTCATATTGATAAAATTTTAAAACTTTCATTATTTCTGGATAGAATAAACCATCCCAAAATGGAACGTTTTTATCTTGGATTACAGTCTCTTTATCAAAGATATCAATTTTAAGTCGTCCTGAGCATGATGGACAATAATTATCTTGAGAATAGAAATCGAAGCTTTTCGTATCTTTATTAGTTGGATGTGCAGCCACAATATGATTGATCAATCCACCAATTTCATATAGGAAGCTATACTGACTATATAAATGTCTTTCAAGATCAATAGCGACAACAGGTGCAATTATATCAGATTCGTATTCGCCGTAAATTAATCGTGCCATTGAAGATAAACTTTTTAAAATGCCACCCTTATAGATGTTTTCTGCATTTTTAAAATAACCAATATGATTTTCTTCTAAATATTTAATTCCATTTTGTTGATTAAGTGTAGAAGGAATTTGCAATGGAGCAACTTTCTCAACATCATTTTTTTGACGATAATACTCATCATGTTTCACAACATCAAGGTACTCTACAGATTCAAGCTGTCTTTTACCAAAATCAACGATAAAATCAGAGCTTTCAAGCATATAACCATTATGTTCAATCATTATGATTGAGACTGAATCATCTTGTAAAATACCTCTAACACTATCAATAAATTGATTTAAAATATTTTGTGATAAACCTTTTGAAGGCTCGTCAAAAATAAATAGTGTATGTGGGTTTCTTGAGTTCGCAAAAAGCTCTGAAACTAAATGAACACATTGAAACTCACCAGTTGATAAAGTTTGTGTTTTTCTTTCTAATGTCAAATAGCCAAGTCCAAGTTTGATTAATAGACTCAAGCGTTTATAAGCGATATCTTCATTTGGAAGTTCATCAATAATATCTTCAATCGAACGCTCAAAAATATCATCGATATCTTCACTATATTTCGTAAGTTTCTTTTTAATATCAAGAAAAGTTGCAACAGTTGATCGACTTGTAATTGATTGGTTTCGATCTTGACCTACCATAACTAGTTTATCTTTTAGATATCGTTTCAAGAAATCTTTAGCTATACATTCATTGACAAGTGTAGATTTACCACAACCGGATTCACCCGTAACAGTTACTAGTCTATTTTTAGGAATCTGAAACTCAGCCATTTGAATATTACGGCAATATAAATCACGGAATGCATAATATTCTGTTGGCATTTCCTGATTACGTTCCCAATGTATTGGCTCTGGCCTTGGTGATTCTTCAACAATTTTCCCGCCATATTTCCCGCTACCTGGTCCAAAGAACAATTGTTCATCAGTTGTATCAAGCACTGTATCTGAATGATCAATGAGCCAAATTTGATTCTTACATCCTAATTGTTTAATCTCTTCTAATATCTTCAATAGTGTTTGATGATCAAGCCCTACTGAGATTTCATCAATAATTATTACTGTATTTTCACTTACTGCCATAAATTCAGCCAAGTAAAGTCGTGTTAATTCTCCACCTGACAGTGTACCCATTATTCGATTTAATGTTAAGTAACCAATATTCATATTGACAATGTTTTGAAGAATATGCTGTTTCGCTTCACTAATATTTAAAACCACTGCTAACGAAAGAATAGATTCAATGCTTAAATCATTAATATCGGAAATAGTATGTGGATTATCAAACAATTCAATTGTATATTGTTCAACCTCTTGACTATATCGTTTGCCCTCACATTTTTTACACTCAATATTTTTAGTAGTACCGCGTCCTTTACAACCAGGACACCAACCTAACGGATTATTAAATGAAAAGACCTCTGGAGAAAGATCAAATTTTCCAGCAAGCCTCTCACGAATCTCTTTAAATACGCCCGTATGGGTACCAATTGTAGAACGTGGATTGGAAGAAATCGATGATTTACCTAGAAAAAGTACTAAAGGCATTTCTTCCATTTTAATAGCACTAAAATTTGTTTTCATAATATTAGGAAATAAATATTGATATTCAGCTTTTGGCAATAACGAAACAAGACGCTTCTTGGATTCTTCACCAATTGTTTGACAAAAAGTTGTTTTACCAGATCCAGATAAACCAGCAATTCCAAACGATTTATTTACTGGTATTTCTGCGTCTAATTTTTTTATATTGTTCGCAATTAATTGATTTACTTTCATATTAACCTCTATTCCTATCGTTTTTAAAAACCACTTTTATAAGATAATAATTACACAATAAATTCGAATTGCATAATCAATACCCTTTCAATTCATCGATCTTCACCTTATATTTATTAAACCAATATTCCCACTCATCTTTTGAAAACTCTTTTTCTTCCCCTTCTAAAACAGAAGAAAAAAGGTCAAAACAAATATGCCATCCTGCTATATCTTTCGGTGTATGATCTGTTAATTCATGAATAAATTCTTTAAGTAGTAAAAGGCATCCATTTTCTTTTTTATGTATTTCAAATCGGACACGATCTTTACCCCATGTGAATTCTAGTACTAAATTTATTTGACATTCTAAAATATCAATGTTTATAAATGTGCCATCCATCATATCAAACTTTATAATTCCACCTGTACTAAGGTCTTCTATTTGCAAATTAGACATCCACTTTTTTAAATTATTATTATCTGTTAATACAGACCAAACTTCTTCTATCGTATATGGAAAATGACGATCAAATTGTACTACGTATTCATTACTTTGTTTATTTATTACAGCTAACATTATTAATTAACCTCCTTTTCACCAAAACGAATGTACGTTCTGTATTTATTTTACATGATTTCATTTGAAAAAGAAATCTCTATTACACTTCAATTAATTTAAGAAGTTTTTGTTAGCTCCAAAATTGATTGACTTATTATATACGAGAGCTCTAATCTAATTGACCATGATTTTATTGGATCAATAATATTGTCTTGATTAAGTTTGTTCACATATTTTAAACCGTCCACTGCTACGTAATCAATATTAAAATCTGTAAAAGTGTTTATAATCATCGGCCATTCTCCATCAGTCATTCTGCATTTAGAATGTTTTATTATGTAATCTATTGCTCGTTTTGATAACACACATGAACCAGCCGTAATATCTACTTCTTTACCTAATTGTAATGACATAATTTTATTTGATACTGTTTCTGTAACTTGCCATTCCTCAGGGTGGGTATGAAAAGCTGCCTCCGTTCTTCCGATGATTAAATAATCTACATCCACTATATTCTGGATGAAAGCATAATGCTCCTCTGGATATTCTGTAATCCAAGTTAGTAAACGATCAAAATCACAATAGTGATAGTAATCATGATCATAGTTACCAACAAATCCTAGAGAATCTCTTCGGGCATTCCCTACTCCTGATTTTTCGACTATATTTATATGAAAATTACATTCCTCTAGTTCTTTTACAATCTCTCTTGGAGTTACATTACTGATTGTTATATATTTTTGGTCATAATTTAAATTTAGCAATTCCTCTTTTAGTTCTTTTATAGTAGGTAACAAGCCCCCTGATGGATCATGGGTAATACATGTTAATGCTACTTGTTTTACAGATTCCATAATATATTCTCCTCCTGACAAAATAAAAAGCAGTAAGAATTATTCTTCTGCTTTTATAATAAATGGTACATTTCATATTGTGCTAAAGAGTTTTTTTCAAATCCACATTTCTTCAAATACCCCTGAAGTGAGCTATTATTAGGAAACCCAATTGATAAACTTGATAATTTCAATTCTTCACGTGCGACTTGTAATAATCTCGTCGCTATACCAATATTTCTACATTCCTTGGCTACGAATATAAAGCTAATTTTACCTTGTTCATTTATACATACAGTACCTTTTAAATCATTATCAACATATGCACTGTAATATGTATTATTTGTTTTTTCGATATAATCAATATCATTTTGCCAATTTATATGGAAGTTAAGCCATTTCTGAATTTCAACTTTAAATTTTTGAAATTTCAATTGTTTTATTTCAATATTTTTAAAGTCTTTATTAGTTATTATAGTAAAATCATTTAAACTATAATAAGAAAGGTCATACACTTTTTCATAACCTAATTTATTATAAAAATTAATTGCTCGATCGTTACCTACAATGACTTCAAGAAAAAGTTGCTTACATTCATTTTGAATCGCCTCTTCTTTATGAAGTTCAAATAACTTTTGACTAATACCAACGCCGCGATAATTTGGATGTACAGCTAACGTTCCGCAGCGCATTGTTTTTATACTTTCGTAAATCTTTATACCACCAAGTATTACCCCAACAGATTTATCATCATCTAAAGCAAGAAAGGAGTGCTTCAGTGAATTCCCTTCTGGTCCAAAAAACCTTTTTATAAAATCTTCTTTTGAAACATCCATTTTAATAATATAATCTGAAAATCCGTCCTTAAAAGCTTCATATACTAAATCTATACTTACTTCACTACATCTTTTGTATTGAATCATATAAGTATAA
Organism: Bacillus sp. H1a; assembly: GCF_000633475.1. Taxonomy (NCBI): domain Bacteria; kingdom Bacillati; phylum Bacillota; class Bacilli; order Caryophanales; family Bacillaceae; genus Bacillus; species Bacillus sp. H1a. The sequence goes on along the minus strand of NZ_AYMH01000029.1, from coordinate 8,614 downwards.
TCCTCCGCTATGACTTGTTATATACTACATTCAAACACATGAAATGAATTCCCTTCACCATATCCATCCTTTATTTCATGAACAACAATTTGACTAAATCCATTAGTAATTAGTATATTTTCAAATTCTTTTAAATTATATAGTCTTATGGGAAAATCCATAATCTCAGTTTCTACTATTTTCTCATCTTGAATGACTTCATATTTCAGTTTAATATTTAGAAGTTTTTGCGCCTCATCATATGATACTTTTCTATACTCAACAATTAATTCATTGTTAATTTCTTTTCTATTTGTCTCTATCCAATCTAGAATTTGTTCTGTTTCATTTCCACCTTGTACAACAGTAAGAAGTAATTTTCCATCTTCTTTTAAGTTATTTTTCATATTTTGAAGACTAATATCTACTAAATTATTTGGTAAAAGAGAGAATGATCCAATAGGAATCATAATAAGATCGTATTTGTTATCACTATGGAATTTTTCTATTCTTCCTTGTAACACAACCGGTTTTAAGTTTAGTTTTTCTGCTTTATCTTTGCACACCTTAAGCATATCTGTCGAAATATCAAATCCTTCTATATTCACACCATTTTGCATAAAAGGAATTAACATTCTACCATTTCCGCACATCGGTTCTAACACTGTCATGTTTTTGTCTTTTGCAAAAGAAAGATAAAAATCCAATTCTTTTCCACTCGCAATTGATTTGTCACTTTCATAAATCTTTGTACAAAGTTCACCATAATACGTAAGCACTTGTAATTCACCTCTTAATTTGAAATACGTGGACATTTCCCTACATATTTCTCACTATTTATTTGTTTTATAACAAACGGTGCAATATCCCCATTATTTTATTTGTAGCTTCCATCACTATACTCCTCTTATTATCCATTGTTTACTACAGTAATTTCATAAACACGTAAAAAAGCAATTAAATGCTCACATGCCCGTTCACATGCTAACATTTTAAAAATCTTTTGTTCTTCTTTCGTTTTGTCATTCGCTTGATCTGAAGCAGCTTTTAAACATAAAAATGGTTTTTTATTTACATGACACACATAAGCGAATGCTGCCACTTCTTGATCAACGGCTAAAGCTCCGTATACAGTATGCAGTAAATATCTCATTTCTGAACTACGAATACGCTGATCCCCTGACAAAAAAGTACCAAAATGAACTGGGTCATACGAACGCAATTTCTTCATTCGTTTTACGAGCAATTTAGTTGTTTCAATAGGTGCTGTTCTACCATCATATAGATTAAAAATATCTTCTCCTGAACCAGCCGCAGTAACATCGTGCTGTAAAGTATTAAGAGCTACAACGATGTGCCCATTTTTCACTTTATCTGATAAGCTTCCGCAAATTCCTGTCATAAATAACTGGTCTGGTTTGAATTCGCTTATTAATAGTTGCACACAACTAGCACAACTTACTTTACCGACGCCAGTTACGACTGAAATCACTTCTAATTCATTAATAAAATGAAAATGAAACTCCCAAGCTGCTCTCTTTTCTACACGCTCACTTGGATAATGTTGATGCAAATACGTAAGTTCTGGTTCCCATGCAGATACAATTGCAATACGTTTCATTACATACTTCACTTCCTCCTATTTTCGTCTAAATAAATCATTTATACTTTCTCGTTCATAATCTAGAATCCACTCTTTATATTTCTCATATAAATCCCGTGTCATTTCTTTATTCTTCGTAATTACTCCACATCCTCTATCATCATAAATAAACATGACAATATCTTTCGTTGTGTTTATGAGAAATACATCCGGATAAGAAATTTCTTTCTTACGCCCAAAACGTGGATAAAGCCCTGGAAAATCTTCATGATTAGCAGCTTTAATTAGTGGTACAGGTTTTATATCCTCCGCAAGGCATTTTAAAGAAAATTGATATGTACAATACAAGTCAGCTTCTTCATCTTCAAATAGAAAAGGTAATGTTTCTTGTCTTATATGGAACTTCAAATCCATATTCTTAATAAATCGGTTGTATACATTTATTTTCTGCGGGTTTTTTATATTTTCCTTTTTAAATCGATAAACATTTGTCACTAAAAGCAGTGTATCTTTTCTTTCCCATAAATATGAGATATATGCGGAAGCAGCATGTTCCAATGATTTTTCCAGTCCATTTTCACTTTTAATATGTATGGTGGCGTTCCTTTTTGATCCCATTCAATTTTATCCGCAATAAACAGTATTAAATCCATCTTCGTTGCATTTTTACGTAAAGTAGTGTGGCAACTAATTGCATTCAATACTTCTTCGTCTTCCACTTTAAATACCTCTTTCGCGATTAATCTCGATAGTTTTTGATGAATGATCATCGGGAATTTTCGTTCTTCTTGTAAAATTTCTATTCCAAATTCTTCAGCAACTGCTATCCGCTCCTCATTCGGAAAGATTGCGCTAATGTCATGTAAATATGCTGCAATAGCTACTTTTTCTTCGTTTTCATGAAACATTTCTGCAATTTTTCGTGCTTCATTTGCTACACGAATAGAGTGTTTATATGTAATTTCTTTATTATATTTTAATAGAAATGAATTTATATCGTTTTCTATTTTTCCAGTTGGAGTAAATGTATATATTTCATTATATAGCACGTTAATATCCTCCTGATTACTATTTTTCAATATAATGTGAAATTTAAATAACCCTTCTATTTTATATTCGTTATAAATGTTTTTATACCTTTTTAATACGTTACATGAAATTTTATATGGAATCTTTACTACAAAACACATGAATGTTTGATATTATAGTAATGTTGATTAATTGTAAGGAAAGGAATTAACTATATAATGAATAAGAACATATTAATAATTGATGACGATAAAGAAATTGTAGAATTGCTTGCAGTTTATTTGCGAAATGAAGGTTACAACATCTATAAAGCTTATGATGGTGATGAAGCATTACAAATGGTCTCTACATATGAAGTTGACCTTATGATTTTAGATATTATGATGCCAAAACGAAACGGATTAGAAGTTTGCCAGGAGGTAAGAGAAAATAATACTGTACCTATTCTTATGCTTAGTGCCAAAGCTGAAGATATGGATAAAATATTGGGCCTAATGACCGGTGCAGATGATTATATGATCAAACCGTTTAATCCACTAGAATTAGTCGCTAGAGTGAAAGCTTTGTTACGAAGATCCTCTTTCCAAAACGCCTCTACACAAAGGAAAGAAGACGGCAACATTCGTATTCGCACAGTTGAAATACATAAACATAATCATACTGTTAAGGTAAATGGTGAATATATTAAACTCACATCTATTGAATTTGATATTTTATATTTACTTGCAAGTAATACGGGAAGAGTATTTAGTTCTGAAGAAATATTTGAACGCGTTTGGAATGAAGATGGTTATGGTTCTAATAAAACAGTAATGGTACACATTAGTAATTTACGAGATAAACTTGAAACTGTAATGAATGGAGATAAATTTATTCATACTGTTTGGGGAGTGGGCTATAAAATTGAGAAATGAAGCATTTGATATTCTGAAAGATGTTCCAAAATGGAAAATAATTTTTTGGCTCTCATTGGCTATTACACTAACACCTATTACCGAATTAATTATATATCGCCTCGTTACAAGTGTAATTGATAGTTCACTTACTCTAAGTGAACTTGGCAAAGAATTTATTAGAATCTTTGGGTATGAAAAATATAAAGGATTAAAGGAATCTTTATGGATGATGATCGTTTCTTATTTGTTTTTATTTTCCATTTTCACATCCTACCTTTACGTTTTTTATCGTCACGAAAAGAAGCTTTACTATGAAACTTGTATAAAAAAAATGATTGCGGAAATTCGTTATATTGCGAGCGGACACTTTAATCATAAAGTATCGATTGTACATCATAATTATTTAGAAGAGTTAGCTACTGGGGTCAATCAAATTGTTGAACAGTTAAAAGTGTCAATTGATGAAGAAAGACAGGCAGAGCAAGCAAAAAGCGAACTTATTACAAATGTATCACATGACTTACGAACTCCCCTTACATCTATAGTTGGATATGTGAATTTAATCCAGCATGATAATTATAGGGACGAAGTGGAATTACGTCATTATATACAAGTCATTTACGATAAAGTAACTCGTCTAAACACATTAATGAATGATTTGTTTGAATATACACGTGTTCAAAATAAAGAGTTAAGTTTAAATTCTGTTCCCATTGATATTGTAGAACTACTTGGGCAATTAACTGTCCAATTCCGGATACAGCTCCAAGAAGCAAATATTGAATGTCGCCCATCTTTCCCATCGCAAAAGCTAATGGTACAAGCTGATGGAGATAAATTAGTACGTGTGTTTGAAAATCTAATCATAAATGCTATTACTTATGGAAATGATGGAGATCATATAGACATTACAACTTATGAAAGCAATAGTATGATTGCAATTGATATTACAAATTACGGGCAACCTATTCCAAGTACTGATTTACCTCATATTTTTGAACGTTTTTATCGCGTAGAGAAATCACGTTCAACAAACACAGGCGGATCTGGGCTCGGATTAGCAATTGCGAAAAGTATTGTCGAACTGCATAAAGGAACAATTGAAGTATATAGTGATGATAAAAAGACAACTTTCACTGTAAAATTACTTCCATATAAAAGTTAATACTACATCTTTTAAGGTTCAATTTCTTATATGATAAGAAATTGAACCTTTTATTTTCCATCAATATCCAAAATTTAATAATTCCTTAAAATTCTTTAGAAATTCTTTACCTTTTCTTTCTTCCTATTTAAGCATTCCTACTTACAATAATGTTATTGATGTAATTGAAGGAGGATCGCGTATGCAATTCTTTAAGAAAATAGCAATTTTATTTTTATCTTTTCTTATCACAGCAATTATTGTTTTATATTTTTATTTATATGTTAATGGTCCAATTATCCAGGCTAAATCAGCCATTTTAATAGATGCTAATTCAGGTGAAGTTGTTTATAAAAAAAATGAAAGAACTCCTATTCAGTCACCCACTTTAACTAAACTAATGACAGAGTATATCGTATTGGAACAACTTCATGACGGCAAAATACAATTAGATGAATCTGTGAAAATAAGTAACGAAGTTTTTCAAACAGAAACAAGTCCCATACAAGTAACATCGAGGGATAAAACAACCGTTCGTGACTTACTTCATGCATTGCTTTTAACAGGAAATAATCGATCTGCACTTGCACTAGCAGAACACATTGCTGGAAATGAGGATAATTTTACAACGTTAATGAATGAAAAAGCAAAACAGCTAAAGGTATCACAACAATCTCCATTTTTAAATTCTACTGGAATAAATAACGAGAATAATAAACAATCGATTACAACAGCAATAGACGCAGCTGAAATAACAGCGCAATTAATAAAAGATTATCCAGATGTATTAAATATTACTAAACTAACCTCTTACCAATTTACCTTCAAAAATTTCCAAGTTTTCAACACAAATAAAATGATTTATTCCCTTGATGAAAACATTAAATTCAAAGGTGTTGATGGCTTACAAACAAGTTTTTCAACTAACGGTAATTATAGTTTTGTCGGCACAGCAAAACAAGGAGATACAAGGTTTATTTCTATAGTTTTAGACGCTAATGAAGAAAACACGGCTTTTGTTGAAACAAAAAAATTACTTCAATACGGTTTTGAACCTTCCTCCTATTCTGCACTACAAGCTTTCAAAGACGCTGTTACATCTTGGACAATATTGCTTCAGTTTAAAAATTTAATTATACAAACGATTATGATCTTTTTCATCATTACAATTTTAATGTTTTTACATATACGTCAAAAAAAATCAGAGGATTTCAACTAAAAGTTCTCTTTTATATAAAAAAGCCGACTTGCATTTAGCAAGTCGGTTCTAAATCTATAATCCCCTTCCAATTAAATTTGCTGAAACGGGCTGAAGGTTTAACTCTCTTGCCCATACAGATATTTGCCCTATATGATGAATCTCATGTACAATTACATGTCGTAAAACTTCTCCGTATGTATATGTTTTGTCTGTCCATGAAGCTTTTAATATTTTACATTCTAAATCAACAGACCATACTTGCAAAAACTCTTCTAATTCACGTCGATATAAATCAGATAATGCTTTCACTTTTTGGATTGATTGATAATCTTTAAACTGCGGTACTCTATCTTCATTTCCTTGAGGAGCACTAATCCAGCTATACTCTACATCTACAATATGAAATAGTGTTTCTAAAATACTCCCTACACCACCAACACGTTTGCGAAGCAATTCTTCCTCAGTAAGTTGCTCACACCACTTAAACCAATCCTCTCTTACTTGCCAGTTATACCGAAATAAAACTAGCACATTTATCACTCTCCATATCTATTATCCACTTTACAGCATCTATTACATAATGTGGCTCATCTTTTTGAATATGGTGACCACTATTTTCTGCAATTATAAATTTATTATTGGTTGATAATTGTAATAATTCTTCTTGCAATTGTAACCATTTCATTTGTGCATCTTGCGAATAAAAAGCTTTTTTACCAGCAGCTAACACGACAAGTGGAATATCTCTCATTGACTTACAATGTTTACCTGCTTCACCTAAACTATACATGAACTCTTCGTATGGGCTTTCATATATAAATTGCTTATAGTAAGCTTCTTGAAATTCAGAAGACATTATTGGCAAAAAATCCTCTTTATAATTTTCTGGTGTCGAATCAACTAAAACTACTCCCATCGTATCTTCAGGATAAAAAGCCGTAAATAAACGTACATTTATCCCCCCAAAGGAATGTCCTACAAAAATATAGGGTGGCTTAAGTTGTGATTGCTTTAAGCAATCTCTTAATTCTTTTACCATTTCAGAACTAATACGTTGCTTGGAACTCTTCCCACTTTTCCCTAATCCAGCTCGATCATATGTAAGTACCGTCCCATATTCAGTCAGCCCTTCCGCAATATGATCCCATGCCTTTGAATAATCACCATAACCTGCTTCCATTATAATAACAGGCTGCAGCTTCTCTCCTTGGAATATTTTCGTATATATTTTAAAGTCATCAACTTTTACATATTCCTCTATACACTTAACCATTCACAATCACTTCTCTTCGATTAAGTTCCTCTACTATTCGATCAATTATTTCACTTACAGATAATGATCCATCTAAAACGATATCCGAATTTGGCTTAACAGTATTACTTGCCTCTACATAAGCTTTTCTCGCATGCGTTATATAATGATTCAAATCTTTATGCAGTTCAATAATTGGTTCATCTTTAAAGTCCCTTATAATCCGTCTAGCCATCGCAATATCTAAAGGAGTGTCAACATAAATAGTTACATCAATTAAATCCCGCATGCTACTATTTAAGTAGGCAAACGGATAATCTACAATAATATAGTCTATATTACTATTTTGTCGGAGTTGCTGAATATCAGTAATCAATGGTGTTAGTACCCATTCATCATAATCGGCCCCATCATCTATCCATTTACAAATGTCTGCCGGGCAGTTATTAAACTTATAACTATCAAAATATAGAGCCTTTGAATTTTTTAACTCCCGAGCTAATCTTTCTGTAATTGTTGTTTTCCCACCCCCTGAAACAGCTGCAATTGTAATTATCTTTGTTTTCCCGTTCATAATTTTCCCACCAAACCCTTTTCATCATTGTTAACATAATATAATTATAAAAAACTATTGTTATTTATTGTTCCATTCATATTCTAACATACTCATTTCCCATAAATTCCAATACGTATCTCCTACTTTTCTAGCATCTCTTAATAACCCTTCTTTTACAAATCCCATTTTTTCATAACATGTAATGGCTGAAGTATTAAAATCAAAAACGCCAAGTGTAACTCGATGCAGTTTTAATTCATTAAAAGCAATATATATTACAGCCTTCATCATTTGCTTCCCTATAGAACGTCCTCTCATATTTGTATCACCGACTAATACTTTTCCAATTCTAGCAGACTTATTTACATTGTCTATTTGTCCAAGCGAAATGTGCCCAATAACGTTTTTAGTTTCTTCATCTATTACTTTAAAAGCGAGCGTATTTGCATTCTCACAATTAGCACTTTCGATATATCTGTTTAATTGCTGTTCATTTAATGGATATGTAAATGCATTTCCTGACCATTGTATTAAAAATTCTTTGGAATCGATCCAATTTATTAATTGGTTAAAATCATTTCTTGTAAAGTTTTCTAGTTTAATCATTCCTATTCTCCTTTCGTACACCCTTCTATATACCCTCAAACTTATTTCTATATAAAAAATATATTTCCTCTTGTATAAAATAAAAAGCCATTCACAAGAATGGCTTTACATAAATAAAGCATAAATATGCTTTATTCGCTACGTCAACACCATTTAAATCAAACTCCGCAGTATCAGTTGTAGCAGGTGGTAAAATTGCTTCAATTTTACATACAGAAATAATTACTGCAACTGAACCAGGTATAGCAGCAAGTTTCACAACATCACAAGTTACCGAAGAAAAAGTACCTACATAAGTACGTCCTTCTGTATTAATTGCAAAGCGAGAAAAATATAAAAACTGACCTC
>NZ_AYMH01000028.1:0-91601 GCF_000633475.1 Bacillus sp. H1a | reverse complement strand
CCCACTGGTTATTAGTTAAACGGAACTGGCGTTTACTAGAAGTTAATGTAGTATCATTTTTTATATTGTTAGAAAAATCAATTTTGTTACAAAAAGTTGAAATCGAAGTATTTTAAAAGAAAAAGGTTTATAATAAAAATATAACTAATTACAAGGAAGTGTAACTATGAGTACTGTAGCAATCGTGTATGGTATTATTCTTTCTACAATTTTTGTTTTATTTTTCGTTGGAGTTTCACGTTATATTCATAAATGGAAAGAAGGCGTTGCGAAATTAAATCACATTGAAGAAGAGCTTAGTGATTTAATGTTACATCATGGTAAGTAAAAGGTTTATTTTTTAACTAAACAATGTGAAGAATATCACAAAACATGCTCTCATAATGAAAGCATGTTTTTTTGTTATGTTGTTAATGGGCACATCCATAAAATTTTTTCATACGATACAGTGTGAAATCAGAAATGTTCGGAGCGGGATAGAGGGGGAAAATAAGTAATTCAGGATATATTACAGATAATAAAAATTTAAAGAAAAGCTCAGGAACTCCAAACCTTTTCTTTGACTCAAGAAAAAATGAAGAAACCTATGGAAAGTTAAAAAATAATATAGATTACTTTATTCGAGATGGTATAACAAGTGAAGAATTTAGAAAAAGATTATAATAATATAATTTTATTATGTAAACAAAAAGATGCTTTGTTTTATAAGAAATGTACTCAAAGGAATTAACCGATATCTAATCGAATGAATTGAATAGATGCGTTAATGGCAGGAGCATCAGTAGCTGTAATAATGAGTAATAAAGTTAAAAAGGTTTTATATATAAGTAGGTTGCGATTTGAAAGTAAATGATTTTAATGGGAAAGGGTTGGAGGTTATGACTACAATATATTTCGTTAGGCACGCTCACTCTACATATACAAAGGAAGAAAGGGAACGTCCCTTATCTGAAAAGGGTTGGCTAGATGCAAAGAACATAACAAGCTTGTTAAAAGATGAGAAGATAGATGTTGTTATTTCTAGTCCATACAAAAGAGCGATTCAGACCGTTGAAGGAATTGCAAGTGTAAACAAACTATCAATACAACTGGAAGAAGATTTACGGGAAAGGTTATTAAGTAAAGATCCAGTAGAAGATTTTCATGATGCTATTCAGAAAGTGTGGGAAGATTGGACTTTTGTATACGAAGGCGGAGAATCAAATGATGTAGCGCAAAAGCGTGCTGTAATATGTATGCAAAATATATTGGAAAAGTATAAGGGGAAGAATATTGTAATAGGTACTCATGGGAATATTATGGTGTTACTGATGAATTATTTTGATGCTACATATGATTTTCATTTTTGGAAAACACTTCTTATGCCTGATGTATTTAAGTTAACTTTTCATAATGAGAGTTTAGTTTCTGCAGGAAGAATAGAGCATACAGGTCATCAGGTTAATAATTTGTAAAAGTTTATCAAAAAAAGAGGAAAGAGAGAAGTTATTGTAGAAGTATGACTTTGTAACATAAAAAAATATGTTAAAGGAGGCTGTTTACATGTTTGAGAAAGAGAAAGAAGGGCTTATTGAAGTTCACAACGTATATGAAATCGCACCAGCAGATGGAGCGATTATAGGTATGGCAACGGAAGAAGAAATGGAAATTGCTGCTGAACTTGAGTTACAGTACTATGCCCATTCTCGTTTATTAGAAGCAAATATTCAGTTAGACGGTTCCTCCTATAAAGAATTACTTCAGGAGTTCCAGGAGTACGAAAAAAAATCAATGAACTTTTGGCGAGCGATACATAAACGTTTAGCTGTGCCATGGGCATGGGTACTGCGTATTGATGTTGCGAACGGCCCTATATATGTAAGCAATGAGAATTCGTATTATGAAGAAGTTGATGATGAAGAAGATTATGAATAGATAAGTAAGGAAGCAACTTTAGTTGCTTCCTTTTTTTATTTACAATGAGTGAATTGCTTCAATGATAGTATCTGGGCGATCATTTTCTATACCGTGACCAGCATGTTTGGCAAGAATATATTTGCTGTTTATTGAGAGATGTAATTGTTCACGTATAAGTTCTTGCCACATCTCTTCAAGTTGTGTAGCTTCTTCTTTTGGCATATCGCTCTCAATCATTTGAGTAATAGAATACTGGGGATCTCTACCGATAACGGTTAATGGTATTTCTAATGTTTTATATAGTTCTTTTATTGAGCGAGCGCAATTTTTCCACTCCGCCAGTTCAGAAGCTGTCGCTTTATATAATGAAGGCGATATAGAAAATTCGATATGATGTTCTGATTGATTGATGAGCATAGGTTTTAGTTCAGTATAAAGTGCATCTACATCCATTTTGGAGTAAGTATGATATTTTTGCAGCCAAATATCATCAGAATCAGTTTGATCAGAAATCGGTAAATGAAGTTCATCTAATCGGTGTAAGTTCATGGAGGTAGAATCAACTAAAATAAGTGCTTTTATTTGGTCCTCATGTAACATTGCAAAATGTTGTGCGCATAAACCTCCGTAGGAATGACCGATTAAAATGATTGGTTCGTGAATAGCTAGTTCATGTAGCAACATATGTAGTTCCTTTGCAACTTGCATAGTTGTACGTGGATTATTTCCAAGCTCACTTTCTCCATAACCTGGGCGATGGTATGAAATGACTGTAAATTTTTGTGAAAGCTTTTCTATAATAGGAAGCCAATCATAAAATGAGCAGCCCATTCCTGTTTGAATCACGACAGTTTGTTTACTATTACCTCTCATATATACTTCTATTTTTCGCCCGAGTATTTCTACTATTCTATTAATGATAATTCCTCCTAAGCTTGAAATAATTTTTGACAAGCAAAGGCGATACACCAGGCGCCTATGCCGAAGAGTATAGATGTACTAAGTGAAAAAGAGTTCTTTAAACCGATATAAACAATAAATAATAGTAATGCTGATGCAGGAAATCCATATAATACGCCCATAGCAAATTGACTTAACTCCTGTTTACTCCCACCTTCGAAAGAAATCCAAAATAAACTAAGTAAACTAATAAGAGGAAGAGCAGCGATAAAGCCACCAAGTGTACTATAATATTTAGCAAATTCGGTTACACCGCCAATAATGAGGGCGGAGACGATAATCTTAACGAGGAAATGCATATTTTGCCTCCTTAGCTAATAACGAAAAAGCTTTATCAATTAATTGTTGCTCTTCTTTTGATAGCTGTGACTCTAATATTTGTATCTTTTTTTTATCTAGTAAAGTATGCTTTTCTAATACTTCGATGCCTGTTTTTGTTAATGCAAGGTTCACAACTCTTTCATCTTGTTTATTTCTTTCTTTAATAATAAATTCCTTTTGAATAAGGCGTTTTACATGTTCGGACGCTGTATTATGAGATAGCCCAAGTTCAGAAGCAACTTTTCCAATTGTTATATCTTTCTCACGAGAAATGATTTGTAAAATGCGGATTGCTTGGTGAGAAAGATTGTCTTCATATTCATATCGTAAGTGGTAGTATATTGTCTCCCAATGTTGATTGATGTCTTTCATATGCGTAATCCTCCAATTTTTTTATGTCGTATAATAAGATATATTCGTTTGTTAAGAATTAAAATCCTCTTATTTTCATAATAAATGTTGAAAAAGTTTATTTTTACTGAAATATAAGGTAATCTATGTGTAAAGGTATACATTTAGCAAGAGAGAGGATGATAGCTGTGAATACATTTAAATGGATTAGTCATGAAAAGATGTATGTAGATCAAATACATGTTGAAAAATGTGGTCCTCTTTCAGTCGGCGTATATGGGGGGAGTCAAGAGAGTGATGCATATGAAAGAGGAGATGCAGTGCTAGCTTGGTGGGATCCGAAATTAGAATTTGAATTTGTTATGATATTTGATACACACCATAAAACGAAAAATATACATTATATAATAGAGGCCATTTCAGAAAGAAAAGAAAAACTTAAAGAGTTATTTTCATACCCAATACATTTAGCTTTTCATCATACACATATGTACTTATTAGCTTTATTTACAGATGAGCTATTTATTGAGAAATGCGATCAAGATGATGAGGAGCTCGCATGCTTAATTTGTTTGCGAAAAGGCGAGTTTTTATATTGGTTATCAGTTGGTGATTGCTTCGCGTATTTATTCCATTCTGAGAAAACGAAAAATGGAAAGGGTAGGCTAAATAAGCGTAAGAATTATGAATATATAGGAAGGAAAAATGTTTTTGCAGCGAATACACCTTGCTTTACATCAGGCGTAAGGGGATTAGAAAGAGGCCAGAACCACATTGTAATGGCGACGGATGGTATTTTAGAATGTGATAAACGAAAGTTTGATGATGATCAATCTTTAGTAGAAATATTACACGACGGAACTTGCTTACAGATTGAGCCTGTATTAACAAATGTACTTCAGTGGAAAGGTAGAGATTGTGCCACTATTATCGGATGGTCCATCGATACTGAAGATAGACAATGTGCCAATTAAGAACTGAAAAGGAGTTCAAGGGTTTTTATCCTTGAACTCCTTTTTATTAAGCAATATGAATGTGATATGTTTTTAACCATTCATTCACTTGGAGCATATACTCCATAGCACTTCTTGCTTCAAAATTGTTAATCTCTTTATTACTTTGATTAGCAATTGCAAGTATTGTGGAATGGTTAATAAGTGAGAAAACAGGATTGTTTTTATTGCTGCACATATCAAGTGTTAAATTGCGGATTGTTTGTAAATAGTGTGGATCTTGTGAGGTTGGATAAGCACTCTTTCTTCTATTTCGCACGTCGTCTGGTAAAGCAGGTTTCAATGCTCTACGCAAAATCCCCTTTTCAATATTATCAATACTTTTAATGTTGAAAGGAACGTTCCATAAATATTCAACAAGTCTGTAATCACAAAACGGTACACGAACTTCAAAGCCAACAGCCATACTCATACGATCTTTACGATCGAGCAAGAAGGGAAGGAATCTTGTTAAAAATAAATAAAACATTTGACGTTGTTTCGCTTCTTTTTTACTTTCTTCTTCAAGAGTGGGTACTTCCCAAATAGCTTCGTGGAATCGTTTATCAATGTAATGCTCAGGATTACATTGATTCGTTACGTCATTTAATAATAGAGAAGATGTGTTTTTCCAGTTTGTTAACCATGGAAACTTATCTACATATAATAACTCTTCTTGATGAAACCAAGGATACCCCCCGAATACTTCATCCGCCGATTCGCCAGATAAGGCAACGGTTGCCTCTTTTTTCATTTCGCAAAATAGTAAATATAGTGAAGTTTCCATTTCACCAGCACTCGGTAAATCTTTCGCATGGAGGGGAACAAATAAGTGATTTGCTAGTTCTTCTGCATTAACAATAATATCATGATGCGATGTCCCTACGTGCTGAGATACACGTTTTACCCAAGGAGCATCTAGACCAGTACGAGCAAATGTAAGTTCGAAATCTTTAGCACTGTTTACAAAGTCAATTGAATACGTGTGAAGTGCTTTGTGTTCCTCTGCAAATTCTTTACCTGCCAATGCAGTAATTCCACTAGAATCTAAACCGCCTGATAACATACAAACGAGGGGAACATCGGCAATTAATTGTCTTTTTACTGTATCTTGTAAGATTGATAAAATATGTGAGGATGTGTCTTCAATAGAATCTGTATGGATCTTACTTTCTAAATTCCAATACTTCTTAACTACTTTTTTATCACGTGTGAACGTTATAGAATGTCCAGCACGAACTTCTTGAATATGTTTAAAGACGCCACATCCTGGAGTTCGAAATAAGCCTAATCCAAATATTTCATTTATTCCGTCTGTATCAAGTTCAGCAGGAACAGATGGGTGAGCTAATAGCGCTTTTATTTCAGAACCGAAAATAATGCTGTTATTTCTTTCTGTATAAAAGAGTGGTTTTACACCTAAATGATCTCGTGCTAAAAACAATTGTTGCTTCTGATCATCCCATATTGCAAAAGCGAAAATTCCATTTAAATGTTGTACGCAATCTTCTTTCCATTCTAAATAAGCATGTAGTAACACTTCTGTGTCTGAGTGTGTTTCAAATGTATGACCTTGTTTTTGAAGTAATTCTCTAAGCTCACGGAAATTATAAATTTCTCCATTATAGGTAAGAGCATACGTATAATCACCAGCACGGAATGTCTTCGGTTGTTTCCCGCCTTCTGGGTCAATAACAATTAAACGCCGGTGTGCAAAAGCCGCGTGAGGTGAAAACCAAAATCCTTCAGCATCAGGACCGCGATGCTGAATACTATTTGCCATCTTTTCTAAAATCACACGTTCATTGGAAAGATCCTTCTTCCAATCTACCCAGCCTGTAATTCCACACATACATATCTCATCTCCTAATTTAAAATTATAAAAGTAGATTAATTAAATGAAATATACACCAGGTTAAAGAGCGTCTGCATAAATAGTGTACTACACTAATTGAATTACAGACTTGAGAAAATTTTCTTCAAGCTTATATTTATATGAGACAATGGCTAAGGAAAAGTATCCCATTACATACAAAAAATAAAAAAGATGAGAGAAAAAAATTTCCAGAACGTTATATAGGGTGTAAAAGCTTTTACAAAAAATAAGGGGAATCGCTACATGAAATCAAATGAGAAAAATTTTATTAAAAGATTACAGCGGCAAAAAGAAGATGCGCTAGAATTTGTTGTTGATACATATTTACCATTAATAAAAGGAATCACGCATAAAGTACTGCTGCCAATTCAAAATGATGGACTGATAGAGGAATGTATAAATGATATTTTCCTATCTGTTTGGAATAACGCAAATAAATTTCATGGAGAACCAAATGATTTTAAAAAGTGGATTGCGGCGATTGCTAAGTTTAAAGCAATTGATTATTACCGAAAAGCGAATAAAAAAGTAGAAATTGTTTCAGATGAATTTAATGTAAGCACAGAAAAATCGGCAGAAGACGAATTAATCGTTATGGAAGATAGGGAAGAATTATTGAAGCTTATTAATCAATTAGAACCGTTAGATCAAAAAGTATTCATTATGAAATATCTCCTCGGTATGAAGACAGAAGAGATAGGAGACAAATTAGGATTAACTCGAGCGGCGATAGATAATCGTGTGTATCGCGGGAAAAAGCAGCTACAACAAAATGCTACGAATATTAGTTTTGGAGGTAGTGCAATATGAAAGACATTTATGAACTATTAAATGATATTGATATAGATGAAAAAGAACTTGAGGAAATTGAGGCTTCTGAAATTGAAAAAGAAAAAGTGAAACGTAATTTAAAACAATCGATACGTACGAAGAAAAAGATGAAAACTTGGAAAAAAGGTGTCGCTGCTGCATCTATTTTAGTAGGATTATCAGTTGCAACACTCGGCATCGGATTTCCAACTTACGCTGGAGGTCTTCCTATAGTAGGTGATATATTCCGATTTTTAGATAATGGTAGAACAGGGTTATATGAAAATTATAAAGAGTTTTCGACTGAGTTGAATATGACAAAGGAGAGTAATGGGGTTAAGGTTACAATTAATGATGTAATTTCTGATGGCAGAACAGTATCTATAACGTATTCACTAGAAAGTGAGCAAGACTTAGGGAATGATCCTATCATATTAGGTGGATTGGATATAATGGACGCTCATGGTAGTACAGGAAGTGGAAAAATGACTAAAGTTACTGAAAAAAAGTATGTGGGTATGGTAACAACGACACATCATGATAGTAATAAAAAGGACAAAGTAAACTTTAGATGGAATATAGAGAGAATAGAGATGTCAGATAGGAAAAAATCAATACAAGGAAATTGGAATTTCGCGTTAACGGTAAAATCAGTGGATAGTAAAGAAAGAACAATTGGTGGGAGTTCGGAAAAAGAAGGTATAAAAGTAAATATGGAAAAGGTCGCAATGTCGCCGGTTTCATTTATTCTTTATTACAATCAAGAG
This sequence comes from Bacillus sp. H1a, assembly GCF_000633475.1. Taxonomy (NCBI): domain Bacteria; kingdom Bacillati; phylum Bacillota; class Bacilli; order Caryophanales; family Bacillaceae; genus Bacillus; species Bacillus sp. H1a. The sequence continues at coordinate 83,628 of NZ_AYMH01000028.1, read as the reverse complement.
GTTTCTAAGGGTGCAAGAAAAGAGTGGGATAGTGTAGATGTTGAATTGAAGGTTAAGGATGATTTAGGTAATGATTATTCTGGCGAAGGAAATGGGGGAAGTGGTAACGATCCTTACAATATTCGATGGAGTGCCACATTTCAAAAATTGAACGAAAATGCAACAAAGCTTATCGTTACACCTCATGTGAACTTGCGAGTGCATACGCCTGAAAATCATGGTGGAGTGGAGTATGTTGATGGGAAAGAGAAGAAAATTGAAGTGCCGAAAAAAGAAGCGAAGAGTAAAGATATTGTGTTAGATGATATTGTGATTGATTTAAAGAAATAAAAAGTGAGACTGCCTGAAATAAATAATTAGGCAGTCTCTTTTTGTTAAGAACTAGTAACGAGTAAAGCATGTGGATGCTGCGTTTTATATTCCTCTTTCCATGGAAGGTTTAATTGTTCCCAAGTTTCTCCGCTGTTAACGGATTGAAACACGCCATTATTATTTAAAGTGTAAAACGTATGTGGTTCTGCTTGGTTTGTAGCAAACATCGAAATGACTGTGCCAATTGCAGACGGTAGTCCTTGCTGTACTTGTTGGAAGGGAGTATCTTTCGTTTTTCGATAAATATAAGATTCATAAGGAATACGGTGATGAGCAAGATCAGCACTCGGTGCAGCAGAAACGAGAATCGTATTACAATCAGCTGGATCGATAGCCATGCTGTATAAATAATGATGTTCAAGTCCTTCACTACATGAGATCCAGCTGTTTCCACTGTTATAACTTTCAAGATATGCGCGATCGGGTCCGCCCATAAATCCGTCACCACATGATGCATAAAGGCGATTTGGGGCTTCAGGGTGCATGAGTAATTGATGAGCATCGATAGGAGCACCGAATTTTTTATCAATCCATGTATGCCCTTTATCGTTACTTTGAATAACAGCACCAGCTTCGATTGAAACATGGATTGTATTTGGATTGTTTGGATCAACTGTAATCCAGCGTACGTGATGAGTAAAAGGTCTAGGCGGGAAAGCCCACGTATAGGAAGATAATAATGATTTCATATTTTTAAGTTCAATCCACGTTTCACCACCATTTTCTGAACGGAATAAAGCACTAGGTTCTGTGCCGACATAAACGACGCCATATCCGTTAACTTGTTCATTAGAGCTTATTGTAATGGAAGTGATCGAAGAATGTAAAATACCATCTTCTTTCGGAAAATCAAAGTAACGGTAAGAATCTCCGATTGGTCTCCATGAATCCCCACCATCATCGCTTAACCATAAACCTCGTCCAAATGTTCCACAATAGACACGATTCTTTTGAAATGGATCAACTGCAATACAGGTAGGTTGCATATTTTGTAAGTGATATGCTGTTTCATAATGACCGTATTGTTCTTTGATTACAACAAGTTCACGCTCCATACAGAGAAATAGTCGTTTCAATTTTATAGCCTCCTTAAAAATTCTTTCATTAGTAAACAATATGAAAATAAAAAAGAAGTAGTCTTGTTTTTAGTTGAGAAAAAGGAATTGTTTGAAAAGTAGCGAAGTGTGTATACAGAAGGAAGCGGGATAAAGTGAAACTTTAATCAGTGGGGGTTTTGTTCATCCCCCACTGATTATTAGTTGAACCAATCGGGCGTTAACGGGCAGTTGATCTCCCATTTAACTTCTTTGCTTCAGCCGAATTTTGAGATGGGAGTCTTACTGCCCGTTAATGCGGGATAAAGAGAGAGAGCTTGTTGTATACTAACATACAGATATTGCACTTAAAGGAGCATTTGTATGGGACACTCACATGATCACGGTCATTCAAAAAATAAAAAGGCGTTACTAATTGCCTTCCTATTAACGACAAGCTTTATGATTGCTGAAGTTATTGGGGGATTTGTAACAAATAGTTTAGCACTATTATCTGACGCGGGGCATATGTTAAGTGATGCGGTATCTTTAGCTTTAAGTTTACTTGCGTTTAAGCTCGGAGAAAAAACAGCAACTACCGCGAAAACATACGGGTATAAGCGAGCCGAAATGTTAGCGGCATTATGTAACGGTGTCGTTCTTATCGTGATTTCTATATACATTTTTATTGAAGCAATTCGTCGTTTTAAAGAACCAGTTGAGATTGCTAGTAATGGGATGCTCATTATTGCTGTACTTGGTCTGCTTATTAATATTTTATCAGCTTGGATATTAATGAGAGGCGGAGATGTGAAAGGGAATTTGAATTTAAGAAGTGCTTTCTTACACGTACTAGGCGATCTATTAGGGTCAGTCGGAGCGATTATTGCTGCGTTACTTATTAAATTTTTCGGATGGAATGTTGCAGACGCGATTGCTAGTATTCTTGTGTCTATTTTAGTCATTATTAGTGGGTGGCGTGTAACACGTGATACAGTCCATATATTAATGGAAGGTGCACCGCAGCACATAGATGTTGATGAAGTGAAAAATACATTATTAACGATTGCAATTGTAAAAGAAGTTCATGATTTGCACATATGGTCTGTCACATCGGACTTTCAAGTACTAACTTGCCACCTGATTATTAAAGGTAATGAAACGCAAAGTGTATTAAAAGAGGCTACGGATGTATTAAAGGAGAGGTTTCATGTAGAACATGTCACCATTCAAGTAGAGATAGACGGTGAATTTAATCATAGTGAGACAACTTGCAAAGTATGAAAGAAAAAGGATAAGAAAAAGTGTCATAACATTTTTCGCACGACATACATATATATAATGTGGCCACAAATACTTTGTAAGGTAAATATTTCATAAGATTACTTTACTTATAAAGAATCATCTTTTATAATCAGAAGTGGTAATTGATAAAGATTATCATTTTCAATGATCGTAGAAAGGAGTTTTTTAAAAGATGAGTAGTCAACTCCGTTTTGCTGTTGAAAATCGTAAGAGGCACTTAATTGATGAGTTAATTGGAGCAGGGGTGTTTAAAGTTCGTGATCGGCAATTATACGAGCTTTCTTTAGAGGAATTGGAAAAAGAGTACGAGCATATTGAAGAATTTGCAGATATTCAGGCATAGCCATATAGAGTAGTAAAGGAAGAGCTGGTTACATGAAAATGTAACTAGCTCTTTTATCATTTTGTAGAGATCATTTGTTATATTTTTTCATTCTACTGAAGCCCTTTTATTTGAATTTAAGAAGTGTAAGTAAAAGCAGGGATAGGATCGACAAAAGTATTCCAGTCTTGCTTCATTTCTTTTTCTGTTAATAGGCAACGATCTAATGATTGTTCAATAATAGAACGATTCATTTCAATTCCGATAAATACGAGTTCAGTTATTCGATCTCCGTATCGGTCATCCCAGTTTTTCAACACTTCTGGTTCTTCTGTAATCAATTGATTTTTTTCAGCCTCAGGTAATGCTGCAATCCATTCACCAGCACCTTGTATTGTAATAGAGGAACCTGCTTGAGATAGAAGTCCTATCATATTATTGCGAGATGCGAGCCAGAAAAATCCTTTCGCTCTTACAACATCTAAAGGCCATTTTTCTAGCCAATTCATAAGACGTTCAGGGTGGAAAGGATGTTTACGACGGTACACAAAGGAATTGATACCGTATTCTTCTGTTTCTGGTGTATGGTGTTCACTATTTAACTCTTGAATCCATCCCGCTGATTGACTGGCTTCTTCATAATTAAATAAATTAGTGTTTAAAATTTCTTGTAATGGTACTTGGCTAAATGAAGACTCAATAATTTTTGCACCGGGATTTAATTTCTTTAGTAAATGACGAAGTTCTATCATATCTTCTTTTTCTAGTAAATCAATTTTATTAAGAACAATTATATTTGCAAACTCAATTTGATCTACTAATAAATCAATAACTTCTCGAGTATCATTTTCATCGATTGCCTGTTTACGGTCTAATAAACTTTCTCCATCTGCAAAGTCATCCCAAAATCTATTGGCATCTACAACTGTAACCATCGTATCGAGACGACAATTTCTCGTTAAATCAATGTTAAGAACTTCGTCTGTATAAGTAAACGTTTGGGCAACTGGAATAGGCTCACTTATACCAGAAGATTCAATCACAATATAGTCAATATCACCGTTTTCAACAAGACGATTCACCTCTATTATTAAATCTTCTCGTAGTGTACAGCAAATACAACCATTTTGAATTTCTACTAATTTTTCCTCCGTACGTGAAAAACCTCCCTTTTTGATAAGAGAAGCGTCAATATTTATTTCACTCATATCATTAACGATAACAGCTACCTTTAAGTCGCTCTTATTAGTCAAAATATGATGCAGTAAAGTAGTTTTTCCAGCTCCTAAAAAACCACTTAATACAGTAATAGGTATTTTTTTCATTAAATAATCCCTCTTTCTTAAATCGTAATGATTACGTTTTATGATAATTGATGTGAAAGAAAAAATCAACAATAAATCATAATGATTACGATTTAAGAATAGAAATAGACTATAAAATTTGTGTTGTAGTAGTATAGGGCATTTGGACAAGCATACGGTTAAATATAAATAAAATGGAGGCGAGAATACTGGTCTTTAATAGAGTTTCAAATTAATAGGGATAGTACTTATTGTAATTTTTCTTTTTTATTATTTTTGTATGTTTCACCTCGATAAGAAAGGGCTAATTCTTAATCTTTTTATGAAATAGAATCATAATTACAATGATAAAAAAATAAAGATAAGAGTAATTTGGCTTGTTAAAAATATGTGTATAAGAAGATATGAGATGAACTGGATTACTCATAAACCATCGTTTGAATTTGATAATTTTAGTCATATTATTCGCTCGCAATCTGCGTGGAGTCGACATTTAGATTTCGCATATGATTTAGTACGATTTGAGAAGCCAGAAACTTTAGTTGAGTTAGGCACATATTTAGGTGCTTCCTTTTTTAGTTTTTGCCAGGGGGTAAAAGACGGAGGATTATTTCCAAAAGGCTGTAGTGAAAAATTTTCGGAGATACTTAAAAAGAAAAAAGAAATACAAAAGATGTATAAATAAAAGAGGGGCATGCATCTGTTAAATGATGCGTGCTCTTTTTGTTATGGGGAAATATAGTACTACATATGGTTTGAAGGCCGTAGTAAAAAGTTTTGTTGTGGTAAAATTAAAAAGTTATTATTTGGTAATTCTTTCTAAATAAATAAAAATACAACATTTTTTATATTTTTCATTGCGAAAAGAGCCATCTACTTTTACAATAGAAAGGGTTGTGAATATATTATACTGGAAAAATAAATCGAAATAATATGAAAATTTTGTTTTGTCTTCGCTAATTGTATACTACATACACGTGAGACTGCATACATCATGTTATCGACTTGTAAGGAGAGAAAAAAATGAAAAGTGTAAGATTACCATCGATGCTAGAAATTATTATTCTTTTATTCCTATTTCTTGCTGTCGTCTTTTCCTTCCAAACGATTTTTGATCTCCAAATTCAATTAGCGCTATTTATTTCATGGTTTTTAGTTATTGCGCTTGGATTAAGATTAGGATTTCGTTATCAAGAATTGCAAGATGCAATTACGAAAGGGATTTCTAATGGATTAGAAGCAATACTTATTTTAGTTGCAGTTGGGGCTTTAATTGGAACGTGGATTGCTGGTGGGGTTGTACCTACATTAATTTATTATGGATTAGAATTCATTCACCCTAGCATATTCTTATTGGCAACTTTAATTATTTGTTCAATTACGTCTATCGCGACAGGAACATCATGGGGAACGGTTGGAACAGCTGGTATCGCTATGATGGCGATTGGTGAAGGGCTTGGATTACCACTTCCGCTTGTAGCTGGTGCAGTCCTGTCAGGAGCTTATTTCGGGGATAAATTATCACCACTTTCTGATAGTACAGTTCTTGCAGCTTCTATGGCGAAAGTAGATGTTATTGCTCACGTTCGAGCTATGCTCGTATTAGACGTTCCGGCGTATATTATTACCAGTATTATGTTTACTGTTGCTGGATGGATGTATGGCGGGGATAATGTAGATTTAAATAGAGTAGAGTTTTTAAAAGAAGCTTTATTAAAGCAATTTGATATTAAAATATGGATGCTTGTTCCAGCGGTAATCGTTATTGTGCTATTGGCGATGAAGAAACCATCTATGCCAACAATAGCTATGGGAGCATTAATTGGTGCAATTTGGGCAACTCTTTTCCAAGGAATGCACTTTGGAGAGGCAATTGGAACAGCATATAACGGATTCTCAATTCAATCTGGTGTTGAGTTTGTCGATAAGTTATTAAACCGTGGTGGAATTAATGGTATGCTTGGTTCAGTAGCCGTTATTATTTTCGGCTTAGGTTTTGGTGGATTACTTGAAAAGCTAGGTGTTTTAAAAGTAATCGTATCGAAATTTGAGAAGAAATTAAATTCTGCAGGTAATGTAACATTGTCTACTTTAATCGTTGCGTTTTTAGCTAACATATTTGGTTGTGCGATGTACGTATCACTTATTTTAACACCAAAAATTATGGAAGATAGCTATGATAAATTAAAAATAGACCGCCGCGTATTAGCGCGTAATTCAGAAGTAGGTGGAACGTTAACTTCTGGTATGGTTCCGTGGTCTGATAATGGTATTTTTATGGCTGGTATTTTAGGTGTCGCAACGTTCTCATACGTTCCGTTTATGTGGCTAAGTTTCGTTTCACTTATTTTAGCAGTTATTTACGGATATACAGGCAAGTTCATTTGGTATGTAGATGACGTTGAAAAAGGAAAGCAAGTATCGTAAAAAAAATACCTTCTGCCATCGCAGAAGGTATTTTTTTATGTATGAATGAGAATTCTTATCATTCGAACGAAAGTCTGTTAAAATAAGAAATGTAAGTATTTTATTTTCAAGGGGATGAAAAAATGGAGTACAGAATTGAAAGAGATACATTAGGAGAAATGAAAGTTCCAGCTGATAAATTATGGGCAGCACAAACGCAACGTAGTAAGGAAAATTTTCCAATTGGAACAGAGCATATGCCGCTTGAAATTGTAAAAGCATTTGCGATTTTAAAAAAGAGTGCAGCGCTTAGTAATCAAAAATTAGGGAAGTTATCAGAAGAGAAAGCGCAAGCAATTGTGGAAGCTGCTGATGAAGTTATCGTAGGGAAATGGAATGAACATTTTCCACTTGTAGTCTGGCAAACAGGTAGTGGTACACAATCGAATATGAATGTGAATGAAGTAATTGCAAACCGTGGGAATCAAATTTTGAAAGAAAAGGGATCTGACGTACATATTCATCCGAATGATGATGTGAACATGTCTCAAAGTTCAAATGATACATTCCCAACAGCGCTTCATGTAGCGTGTGTAATTGCGGTAGAAAATCATGTATTACCAGCTATTACGAAATTAAAAGAAACGTTAGCAGAAAAAGTAACTGCATTTGAACATATTATTAAAATTGGTCGTACGCATTTACAAGACGCAACACCGTTAACGTTAGGGCAAGAAATTAGTGGTTGGCACCGTATGCTTGAAAAAACAGAGCGTATGATTGCAGATAGCAATACATATATGAAAGAATTAGCAATTGGTGGTACGGCAGTTGGAACAGGAATTAATGCGCATCCTAAATTTGGCGAGATGGTAGCAGTAGAAATTAGTCAATTTACAGGTAAACAATTTGTGTCTGCATCAAATAAGTTTCATGCGCTAACGAGTCATGATGAAGTTGTATTTACACATGGAGCATTAAAAGCATTAGCGGCTGATTTAATGAAGATTGCTAACGATGTGCGCTGGCTTGCAAGTGGTCCACGTAGTGGTCTTGGGGAAATTACTATTCCTGCAAACGAGCCAGGAAGCTCTATTATGCCAGGTAAAGTAAATCCAACGCAAAGTGAAGCGTTAACAATGGTTGTCGCACAAGTTATGGGGAATGACGCAACAATCGGATTTGCTGCGAGCCAAGGTAACTTTGAGTTAAATGTATTTAAACCAGTTATTGCTTATAACTTCTTGCAATCTGCTCATTTATTAGCTGATGCGATTGTTTCATTCAATGACAAATGTGCAGTTGGTATTGAAGCAGATGAAGAAGTAATTAATGAAAATGTAAATCGTTCATTGATGCTTGTAACAGCGCTAAACCCACATATCGGATATGAAAATGCAGCGAAAATTGCAAAGCATGCTCATAAAGATGGATTAACTTTAAAAGAAGCAGCACTGCAATCGGGATTACTAACAGAAGAGCAATTTGATGAAATTGTAGATCCGAAAAAAATGATTGCTCCGAAAGAATAATGGAAGAGGCCAAGGTTCTTAGTTTAGAATCTTGGCATTTTTTATTGTATTTCAGTTTTTAATTGCTTGCGGGAAGGTAAATACGTTTAGTGGGTCATATTTTTTATTTATTTTTCTTAATTTGTTTGCATGTGTTCCGTAGTAAGCAGTCATGTAATCTTGTAAACGACTGTACGGAAAGTTGACAAATGAGCCTTCTGTTATGGATTCAATATGCTCAAATCGTTTTTCTAACCATTGTACATTATCTTTTTTTAAGATTGGATCTTCCCATATAGATTGAAGCCCGATAATATAATAGGCATCTCGGTAATAAAAAGCAGTTTCATCTTTATTTATGTCTTTTACTTTCCCACCTAGCGGATAGAGGCTTATCGCTGCAAAAACACTGCCGGTCGCTCTTTTTTGAATAAGACTAATGATTTGTTCTATTTCTTCCTCATTATATTGTTTCTGCACGAATCGTCCTGCAGATTTAAATTGTTCAGAGGGTGGATATGAAGACTGTACGATTTCCATTGCCTCGAGAAAGCTAATATATTGTAAATTTGTTGTTACACCGTCTATATGAAGTAAATCTTGTAAAATGATATTAGCTTCTTCTGGTGTCCCGTAAAATAAACCTCGTCCATATATTGCTAGTCCTTCTGTAGCTGAATTATATATACTTGCACCAATAGTCATCTTATTATTTAAATCTACTAACCAATTTTGCCATACATGAAGAAATTCCTTTTGGATGTTTACTGAAGCATTTGGCCAATATAGTTCAACTAAAGTAACTTTATCAACTTTTGGAGGGAGCTTAAAAGTTAGCGAAACGACAATGCCAAAGTTTCCGCCACCAGCGCCGCGGCAAGCCCAAAATAAATCTTTATGGCAAGATTCATTAGCTGTAATTACGCTACCTTTATAGTCAATCAATTCTAGCTCAATTAAATTGTCGCAGCCAAGGCCGAAATATCTACTAGAGTAGCCCCAACCGCCACCTAACGTATATCCACTTACTCCAACAGTTGGACAAGTTCCCCCTGGAAATGGGTAACCTTTTGAAGAAATAAAGTCATAGACTTGTTTATTTTGAGCACCTCCTTGAATTTTTATTGTATTTTTATCTTGATTAAACTGGATGCAGTTCATTCTGCTTATATCGATTACAAGGACGTTGTTGCCGATAGAATACCCTTCGTAATGGTGCCCGCCAGACCGAATGCGAATAGCAATTTCATTTTTTCTTGCCCAAATAATTGCATTACTAACATCCCATTTTGTATAGCAATAAACAATAGCTAAAGGGAATTTTTGAACAGCACGATTCCATTCTTGTCTAGCGTCTTCATATTCATAATCATATCGTGTAATAATTTCACCTGTTAATCCTTCATAACTTAACTCATACATGATAAGCACCTTTCATTCGTTTAGAGTAAGAGTTCACTTTTTTAGAAATAGTGTATGTTCGTATTGTTTGTTGGTGATGGAAAGATAGAGATATCTTTTTGGAATAAAAATAGGCTAACTTAGAAATTAGTTAGCCTGAGCGAGCGATTAATATTTAAACGGAGGTTCTGTTTGTAGATAATATCCATTTCTTACATGACCAGTCCAATTCGCAAAAAATTGTCGCCATGAAACACTACTAAAAAATGCATCTATAGATTGTGTTTCGGAATTCCAGTCTAAAATTAAGAATGGTGTATTTCCTAATTGCCAAATTCCTCTGTTCACGTCGGTTCCAGTTTCGCGAATTAATAGGAGTGGTAGCCCATATTGATATCCCATAGCTGGTTCAATTTGAGAGAAGGGAGTTCCTTCCCAAAATGGTGTTTCGGGTACAAATGGTCCAACGTTAGTTTTTAGACCTTGTACAAAAAAACGTTGGAAATCTACAGCTACGAGACCGTAACTTGATAAAATCATTCTTCTTATGCTCGTTAAAGGTGATTCAGGGTATTGATCGCTTCAAGGGAAAAGAAGAGCTTGTTCAATTCAAAAATGAGCCTGTCTAAAAATTGCTGTTGTAGTTGATTAAGTGTATTTACAGTACTTAAAAATACAGGAGTATGGACATTAGAATAAAAATATAATTGGCAAATATATTAAAGAGCTTTTAGAATAAGCTTTACCCCACTAATAGTATGAACTAGTGGGGGATCAATCGAGTACTTTCATATGTGGGCAGTTCTCTTTTAAGTATGAAATGAATTGTTCCTCTTCTTGCGGTACAAATGATGTTACTGAATCGAATAGATTATAATAAATTTCTAATTGTTGTCTTGTCCATTTTTCGGAATAAAGTTTTTTACCAGAGTATTTAATGTGACGTATATCTTCAAACGGAATTTCAGTGCGGAGAATGAATCCATGTTTAATAACAAGAGATGATTCCGTTATTTTGTAATGAGAAAAATAAAAAGAAGAGAGATTCACGATATTTAAAAGCATCATAAGAGTGAAAAAAATAGAATTCTCATTTTGAAAAAATAGAGAAATGAAGAAAACAACGATAAGCAATGAGAGAAAAATGATATTGAATGGATTTTTTTTCGTTTTAAATTTCAAGTCAGTCACCTCGTTATACCAATCATTAAAATAATTAAATCACAATATAATAATGAAACGTAAAATTATGCAATATTGCATAATTTTACGTTTCATTATTCGTGTAAACTTTTTTGATGGGATAAATTTAAATGAAGTTTTTCAACAGTGGAGTTGCATAAAATGACTTGCAGAAAAAGAGTTAAAGTAATAGTCATAATTAGTTGTACGATGATCATTAGTGGTTGTTCAAATAGATTTGTTGAGGATGGAAATGGAAAACATGTATTTGTACAAGCAAGTAAAGTTTTAATAGAGGTTATTTATAAAATATATAAGAGGTAAAAAGGTGTTTCCGCATATGGAAACACCTTTTTTGTAGTTAAAATTGAGTGCTGGAAGGATCTTGAATAGTAGTCATGTTTTGCTTCACATCCCATAATAATTAGTTTTTAAAATACATTCGCTTTTCGGTGTGATAAGTCCTTTTTGTATCTTCGAATAGATATTTTTATAAAAGTTTATAAAATAGGCAAACGGAATGTTGAAATGTTTATTTTCATTATGTTAAGATGATGAAGTGATAATAAACGATATTATAATTTGTTTGTTTTTAAATAAACCTTTTGGAGGAATGTTTAGTATGGGTGATATTTCAGAGAAGTTTTGGGATGCGTCGGTAGGGGAATTGAAGAAAGGGTATGTGTTTGATACGGAAGCAGAAGAATATATTTGCTTAGCTTGCGGAGAGACATTTATAAAAGGGGTTATTTATCAAGATAATCAAGTTTTGTATGAAGCAGAGAAGTTTGTACAGTTGCATATTCAAAACGAGCATACGTCTATGTTTGATTATTTATTAAATCTAGATAAGAAGTTTACAGGTTTAACCGATTTGCAAAAGAAAATGGTTCAATTCTTCCATATGGGACTTAATGATAAAGAAATTGTAAAAGAGATGGATGGCGGGAGCACATCAACAATCCGTAATCATCGATTTACATTACGGGAGAAGATGAAGCAAGCAAAAGTATTTTTAGCATTAATGGAATTATCAGAAGAAAAATCAAAAGTTCAATCTAAATTTGTTCCGATTCACAGAACAGCTACGATGGTAGACGATCGCTACAATATTACAGAAGAAGAAAATGATGAAGTGTTAAAAGCGCATTTTATAGAAGGATTAGATGGACCGCTGTCTAAATTTCCTAAAAAGCAAAAACGTAAATTAATTATATTGCGTCATTTAGTGAGAAAGTTTGATAGTAATAAAAAGTATACTGAAAAAGAAGTAAATGCAGTTTTAGAAAATGTATATCCGGATTTTGTGACTTTAAGAAGATATTTAATTGAATATGGTTTTATAGATAGAACAGCTGATGGAAGCCAATATTGGGTGAAATTATAAGAAATAGAGAAGGAAAATGAATAGAAGCACATAATTAAAACAACTACACAAAGAGATAGAAGTTAAAGAGAGTGTATGGAGTGAATAGTAAGAGTACGATTTGAAGTGTTAGAAGTTAATATTTTAACGAGCAGACAGAATTGAAAAATTAGAAGAGAAATGGTTGGTGCAATTTCAACCATGTGGAGCACGGATATGGCCGTGTGATCTCGAATTAAAAGGAGAAATGAAATTTGAAACCACCTACAGATAACAATAAAGAAGGTGTAGAGTCACAAAAGTCAGAAAAGGAAAAGAAACCGATATGGAAATCGATGTCCATGTTTTTAGTTCCGTTACTATTAAGTAATGTATTACAATCAGTAGGACAATTATTTGGTATGGTAGTAGTAGGAAGATGGCTTGGGGTAAATGATTTAGCTGCTATATCGGCATTCTTCCCGTTATTTTTCCTACTCGTTTCATTTGTAATTGGAATTGGTTCTGGTAGTTCTATTTTAATCGGTCAGGCGTTTGGTGCTAAAAATGAAGAACGTTTAAAAGCTATCGTTGGTACGACGCTTACGTTTACTTTTATTATCGGAGTCGTGTTGGCGATAGTAGGAAGTGTGTTTGCACTGGATATTATGCGCATTATGGGAACACCAGAAAATATTATTGATATAAGTGTACATTATGCACGTATTTTATTTATATCTATGCCAGTTTTATTTTTATATTTTGCGTATACAACTTTTATGCGAGGGACGGGAGATTCCAAAACACCATTTTACTTTTTAATAGTTAGTACAGCACTAAATATGTTATTATTACCGATCCTTATTTTTGGTTGGTTAGGACTTCCGCAATTAGATGTTTACGGAGCAGCCTATGCTTCGGTTATATCTACAGTAATTACTTTTATTGTCATGCTAATGTATTTAAAGAAGAAAAATCATCCACTACAATTAGATGGGACAGTAAGAAAATATCTTCGTATGGACTGGGAGTTATTAAAGTTATTGTTACGCCTCGGTATTCCAGCGAGTATTAATATGATATTAGTTTCATTATCAGAAATCGCGGTAATCGCATTTGTAAATCGGTATGGTTCAGATGCAACAGCGGCGTATGGCGTTGTGAACCAAGTTGCAAGTTATGTACAAATGCCAGCGGTTAGCCTCGGTATTACAGTATCAATTTTTGCAGCGCAATCAATTGGTGCGAACCAATTTGATCGATTGCAGAAAGTTGTTAAGGCCGGAATTATTATGAATTACATCATTGGTGGCGTATTAATATCACTTATTTACTTGTTCTCAAGAGATATTCTAGCACTATTTTTAACGAGTCAAAATACAATTGAAATTGCTCATAGCCTAATCATGATTACATTATGGAGTTACTTAATTTTCGGTCATGCACAAATTATTAGTGCGACAATGCGAGCAAGTGGTATAGTACTATGGCCAACTGTAATCGGTGTTGTATCAATTTGGCTTGTTGAAGTACCTGTGGCGTATTATCTTTCTTACCATACGAGCCTTGGCATAGAAGGGATATGGATTGGGTATCCAGCTGCATTCATCGTCAGCTTAATATTACAGTATGCATATTATAAGCTTTCATGGCAGAAGAAACGAATTACACGATTAGTAAGTTAGAAGATGAAAATGAGGTGTCCGAAAAGTCGAACTTTTTGATGAGGTGATGCCCTTTTGATTTCGTACAATAGTAAATGGGATTATATCAATAATTTTTCGAATATATCTATCATAACTTGCAATATATCGGCAATTAGACAAAGTATATCGATTTGCCAACAAATACTGACAAAAGTAGCAAGGCTATAAAAAGAAGAGGCGGTGCCAAAATATCATTTGGCACCGCCTCATTTTTTGTTAGTAAATGTCTATAAATAACTTTTCAAAGTTATGTCAAAATGTTGTCTAATGAGTTTTCCATTATTCATATAAAACTCCCAAGCTTTCTCTGGTTCACCGATAATTTCAAATGAATCTTCTGTAATATATAAAGCGCAATTATCTTCTAATGCAATGCCCTCTATATGAACTTGGTGAGTTTGTAAAAACGTATGGAAGGCATTCATTCTATTTAATTGATTGTAATGGGGGCAAAATCTTTTGTTAACAATACTCCAGCCACTACTTTCTATATAACCAGAACCTTCATAATCTGAACGGATGCTAGATGTGAACCAGCACATAGCACCGGCACTATATCCTGCAATAAGTGTTCCATGTTGTAAAGCAAATAGTAACTTTGCATCTAGTTTATGTTCTTTCCATTGTTCCAGCATTTGAACGTAATTCCCACCGCCAAGATAAATTAAATCGGCAGAATGAATCATCTCATCTATTTCATATTTAGTAGGTGTTTCGTTTATAATACGTAAAATTTGAACCTCACAATGTAATTGTTTTTCAAACGTTTCTAAAAATAATTTTATATAGTCTTCATCATCATGACTAGCTGTTGGAATAAATAATACTTTTGGGTATTGTTTATTTGTTAATTTTATAAGTCGTTCATTAATATGCAAGTGATTTGAATCTTGTAAATCACCGCCACCAATGACAGCTAATTTCATAGGAAAGCACCACCTAATAATATTTGTTATGTAAAAATTCGATAGCGGGGAGTTACATTCCTTCTGTGATTTAATGAATTAACAAGTAGAATGAATAATAAAAAATACAGTTTAAAATATATTGAAATAGTAAGGGCTGTCGGTAGCTGTAGATAGCAAGGGATTAGAAGCGGTTTATTGATATATAATACTGGATACTATCGTTTCAAAGTATGGAAGTAATATGGTTAAATGAATATAACGACGTATTAATTAATATTGAATGAGCTTTTATAGTTAAAAGGTGCGGGAAATACCAGAGAATTTACAAAAGTGGCTTTTACTTTTTATAGGAACTTATTTTATAATATGGTAAATTTATACCAATATATTTATTTGGTATGAAATGAAAAGAGGGAGCGTGAAAGAGTGGATTTTCGATTTGAATTTACAACAAAACTGAGAGAATATTTAGATGATGAGAAGGATGAAAAAATAATAAAGGATGGACACAGAGATATAATTTTTCAGTATTTATATCCTTTAGAGAGTGAAATTGGCTTTGTTAAAAATCCTAATTTTACTTTTTTGGCATCAGGAAGACGTTCACATATAGTATTAGAAAATATTGAATTTAAAACAGAAGTAAACGTAGAAAGTAATGTAATTGAAATTACAAAAGTAGTGGATAATGTCGTTATTCCATTGGATACTATCGTAGCAAAGGATCGGGAATTATTTGCACTAGGGCGTAATGAAAAATTTAGTGTGCAAATATTAGAATATTATCTCTTTGAGACATTTGGTGAGAAGTTAGGTTTACAATGAACCTAACAAGGTACAGACTAATAATTAGTGGAGATTGGAAAAACACTAATTAAAGTATCAGCTTATAACATTCATGTTTGACCTTTTATTTATTTCGTACTACAATCTGTAGTGTGAAAGGAGTTATAATATGTTTACTCAAAACTACAAGTTAAATGAGCAAGGATTAAATCACTTTTTCGGACCGCTTGAAGCGAAAATTATGGAAATTGTTTGGTCTACTCAAGGTATTACTATTAAAGAAGTACAGCAAAAATTAAGTGAAGAATCCCCGGTGAACTTTAATACTGTAATGACAGTTATGAACAGATTAGTAGAGAAAGCACATTTAGAAAAACATATTGTGAAAAGAAGTGGTATGTATCGTGCTGCACGAACGAAAGAAGAATTTTTATCCGATCAAACGAAGAAAATGACGCAGGAATTAATGGGTGAATTTGGGGATCTTGTTGTGAGTCATATGATAGATGAGTTAGAGCAAGCTGATCCGTCTTTAATAAAAAGGTTAGAAGAGAAATTAAATCAGCTAAAAAAAGAGGATCGATAACATGATGTGGCAAATGCGTAAAACCGTTTTGTTAGCAGTGAGTATTAGTGTTCTTTTTTTTAGTATGTTAGTATACTACGTCACATACCCATTTCTTTTTCAAAATAAAGCATTTTTTCTTTCACAGTTTTGTTTATTTGAATTGCAAAAGCATATGAGGGAACTATCAATACTCCGCATTATGATGGCTGGATTACTGTTATTTACTGTATTCATTATAAGTAAAAGAATTTGGAAGCAGTTTTTTTATAGTAAAAGATTGAAGAAAAATCTCGTGTCTATTACAAGAAAAGGAAAGCGAGTATACGTATTATCGACGTTACAGATTACAGCATTTACAATTGGGTTATTTCGACCGAAAATTGTAATTTCAGAAGGGATGTTTCAGTCGTTTTCAGAGGAAGAAATTGATGCGATTGTTTTACATGAGGAGTATCATCAAAAAAATCGAGATCCATTAAAATTATTTTTCTTTACACTGTTAGCAGAAGGAATGATGTATATTCCTGTATTAAAAGGGATGCTACAGCGTTATCATGTGTATCAAGAGCTATCAGCTGATAAATATGCGATGCAAAAAATGAAATCTTCATTCGAGCTAGGTAGTGCGTTATTAAAATTAATTAAAATAAAGACGATGGAAAATAAATGTATTACAGCTTCATTTGCGAAAACCGCAATTAATTTACGGATCGAGCAAGTGTTGAATGAAAAAGTTGTTAAGCTCAATATACCATTACATACAAATTCAGTATATGTTACGTTAGGGCTATTTTGTATGTCGATTGTACTTATTGTCGGAGAGTGCATATAGCCTCTTTTTTTACTTATTAGCACTACAATTTGTAGTGTAATATGGAGGAATAAAATGAATGCAGCGGATCTAACAATTTGGCTAGTAGTAGGGACAGGGGTACTTTCATTTATATCACCATGTTCTTTACCGCTATATCCATCTTATTTATCATATATTACAGGATTTTAGAAATGAGGAGGAAGAAAAGTGAAGAAACTAATTGCTATTATACTAGCTGGGGCACTAATTTGGGCAGGAGTTAACTTTTATAATACTAAGAAAGAAGAAAAAGAAAGAAAAGCGAAACAAGCGGAGTTACAAGAGAAAGAAGTATTACCACAAGTGGGATTTAAAGCGCCGAACATAACATTAAAAGGATTAGATGGAAAGCTTTATTCGTTAAATGATGCAAAGGGAAAACCATATATTATTAATTTTTGGGCATCATGGTGTGGCCCATGTGAAATGGAGGCTCCTGACTTAGTTCGTTTGTATGATAAATATAAGAAGGATGTTGAAATCTTTGCGGTAAATGCAACTATCGGGGATCCAGTACAAGAAGCGAGCGCATTTGCAGATCGTCACGGATTTAAATTTCCTGTTCTATTAGATATGGATGGAGTAGCTGGAATTGATTATAAAGTATTCTCGTTACCAACGACATTTTTTGTTAATAAAGATGGAATTATAGCAGATCAAGCACGAGGGGTATTACCTCCAGATCAATTAGAAGAGAAGTTTAAGAAATTAATTGAGAATTAAGAGGGGATTTTATAGTGATGGAGTGGATAGTGAGGTTACAACCAGTATCGCTTATAATAGGAAGTCTATTTGGATTTATACTGATGAAACGAAAGATGAGGCACCAAAATGTATCATATGAAAAAATGATGGATGTTGTAACAAATGCTTTTCTTATCATCGTATTTGTATGGAAATTTGCACCGGCAATTTTAAATCCAGTATGGGCAATAGGATCGCCATTGCAAGCGTTATTAGCTGTAGGAAGTATTCAGCACATTATAGTGGGGTGCATAATTGCAAGTATATACATTGTTTGGAAAAGTAAAAAGAAGCAATTTTCGCTTCGTATTTTACTTGATGCATTGCCTTTTGGACTATGCATGAGTATTATTTTTTATTTTCTATTTCATCAAAAATTAGGTGTACAAACTACAGTGCCTTGGGGTGTGAAAATATATGAATCTAAATTTTTATATCATCCTATTTTCGTGTATGAAATTGTACTCGCACTTTGTATAATAGGCTCGTTATGGTTAAAGAATGAAAGATTAGGAAATAGAAAGAATATAAGCTTCTTTCTAATCTGTGAAGGAATAGCTCATATACTCCTTTCGCTAATTAGTGAACAAAACTCGATTCTATTGGGTCTGTCTATACAGCAAATAATGAGTTTTTGTGTTATTAGTTTAGGTATTTTGTTAGTGCCAAAAAAATAAAAATAGCCATGTACGGAGAGCATCCGTGCATGGCTATTTTTAATAGTTATTTTGTAATAGTTTGTTGTAAAAAGAGAATTATATTTCTCTCTTTACAAGTACAATTCAGAGGAGTATATTTACAGACAGAATAGCTCAATTTGTATTTGGCAGCCGAATATGTATCGCTTAATCCATTATGGAGCGGGGGAACCAAATTTGTGCATATGGCATTAGGGGTGAATCCTTTTTATAGGTAGGGCTAATCTCAAGGTCCGAATCCGACAGCTAACCTCGTCAGCGTTTTGAGAGGGGGGACTTGTGTATATAAAACACTAGGTGCAACCTAGTGTTTTCTTTTTTTATTCTCTTAGTAGCAAAAAATGAAAATATGTATTCTTAAAGAGAGGGAGAAAAGAATGAGCTGGTTTACAAGTCTAATTACAATTGTTCTATTCGTGTTAATCGCAAAACCTATGGGAGATTATTTATATAACGCTTTTCAAAAGCATCATTCATTTCAAAAAGTATTTGGACCGATAGAAACAGTATTATTTAAAGTGACTGGAGTTAAAGGTCATAGTCAAAGTGGTAAAAGATATATTTTTTGCTTATTAATGACGAATTTTTCTTTTATTGTAGTCGTATATGCTATTTTTAGGTTACAAGGAATATTGCCGTTAAACCCTAATCATTTTGAAGGATTAGAACCTACTTTAGCTTTTCATACAGCGATTACGTTTATGACGAATGCAAATTTACAACATTATGGTGGTGAAAGTAGTTTATCGCATTTTTCTCAAATGATAGGCGTAACGTTTATGATGTTCGCGGCTCCAGCAACTTCAATGGCGGTAGGTATTACATTTATTCGTCTATTGGCTGGGAAAAGAATTGGGAACTTTTTTGTTGATTTTGTTCAATCTATTATACGTGTACTTCTGCCGATTGCGTTTATAACATCATTGTTATTTGTATTATTAGGAGTACCGCAAACCCTTGATCCAACAGTAACTGTGAAAACGGTAGCAGGAACAATACAAGAGCTTCCACGCGGGCCGGTAGCTTCTTTATTATCTATTAAAGAACTAGGTGACAACGGTGGCGGATTTTTTGGAACGGTTTCTGCACACCCTTTCGAAAATCCTAATATGGTCAGTAATGTGTTGCAGATGGTATTACAAATGCTAATGCCAATGGCGTTTCCATTTGTATATGGGAGAATGGTCGGTAATCGAAAGCAAGGACGAATGCTTTTTATATCAATGCTTATTCTTTTTATAATTGGTTTCTCGGTTCTTGCTACGACTGAATTAAAGGGGAATCCGCTGTTAAATCAATTAGGATTAGAAAGCTCACAAGGAAATATGGAAGGGAAAGAAACGCGTCTCGGTGTTATTTCTTCAGCTCTTTACGCGAATGTTACAAGTGCCTCTGGTACTGGTGGGGTCAATACGACTCATGACACGTTAACGCCAATTGGAGGGATGGTCCCGCTTGTAAATATGCTTTTAGGAGCAGTGTTTGGTGGTATTGGAGTTGGGTTTATGAATATAATCATGTATGCGATGATTGCTGTGTTTTTAGCAGGATTGATGATCGGCCGTACACCGGAATTTTTGAATAAGAAATTGGAAGGAAAAGAAATGAAGTTAATCGCGATTACGATTGTATCTCAGCCATTACTTATTCTTGGAGCGGCGGCAATTGCTTTTTCGACTTATCATGGAACGGATGCCATTTCCAATCCTGGTTTTCACGGTTTAACTCAAGTAATATATGAATATACGTCGTCAGCTGTTAATAATGGATCTGGATTTGAAGGGTTAAAAGATAATACACCGTTTTGGAATCTTTCAACTGGTAT
Source organism: Bacillus sp. H1a (assembly GCF_000633475.1). NCBI lineage: Bacteria > Bacillati > Bacillota > Bacilli > Caryophanales > Bacillaceae > Bacillus > Bacillus sp. H1a. The sequence continues at coordinate 63,358 of NZ_AYMH01000028.1, read as the reverse complement.
TGTAATGTATATTGGTAGGTATTTTGGAATCATTACAATGCTTGCTGTTGCAGTAGGGCTTAAAAAGAAGAAGATTATTCCTGAAACGATAGGAACCTTTCAAACTGATACTCGTTTATTTGGCGGGATTTTGTTAGGGACAATATGTATAGTAGGTGCATTAACATTTTTACCAGTGCTCGTACTTGGCCCAATTGCTGAATTTTTAACGATAATTTAACTATATCATGTAATAAAGAAGGGTAATCCGTGTTTTTTAGGATTACCCAGTTTTCATTTTCATAATATGAACTAAAAAATCGGCGGAGTAACAGAAAATAAAACAATTGCATTTTTCTCGAATTGATTCACCCATTTATGCTTTAAATAAGCCGGTATTTTTACACTATCACCAGTTTCTAATATGTATTCCTCGTCGTTTAAATACAATGTAATTTTTCCGTCTAATACGAATGCTAATTCTTCTCCTTTATGTTCTAAAAGATTTTCTGATGAAGAAGTATTTGGAGGAACAGTCATAATTGCTGTTGCTAAATTTCCTGTGAAATCAGGCGATAACAATTCATATGATAAATTATCAATAATCATTTTTTTTCGTTTATTAGAACGAACGATTAAATCGTCTGTATTTGTTTCTTCAAGTAAAAAACTAAATGTTGGAACATCAAGAGCTTTTGCGAGTACCTTTAATGTTTGAATGGAAGGATTAGCCGAACCACGTTCAATTTGACTAAGCATAGATGGTGTAATTTCAGCCAACTTTGCTAGTTCTTTACTAGTTAACCCTTTTTCTTTTCTTTGTTTTTCAATTTTTTTACCAATATCTATATTTTCCATTATAAATTCTCCTTAATAATTATTAAATTACATTTAAATAAATTAAATTAAAATTAACTAAAACTGAATTTTGTGTTAAACTATATTAAAATTAATTCAATTATAATTTATTGTATGGCTAGCTACAAGGATATGAGGAGGAAGAGGAATGAAGGAGATAGAGGCATTAAAAGAACGATACCCACTATTAAACAACCTTATTGCAACGGAAGAAGTATTTTGGGTGAACTCGAATACGAAAAAGTATGAAACGGCGATAAAAGGTTCACCGCTTAATGAAGAAAATGTAAAAGATGCAGAAGAGAGGTTAAAACGCTTCGCACCATATATTGCAAAGGTTTTTCCTGAAACGCAAGAAACGAGCGGAATTATAGAATCTCCTTTAGTGAAAATACCTTCTATGAAACAATCTTTAGAGAAAAATTACGGGCAACCTATTTTAGGAGAATTATTATTAAAGTGTGATAGTCATCTTCCAATATCAGGGTCAATAAAGGCAAGAGGTGGCATTTATGAAGTGCTGAAACATGCTGAGCAATTAGCTTTGCAGCATGGAATGTTAGCAGAGAAAGATGATTATTCAATTTTAGATAGTGATAGATTTAGAGGGTTTTTTGCGAAGTATTCAATTGCAGTAGGTTCTACAGGGAATTTAGGACTAAGCATCGGTATTATGAGTGCGAAATTAGGTTTCAATGTGACTGTTCATATGTCAGCAGACGCAAAAGAATGGAAAAAAGATTTATTAAGAAGCAAAAATGTAAACGTTATTGAATATGAAGCTGATTATAGTAAAGCGGTAGAAGAAGGGCGTCAACAAGCAGATGCTGATCCTAGTTGTTATTTTGTTGATGATGAAAATTCACATGATTTATTTTTAGGATACGCAGTAGCAGCGTCTCGTTTGCAAAAACAATTAGAAGAGTTAAAAATTGTAGTAGATGAAGAACATCCTTTATTCGTTTATCTTCCGTGCGGAGTCGGTGGGGGCCCTGGTGGAGTAGCATTCGGTTTAAAGTTATTGTATAAAGACAATGTTCATTGTTTCTTTGCTGAGCCTACGCACTCTCCATGTATGCTACTAGGCTTAATGACGGGGCTTCACGATAAAATTTCCGTTCAAGAAATCGGCATTGATAATGTAACAGATGCTGATGGACTTGCGGTAGGAAGACCATCAGGATTTGTCGGTAAAACGATGGAACCGTTTTTGAGCGGGAATTATACAGTAAGCGATGCAGAGTTGTATAGATTGTTAAAAGAACTGGCTGATACTGAAAACATATACTTAGAGCCTTCTGCGTTAGCAGGTATGATAGGTCCGTTAAATGTATGTAAAGTTGAAAATGAGTATTTACAAAAACATCAGTTAACGGAAAAGGTAAAGAAAGGCACACATATTGTGTGGGGAACTGGTGGGAGCATGGTTCCAGAAGAAGTAATGAGTGGGTATTATAAAAAAGGTGTGGAATTAATGTTAAAAGAAAAATGAGGCTATTTACAGCCTCATTTTTCTTTTATTTATATGGAATGTTTAAAAAATAGGGAGGAGTAAATTATTATGACGAGTGTAAAAATAAAAGCGTATAGCAAATGTCCAACAAGGCCAGTCCTATCCAGTCTCCTAGCCATTTAGAAGTGTTACCTAAAATAATAGGCATAAATGAATGAGCAATTCCGGAAAATGTACAAGTAAGAAATGTTCCCCAAAGCTTTCCTAATAAGATAACTAACCTTGGCCAAAGGTATCCTCTAAATATAATTTCTTCTTCAAAACCAATATTAATTAACTAGTAATAAAGATAATAAAACATTTCTAAATAAAGCCCATATATTTTTTGATACTTATATGAATCATTATAAAAACTTTGTTATTTTCACCCTAGTTCTTTATAGTATAGATATAAAGGATTGCTAATATTGATTAAATATAATAAAAAAGCTTTATTTTATATAATAAGAGGATGTGTGTATACAATGTCATTACAGACAAAATATATAGCAGGTATTTCGCTTGGAGTTATGGGGGTAGGCTTTGCGGCTTCTATCCCTTTTCAAGGAACGGTAGCAGGAGAAATTATACAAGGGGGATTTGAAGCAGGATTAGTCGGTGGGCTTGCGGATTGGTTTGCAGTTACAGCTTTATTCCGTCATCCGCTGGGAATTCCGATTCCACATACAGCATTATTACCTAAAAATCGGAAGCGGGTAACAAAGGGGCTCGTTTCTACGTTAGAAAATGAATGGCTGACGAAAGAAAGTATTACAAGTAAAGTAAAAGAAATGCAGCTAGCACAAATGGTACTGCAAATTGCTGAAAAAGAGTTGCAGTCTGATGCTGTGAAAAAGGGGATTGTAACGATTGCAGAGAAAGCTATTGTTACAATAGATACGGAAAAGCTAGCTGTTATTATTGAAAAAGAATTAAAAACGTATTTGCATACAATTAATACAAGTAACATTTTACAAGTGCTTGTTGATCAATTAGTTGTGCAAGAATATGATGAACATACACTTGATTACATATTAGTAAAAGTGAAAGATTGGACAGCACAAGATGAAGCACGTTACCAGCTTGGAAGCTTAGGAATGAAGGCGATGGAAAATATAAAAGTAGATGGATTCTTACAGTTTACTTTGAAATCGTTTATGAATATTGTAGATGAAGATAAAATTGGCGGCATTTTGCAGAAGTTTATCATTAGCAATATTAACAGCTTACAAGATGCTGATAATAGTACGAGACAACTTATATTAGCGAAAATTCGTCAAGAAATTATAAATGTAAAAGAAAATGAAGCTTTATTACAGGAATTAGAGAATTGGAAAGAAAAATGGATTGCCAATTGGAATGCTACTGACAAAATAAAAGAGATGCTAGAGCAAGTACAACAAAGAGCAGTTACCTTTGTAAACAATGAAGAATTTGCGGATAAATATGTTATTCCATTTTTACAAACACAAATGAATAAAATAAAAGAAGACGAACAGACTGTTCAAAAAATAGAAGATTGGTTACAAAAACAAGTTGTTAATATTGTTGAAAATAACCATTCGAAAATTGGAAAGCTTGTGCAAGAAAACCTTGATAAGTTAGATGATAAAACATTAATTGAAATGATTGAAAATAATGTTGGTAAAGATTTGCAGTGGATCCGTGTGAACGGGGCTGTTTGTGGCTTTATGATTGGATTAGTGTTAGAAGGAATTAAAGCGATTATTTGAGAAAAACCTTCCACAAATGTGGAAGGTTTTTTACTTTTCGATAACGCTCATATTTAAATTATAAGCCTTCTCAATATTTAATTTATACGTCCCATTTCCTGTTTTAATTGAGTTTTTATACCAATGTTCTTGTTCGTTTAATTCAGGATTGTCTTCTGAAGTATTATCTTCCTTTTTCGTTAAATCTTCTACTTGTTCCCAAGGTGTGTTTCCATGAGTTTCTTTTTGATTTGTTACGGCTGTTAAAGAAACATCACTTTCTTTTGCTAAATGAACAGATACGCTTGAACTGTTTTGTACAAACCAATTATTTTGTAATTGACCTGGATAAAGAGATAGTTCGTTATTTGAAGCACGAATTTCTACATTTTTATTTTGTGGAAGAACGAGTGTTGGTTTCACCTGTGGTGAAGAGTTAAATAACGTATGCTGAACCGGTAATGATTTTAAAGTTATATACATCGTTTCTCCAGCTGTTTGAACTGAAAGGAAATCCTCTCGTTTTAAATTTAGTTTTTCATTTGCTTTCGTCGTCATTTCATATGTTCCAAATAGATGAATTTGATTTGTATTATTTCCCTCTATCGTTAGTGGATGCTGCCCCGCATCCACTACGATTTTTTTGATAGATTCAGGTATATCAAGTTGTCCATCTGGAATATTACTCGTTTGCCTAGTTGTGTTAATAGAATGACGAACTTCTTCTAGTAATCCAGTTGATAATAAACAGTAAAAAGCAATTCCAACGCTTCCTAAAACTCCGATAAAGAAAATACTAAAAATATCATATTTAATAAATGATTGTTCCTTCTTAGAAAATAGAAGGTATAGTAAAATTTCAGCACCAAGTATGATAAGTAAAACAGGCCACCACGCTGTCAATGTATCTAGTACTTGAGTACCTTTAATAACTGAAAATAGTAAGAAGCAACCTAATGCAATAATAGAAAGCCCCATTGAAAATGTTCCAACGCGCCATGTTCTCATTCTTTTGTACCACCTTTGTTTTCTTTATTTCCAAGTAACAATTTAAAGCCGCCACCAATTAAAAGGAGCGCAACGATAGATGTTTGGAAATATCTATAATACAGTTCGCTAAGATGAATATTAAATATAGTTGCAAAATAGTTGTCCAAAATAGGAAGGAGTGTTTGATCTAATAAATAATAACCACCTAATGCTATTAACCCAATGCCGATCCATCTTTGATGATTTATGAAATAATCGATAATAGGCTCGTCATTTACACGTTCTTTTCCATATTTTGCTGTTTGCTGTAATGTGTCAAAAAAGCTATAAAACCAAATAATTGGTACTAAAAATAAAAACGCAGAGAGTCTTAATAAATCGAGTAAATAAATAGATAGTAAAAAGGCTGCCATAAGCTGAAGACCACGGCGTTGCAAGCCTAAATACATATGTCCTGCTCCAGGGAACATTGCCAAAATAGAAGCGAATGTTTTACTTTTCTTGCCTAGTTCTCGATGTTCTTCAAAATCTTCGAAAATAGTACGATCATCTAGTTGCTCACCACGTTCTTTCTTCTGTAGTTGCTGAACAACGTCAAAGAAGTTATAAATCCATAAAACAGGTAGCGTAATAAGGAAAATAAGGAAACCTTCTTGATGAGTTAGTAATGTAACAAATACAATCATGCTACCTAGGCCTGTGCATGCAACTAAAAATGTAAGACCACGCTGCATAAGTCCTAACTGAAAATGTCCAAGTCCAGGGATGATTGATAGGAGAATGATATAAAATCTTTCACTTTCTTTAGTAGTTTCTAGATTTTGTTCTGCATCTTGTTTTTGTGATTGATTTATAAGAGTAATGACTAAGTCAATTAAATTGATTGTCCATAAAGCTGTAAATAAAAATAGGAGAAGAAAAATAATTTTATGATCTCCGTAGAGAACTGTAATACCTGCTGTAGCAATAAATAGTAATAAAGCTCCTCCGCTATATAAAATAAACCGTCCTATCTTTTTTAAATATAAATGTCCAAGCCCAGGAATTAGCCCTAATACAAGTGCTAAAAAGGGATTTTTATTCATGCTCTGAACCTCCGTCCTTTTTTGATGTGTCTACCACTTTGTTTACAATTTGTTGTGAGATAGAAGTCTCATTATGTTTTGAAGATTTCTCGAAATTTGATGTCGCTGTAAAAATAGAGTGGAATAAACCACTTACCATAAAAATAATTGTAGCCGCAGTTGCAATTATGTAATGAATAATCGTGCGCTTTAGAGAGTTTGTTTTTATATTTTCATTAGGTTGTAGCGTTTCAAAATTAATTTGCGTCATAACTTCGTTCGTAAATGAATCATCACTTATCATTGGAAGGTTTTCGTGTTGTTCATCAATACTTTCCATATAAAGTGCTAAACAATGATCACATTCATAAAGGTGTTCTTCCATAGACTCACGTTCATTGCTAGCTATAAGATCTAGCGTATAATTGCTCCAATCCTCTTTTGTATAATGCGTCATAGAAACTCTTCCTCCTTCCAATGTTTTTTAATCCATTTTCTTGCCCTATACAGTTTCATTTCGACTGTTTTCACTTCGATGTTTTCCTGAAAAGCAATTTCTTGATAGCTTTTTTCCTCTAAGTAATGCGCGAGAACAACATCACGGTAATTTTCCGGAAGTTCTCTTAGTTTTTGAGCAATCAATAATTTTTGCTCTTTCGTCAATAGTAAAGCTTCAATGTTATGAGAGGATTTTATATTTTCCTCAGTTTCTTTACATAAGGAGAGTTCTTCGTGTTCTCTAGCTTTCTTCCTCTTATAATCAATAGCGTGATTAGTCGCAATACGTGCCATCCACGTTTTTAATCCGCGAAATTGATAGTTAGGGAGAGAGGTATGAATTTTTACGAATACTTCTTGTGTAACATCTTTAGCATCTTCTTCATGTCTTAAAATAGAAAAGATAACTTGAAAAATATAATGACGATATGTTTGTACAAGGATACGAAAAGCATGTTCGCTTCCTTGCTGTGCTTTTTCAATTAATTGTTTTTCCTCAATCGGTCTCTCCCTCCTTTTTGACGCATTCTATTATATAGACGTAAGAAATGATAAGTCACCCTACACATGTTGTAAAAAAAGAATAATATATTTTTTGCAGGAGGGCTATATGAAAAAGGTGTGAAAAAATGGTAGAGAGAAGTATATAATGAGCAAGTAGGAAATGTTACACGGAGAAAGGATGTGAATGTTAGTCGGGAGAGGTCCATACTAACAAATATGAAAATTAAAATATTAATAGCAGACGATAATTCTTTTATTAGAGAAGGCATGAAAATTATTTTAAATACATACGAAGAGTTCGAAGTTTTAGAAACTGTAAATGATGGAAAAGAGGCTGTAGCGTATTGTAAAAAGCATGAAGTTGATATTGTGCTTTTAGATGTTCGTATGCCAAACATGAATGGGGTAGAGGCGACGAAGTTAATTTGTGAAGAGACAAAAACGAAACCTCTTATTTTAACGACGTTTGATGATGATGAATATATTTTGGACGCAGTGAAAAACGGAGCGAAAGGTTATTTATTAAAAAATAACGATCCGGAGCGTATTCGTGATGCAATAAAAGGAGTATATAACGGCCAAACTGTTATGCAAGATGTGGTGCTTGATAAAATTAAGAGTAATTTACTAGAAAATAAAGAAACGGAGTCTAAAATAGATAAGAGCCTTTTCACAGAAAGAGAGCTTAGTATTATCGCATTAATTGCAAAAGGATTTTCGAATAAAGAGATTTCAAAGCAACTTTTCATATCAGAAGGAACGATTGCAAATTATATTACATCTATTTTAGGGAAAACTGGACTTGAACATCGCACACAAATTGCGATTTATTACTTAACAGGGAAAGTAGATTAATGATATGGAATTTTGGTTAACTGTAAGTAAACTTATTGTCTTTTTATATATAGTGTTCAGCTACATTCATTTAAATGTTACGAACTTACCGTGGATTATACTTACTTTGCTTATATATCTTTCTATAAATGTGATGATTTCTATATTAAAAAAAGATACGTACAATAAGGCTTTAATCTGCGTGTCAGTTGGCGTAATCATACTGTTTACGTGGAAGATTCATCCGTTTTTTATTTTGTTTTTACCTTTGAACTTATATGAAATTGCAACTTATTATATAGAAAAGAAATGGTTAATCTTTTTCATTATGATCCTTCCTATTATTTTTATAGGTGAAGATATTCAAATGACGTATGGACTTATTAGTGCATTTTGTTTTTTTTCCTTAACGATAGCCCACCGCTATATAGCACGATTATTAAAACTCGAAATGCAAAATGATAAAATGAGAAAAGACATACAAAGACTTACGAAAAGTTTAAATGAAAATAAAGATTACATAAGGCAATCAGAATACACATTTAAGTTGGAGGAGAGAAATCGATTATCTCAAGAAATTCATGATAAAATTGGTCACTCGATGACGGGTGCACTTATTCAAATGGAAGCAGCGAAGAGATTAATGGAAATAGATAAAGTGAAATCTGCTGAGTTATTACAAAATGCAATCCATATTTCGAAAGACGGCATTGAAAGCATTCGGATTACATTAAAAAATATGAAGCCACCAACAGAGCAAATTGGTATTCATCGTATGAAATTATTCATAGAGGAATTTGCCGGTAAGCATGATGTAAATATTCCATTTGTATATAAAGGGAATTTAGATATGATTTCTCCAATTCAGTGGAAGATTATCGGTGAAAATGTTACGGAGGCGTTAACAAATGCGATGAAATACGCTGATGCGACAGTCATCTCAATAGATATTCACGTGTTGAACAAGGTGATTAAAGTTCAAGTAAAGGATAACGGGAAAGGTGCAGTTCTTGTTAAAAAAGGTCTCGGTATTATGGGGATGGAGGAGAGAACAGCGTCTGTAAACGGTAAAATTATTGTAGATGGGACAAGTGGTTTTTCAGTAACAATGTTGTTGCCGATATAAGGGAATGGGACGAAGATGAATCATCTCATATGAAAAAAGTGAATAATCTCATGTGAAAAGAATGAACTTCTGCACTGAGCAGGTTCATTCTTTTTGTTTATAATAACAGCAGAGAAACCGAAATAGGGGTGAAATGATGAACACATTGGAAATTAAAAATTTAACGAAAAAATTTGGTGACTTCATCGCGGTAGATAATATGTCTTTATCTATTAATGAAGGAGAAATATTTGGGTTTTTAGGATCAAATGGTGCTGGTAAGAGTACCACGATAAATATGATTGCTGGATTGTTAAGAAGTAATGAAGGTGAAATTAGCATACTAGGAAAAAATATAAAGAAAAATAATCGATTTGCGAAAATGAACATCGGTATTGTTCCGCAAGATATAGCAATATACGAAGAGCTAACTGCCTATGAAAATGTGAAATTCTTTGCCGGATTGTACGGACTAAGAGGAGCAGAGTTAAAAGCGAGAGTAGAGGAAGCACTTCAATTTGTGGGGCTTAGTGATAAACATAAAAGTTACCCGAAAAACTTTTCTGGCGGGATGAAAAGAAGGCTGAATATTGCTTGTGCAATTGCACATAGACCGAAGTTAATTATTATGGATGAGCCAACAGTTGGAATTGATCCGCAGTCAAGAAACTATATCCTTCAGTCTGTCCGAAAATTAAATGAAATGGGTAGCACCATTATTTATACGAGTCACTACATGGAAGAAGTAGAGGAAATCTGTACGAAAATAGCAATTGTAGATCACGGTAAAGTGATTGCAGAAGGAACGAAAGAACAGTTAAAAGCGATTATTACAGATACGAAAGATATTTGGATTGAAGTAAAGTCAGTAGAAAATTTAGACGTTGAAAAATTAAAAGAGATAAATGGTGTGAAAGCTGTTCAAATTGAAGAGAACGTAATTAAAGTAAATTCTGATGCAGGATTAAATAATTTAAATAAAATTATTCAACACTTTATTAATCATGACATTGAAATTCGTTCGTTAGAGGAGCAGGCTCCGAACTTAGAAACAGTATTCCTTACATTGACTGGAAGAAACTTACGAGATAAATAAAGTGATTTTAAGAATAGAAAAGGGAGGTTCATCGATTGAACATCTTCAATATTGCAGTTATGCACATTAAAAGAGATTTCAGAGACGTAAGAACTTTAGTTTTTATGTTGGCATTTCCGATTGTGCTTATGCTTGTATTAGGAACAGCGTTAAGTAACGCATTTAATAGCGATAGTCATTCGATTAAAGATATACAAGTGCTTTATAAAGATGAAGCGAGTAGCACGTTTTCTCAATCATTTGAAGCGTTTACGAAAGAAGTCGATAAATCGGGTATTCATTTTAAAAAAGCTTCCGAAGGTATAGATGGTAAAGAAGAAGTGAAGCAAAATAATTATGCTGCATATGTAGAATTAAATAAAGATGGTGCGAAATTTTACGGAAGCGACAGAAGTAGTATTGAGGGAAGTATTGTTGAAGGAATGCTTACGACATTTGTTGATAAGTACAATGTAGCAGTTGAAGTTGCAAAAGTAGATCCGAGTAAGGTTAGTGCAGTTATTTCAAACGGAAATCATAATGATTATATTAAAGAAACATCTTTACATGCTGCTAAAAAACCAGGTTCTATGGATTACTATGCGGTTGTAATGACGACAATGATTGCGCTGTATGCTGCAATGGGGGCGAGTTTTTTAATTCGAGGAGAACGGGTGCGTAAAACAGGAGATCGTTTAATTGCAGCACCTATAAGTAAGGCTGAAATTTTCATTGGGAAAGTGCTCGGTAGTCTTGTAGCAAATGCACTTTGTCTATTACTCGTTGTTTTATTTAGTAAATTTGTTTTTCAAGCGAATTGGGGCGACCATCTTGGAATCATATTTATTATTTTACTAACAGAGGTCTTTCTAGCAATTAGCTTCGGTTTAGGGATCGGATATATTACAAAAACAGGTGAGGCATCTAGAGCAATTATTATGGTTGTTGTGCAATTAGCTTCTATTTTTGGTGGTGCTTATTTCGTAGTTGAAGAAAATGTCGTTACGAATTTATCGCCATTAACGTGGGCAAACACAGCCATTATGAAAATTATTTATGCAAATGACATAGGGGCGGCACTGCCGGTAATATCTTTAAACCTCGGAATTTCAGCACTCTTTTTATTAATTGCGATTATTGCATTACGTAGACGGGAGGGGCTATAGTATGGAAGATATTTTATGGCTCATACAAAAAACGTTATCTGTACTTCTAAAAAATAAAAAAGGGTTACTAATTATTATTAGCTTGCCGATAATAGGAACGCTTATCTCCTTTTCGATATATGGAAATGTGGGGCAAGGAACGTTAAATATCGGGGTAATAAATAAAGAAAATCAGCCTATAGCAAATGATACAGTGAAATTTTTAGAAGGATTAAATCATGTAAATGTAAGTAAAGTTAAGGAGTCTGAAGTAGAAGATAAACTCACTTCAAAAAAACTTGATGGTGTTATTACATTAGAGTCCGGTTTTTCGGAAAGTGTTCGAGAAGGGAAACCGAGCCATATTGAGATTTCATCGATTAAAGGCGATCAAGTAACGGGGTTTATAAAATCATATTTATATAACTATGTTGATAATATCGCTGCGATTAGTAAAGTGGCAGGGACGGATCAAAGTACGTTTAATAATATGTATGCAGGGTATCAAAAAAGTTCATTTAAAGTAAAGGCTGAGACACTTGAAGATACTTCGAAAAATAAAGATATGACAAATCAAACGATGGGCTATCTTATCATGTTTATGCTATTTTCAGCGGTAAACTTATCAGGATTTATTTTAAAAGAAAAAGAGAACAGAACGTATTTTAGATTACTATCAACGCCGATTGACGGAAAGAAATTTATATTATCTAATGTCGCAGTAAATATGATGATATTAACAGTACAAATTGTAATTGCAGTATTATTTATGACGAATGTTTTTCACACAAATATTAATATGCCTTTCATAGTGATGATTGGTGTACTTATGATATTTGCTTTAATCGCAATTGGTTTATCATTAGTCATTGTGTCGTTTTCGAAAAGTTCGACTGCTTCAAATGCAATGCAAAATATAGTGATAGTACCGACATGTTTATTAGCGGGATGTTATTTTCCATATGACATCATGCCGAAAGCAGTACAAAAAGTAGCTGATTTCCTTCCACAACGCTGGTTACTAGACACCATCTCAAAACTACAGCAAGGAATTCCGTTTTCTGAGTTGTATTTAAATATTTTAATCTTATTCGCCTTTGCGATAGCATTCTTCTTAATTGCGATTTATAAGTTTGGAAGAAATAATGATGCAAGGAACTTCATTTAATGAAAAAAGGTGTGGCGTAATGCCGCACTTTTTTTGTTCATAATTTAGAGTATCTTTTGTAATATAGGAATGCTTTTATAGAGCACTTCATTATGTGAAGCTTGCACAATATATTTATTACCATCTAAAAGAAAAACGCTATGTAAAACAGCGTTACCGTCACCATGTTTTGTAAGTATATCACCGACGACTTTTCCGTATGCCCATTCCAGTTTTGAATGTGAAGGGACGACTTGTAAATATTGAATTGTTTCCTCTCCATCTCCTGCAATGAGTGTAGTTTCAATATTTCTTTTCTCGATAATAAATCTATTTTCATTTAATGTATCGAGGAAAGGGTTTTTCGTGTGCATCTTACTATAAGGAAGAAATGTAATAGAAGAGCCGCATCTTACAAATAAATAATTTCCGTAATCTTTACAAGGAACAACATCTTGTAATCCTGGAAAGTAACGGTGTATCGCTTCAACTTTATTCATTTTGTGTAAGGTGCTTAAGTAGTGAATGTATTGTTCCATATAAAAATGAACGATATTTATTTTAGAAGAGGCATGGACAGGGAGACTGCCTCCAGTCCAATAACTATAATTAGGCGGAGATCCAGCGCTTGGTGTACAAAGTATAATAAGTTGCTCCACATCATTTTCATATTCTTCACTTTGAACGTAAGAACGTGCAAGAAGTCCCCCCATACTATGACAAACTAAATTCAGTTTATCGCACCCTGTAAATTTTTTAACATAAGCAATCGTTTTTAATAAATATTTTTGAGTAGAGAAAGCTATACGCTGTCGCCAGTCATAAAAACAGATAAACAGGTTTTTATTTCGTTCATAGCCCATACTTTCTAACATCATAATGAATGGCTCATAAACAAATGCAGAAAGTCCAAAGCTCCAATTACCAGTCCCCGGAATAATAACATTACTCATTGAACCGAAAAGACCGGGTATAAAAATAATAGGAGTTTTTCTTATTTTCATATTCTGCTGCTCCTTTAACTTTTTAACATCCCCCAAAAGTGGGGAATACATTTTGTATGAAAATGTATTTTAATGAAACACTACGGATTAGAAAGTAATTTGAGCGGAAGGAAGTTAAAATGATAAAAAAGATATTGCGAGTTGCTTCTATTATTATTGGTATATTCGTTTTTGTTTTAATTGGGATGCATATTGACGTTACGCTCGGACGGAAAATGGAAGCTGGGAAAAATATGCCGACAGAGTATACGCCTCATTATAGTGACTTTCAATTATATGTAGAAGGGAAATCATTGTATGAGCAGCTATTTGAAGATATTAAAAAAGCAAAAAGCTCCATCTACACTTATTTTTACATTTTGTCAGATGACAAAAGTAGCCATACTTTTTTAAAGTTATTGAAAAAGAAGGCGAAAGAAGGAGTAACTGTATATTTATCAGTGGATTTAATTAATGATTTGTCATTCGAAAGAAAGATGAAAAATGAATTACAGGAAAGCGGTGTTCATTTTACATATAGTAGAAAACCTGAATTGCCATTCGGATTTTATTCCCTTCATCATCGGAATCATCGCCGTATTACGACGATTGATGGAGAAATTGGTTATACGGGTGGTTTTAATATAGGGGATGAGTACTTAGGAAAAGATAAGCGATTTGGATATTGGCGTGATTACCATGTTCGGATAAGAGGAGAAGGAGCGAAAGATTTAGAAGAGCAGTTTTCTTTAGATTGGAAACGAGACACGAAAGAAGATATAAAACGAAGTACGAATAAGGCTAGTAAGGGGAACACATTTCATACTATGGCTAGTTACAATGGGCATCACGTCGCTGAAAAATATATAGAGTTAATAAAACAAGCGAAGCATTCGATTGTAATTGCAACGCCGTATTTCATAGCGAAAAATAAAGAGTTAATGAATGCTTTAATTGGAGCACAAAAACGTGGTGTTACAGTAAAAATCCTTTGGTCATATAAACCAGATATTCCTCTTATTAAAGAGGCGGCATATCCATACATACGTCAAGCTGTTAAGCATAGAATTACTGTATATGGATATAAAAAAGGGATGTTCCATGGGAAGTTAATGCTTATTGATAATGAATTAACCGTTATCGGTACAACAAACTTTACTGCACGTAGCTTCTATATAAATGATGAGATGAACTTGTATATTCACGGTGGTCCTATCATAGCGCAAGCAAATGAGGTGTTAACGCAAGATTTTCATGATTCGAAAGAGATGACGAAAGAATTTTTTGAGAGGTTATCTTTTTGGGAGCGTTGTAAGGAGAAATTGGCGGGATTAGTTGATTTTTATTTATGATAATTAAGGAAGAAAGGGCGTCTATAAAGGACACCCTTTTTTGATGAAAATGGTTATTTTTCATGTACAAGCTTAGTAACCTCATCATTAATCAACGTCCCCACATGTTCCCCTAAACATATTTTCTTCATGACTCCAGGCTCATCAAAGTTAAAGACGTGTGCCGGTAAATTGTAGTCCCGAGCAAGTAATAAAGCCGCTTGGTCCATTACTTGTATGTTCTGCCTAACAACATCATTATAGTTTAGTTTTCGATACATTTTTGCTGATTTATTATGTTTTGGATCACTTGTAAAGACCCCGTCTACGCCTTGTTTTGCGACTAAAATGGCGTCACTATTCATTTCAATGGCTCTTTGTACACTTGGATAATCTGTCGTAACGAACGGTTGCCCGTTACCACCACCGAAAATGACGATATAGCCGTTATCTAAATGATGTACTGCGCGTAGGCGAATATAAGGTTCAGCTACTGCATTAAAAGGGATGGAAGTCATAACGCGCACTTCTCTATCAGTTTTACTTGTTAAAACGCCGCGAAGCATTAAGCTGTTAATTATCGTACCTAACGTCCCGATATTATCAGCTTCTACACGATCAATTCCCCATTCTTCTGCTAGATGACCTCTGAAAATGTTACCGCCGCCAATGACGATAGAGACTTCGATACCTAAATCAACAATGGATAAAATTTCGTTTGCAATATGTTCTAACCGTTTGGAGTTAAAGCTATTTCCAGATTGATCAGCAAGTGCACCACCGCTTAATTTAATTAAGACACGTTTATATGGCTTCATAACAATTCCCCCTATATAAATGACAATAAAAAAGGAACAAAGGCGAATGCCCTTGTTCCTTACTAAGAAAATGAAAAAGAAAAGAAGAAGATAGGATGAATTTCTGTACACAATTTTTCATAACATCCACCCCTTTTCAGTTCGATTTGTTGTAAGTATATATCTTTTTGATTATACGAAACAATCTGATTACTTATCAAGTATATTTTATCGTTTTTTAACAAAATGGTGTCAATGAAAAATAGAAGAAAAATATTTGAATTTTTTGTGACAAACTTGTAGGTTTTTGTATGATTTTGTAGGTTCGCTTATATCATGTGTGAGTAAGCTTTTATAAATACAAATTGAAAGCGTTCGCATGAAGGGGATGAACATAAATGAAAAAATTCGGATTGGCAACACAAATTTTTGTCGCGCTTGTTTTAGGGATTGTAGTAGGGGCAATCTTTTATGGCAATAAAACGGCGATTTCTTATATTACACCAATTGGGGATATATTTATTCATTTAATTAAAATGATTGTAGTACCAATTGTTATTTCAGCATTAATTGTTGCGGTAGCTGGTGTAGGAGATATGAAGAAGCTTGGGAAACTGGGTGGTAAGACAATTCTTTATTTCGAAATCATTACGACGATTGCTATTTTAATGGGATTACTTGCAGCGAATATATTCCAACCAGGTACTGGCGTTGATATGAATAATTTACAGCAAAGTGATATTTCTTCTTATAAACAAACAGCAGATGCTACAGAGAAGAAAGGTTTTGCTGAAACGATTGTTCATATTGTACCGAAAAATATATTTGAATCTATTGCGCAAGGTGACTTATTACCGATTATATTCTTCTCAGTATTATTCGGTTTAGGGGTTGCGGCAATTGGCGAAAAAGGAAAGCCTGTCTTTAACTTCTTTGAAGGCGTACTCGAAGCAATGTTTTGGGTTACAAATCAAGTTATGAAATTCGCACCATTTGGTGTATTCGCATTAATTGCTGTTACGGTTGCAAAATTTGGTGTGGCCACACTACTTCCTTTAGGAAAACTAGTGCTAGCTGTATACGTAACTGTTATACTATTCGTTGTGATTGTATTAGGTATTAATGCACGAATGGTAGGAGTAAACATTTTTACATTAATGAAAATTTTAAAAGAAGAACTTATTCTTTCATTTACGACAGCAAGTTCAGAGGCTGTTTTGCCTAATATAATGAGAAAAATGGAAGAGTTCGGTTGTCCAAAGGCAGTTGCCTCTTTCGTAATTCCGACAGGTTATACATTTAACTTGACTGGATCAGCTATTTATCAAGCGTTAGCGGCATTGTTTGTTGCACAAATGTATGGTATCCATATGTCACTGACGGAGCAAATAACGTTATTATTCGTTCTCATGTTAACATCCAAAGGTATGGCGGGAGTTCCAGGTGCATCGTTCGTTGTTGTATTAGCAACGTTAGGATCAATGGGCTTACCGTTAGAAGGTATCGCATTAATTGCGGGAATTGACCGTATTTTAGATATGATTCGCTCAGCTGTCAATGTATTAGGAAATGCATTAGCTGCCATTGTTATGTCGAAGTGGGAAGGCGAATTCGATAATGAGAAAGCAAAACAATATGTAGAAGCAGTCAAACAAACAGAAGCAGCATAAGAAATCGTTAAGGAGTGAATAATCATGGCAACATTAACTGAAGTTAAAAATGGTGTGCGAATTGAAAAAGATTTTCTAGGTGAAAAAGAAGTACCAATGTATGCGTATTATGGTGTACAGACTATGCGTGCAGTAGAAAACTTCCCAATTACAGGATACAAAATTCATGAAGGCTTAATTAAAGCATTCGCAATTGTAAAAAAAGCAGCAGCACTTGCTAATGCAGATGTAGGAAGATTGGAATTGAAAAAGGGCGGTGCTATTGCAGAAGCATCTCAAGAAATTCTTGATGGGAAATGGCATGATCATTTCATCGTTGATCCAATCCAAGGCGGTGCAGGAACTTCAATGAATATGAACGCAAATGAAGTCATTGCCAATCGTGCCCTTGAATTATTAGGAATGGAAAAGGGAGACTATCATTATATTAGTCCAAACAGTCATGTAAATATGGCGCAATCAACAAACGATGCATTCCCAACAGCTATTCATATTGCAACATTAAATGCATTAGAAGGCTTATTACAAACGATGGGTTATATGCATGATGTATTTGAATTAAAAGCAGAACAGTTCGATCATGTTATTAAAATGGGTCGTACACATTTACAAGATGCTGTGCCAATTCGTCTTGGACAAGAATTCAAAGCATACTCTCGCGTACTTGAACGTGATATGAAACGAATTCAGCAATCGCGTCAACATTTATATGAAGTAAATATGGGAGCAACTGCAGTTGGTACAGGCTTAAATGCAGATCCAGAGTATATTGAAGCAGTTGTAAAACATTTAGCTACGATTAGTGAATTACCGCTTGTTGGTGCTGAAGACTTAGTGGATGCAACGCAAAATACTGATGCGTACACTGAAGTGTCTGCAGCATTAAAAGTATGTATGATGAACATGTCTAAAATTGCGAACGACCTTCGACTAATGGCATCAGGTCCACGTGTTGGATTAGCAGAAATTATGCTACCAGCTCGTCAACCAGGTTCATCTATTATGCCAGGTAAAGTAAACCCTGTTATGCCAGAAGTAATTAATCAAATTGCGTTCCAAGTAATTGGTAATGACCATACAATTTGCCTTGCTTCAGAAGCAGGACAATTAGAATTAAATGTTATGGAACCAGTACTTGTTTTCAACTTACTTCAATCTATTAGCATTATGAATAATGGTTTCCGTGCCTTTACAGATAATTGCTTAAAAGGAATTGAAGCGAATGAAGATCGCTTAAAAGAGTATGTTGAGAAGAGTGTAGGAATTATTACAGCCGTAAACCCTCATATCGGTTATGAAGCAGCAGCTCGCGTTGCGAAAGAAGCAATTGCGACAGGACAATCCGTTCGAGAACTATGTGTGAAAAATGGTGTATTGTCACAAGAAGAATTAGAGTTAATTCTAGACCCATTCGAAATGACACATCCAGGGATTGCAGGAGCAACTCTTTTAAAGAAAAATTAAAAGAAGAGGGGGACAATCCCCTCTTTTTTGTTTACAATATAGAAATGTTATATATGAATAGAGGTAGGGATGTTATGAGTAAGTTTACAGTGGCTTCTAATGGTTCATTAGAAACGACATTAAGAGGAGTAGAAGTATTAGCAACACCACTTTTAAATAAAGGGGTAGCTTTCACGCAAGAAGAAAGAGAAGAGTTAGGGCTAAAGGGACTACTGCCACCAGCGGTTTTAACGTTAGATGAACAAGCGCGCCGTGCATATGAACAATTTTGTTCTCAGCCGGATGATTTATTAAAGAATGTATACTTAACTGCGTTACATGATCGAAATGAAGTATTATTTTATCGTATACTAACAGATCATTTACGTGAAATGTTACCAATTGTATATACACCTACTGTTGGTGTAGCAATTCAAAGGTATAGTCATGAATATCGTAAACCGCGCGGGGTTTATTTATCAGTTAATGATCCTTCAGGTATTGAAGAAGCGTTCTCAAATATCGGTGCAACAGCTGAAAATATTGACTTAGTCGTTGTAACAGATGGAGAAGGCATATTAGGAATTGGTGACTGGGGTGTTGGTGGTATTAACATTGCGATTGGAAAGTTAGCTGTTTATACGGCTGCAGTTGGAATCGATCCTAGTCGCGTATTACCTGTAATTTTAGATGTAGGTACAAACCGCGAAGATCTGTTAAACAATCCATTTTATATTGGAAATCGTCATCCACGTGTAACTGGTGAAGCTTACGATGAATTTATTGATACATTTGTGCAAGCTGTAGGCAATAAGTTCCCGAAAGCACTTTTACATTGGGAGGACTTCAGTTCTCGTAATGCACGAAAAATTTTAGATAAATACCGTCATAACGTATGTACGTTTAATGATGATATTCAAGGTACAGGTGCAGTTTCACTTGCTGCAGTATTATCGGCAGTGAAAGCTTCTAGTGTACCTTTAAATGAACACCGTGTAGTTGTGTTTGGTGCTGGTACGGCTGGAATCGGTATCGCAGATCAAGTAAGAGATGCGATGGTTCGCGTAGGATTATCAGAGCAAGAAGCAAATGAACGTTTCTGGTGTATTGACCGTAACGGGTTAATTACAGATAATATGGAAGATCTTCTTGATTTCCAAATTCCATATGCAAGAAAAGTAGCTGAAGTGAACGAGTGGAAACAAAGTGATGCTATCGGACTTGCTGAAGTTGTGAAACATGTGAAACCGACAATTTTAATCGGTACATCAACTGTTGCAGGCGCATTTACTGAGGAGATTGTAAAAGAGATGGCTTCTCACGTAGAGAGACCAATTATATTACCAATGTCGAATCCAACGCCACTTGCTGAAGCAAAACCAGTAGATTTAATCGAGTGGACAGAAGGAAGAGCGTTAGTTGCAACAGGAAGTCCGTTTGAACCAGTTACATACAATGGTGTAACGTATGTTATTGGACAATCAAATAACGCACTTATTTTCCCAGGGCTTGGTCTTGGAACAATTGTTGTTCGTGCAAGCGTAATGACAGATGGTATGTTTGCGGCGGCAGCAGAAGCAGTTGCAAGTATGGTAGATACAAGTAAGCCAGGTGCGCCTATCTTGCCAGAAGTTGAAGAGTTACGTAATATTTCTGAAATGGTTGCAATTGAAGTAGCGAAAGTTGCAGTTGCAGAAGGTGTTGCCAGGGAGAACTTAAGTGATAACGATATTAAGATAGCAGTAAAAGAATCAATGTGGAAGCCGGAGTATCGTCAAATAAAAGCGGTAGAAAAGGTTAGAATATAGAGAAAAAGCCCGTTTATAATAATAAGCGGGCTTTCCTTGTTTATTTTTGAAAAAATACATAGGAAGTGGCCCTTTTGAATTGGAATCAAATATGGAAGAAAGATATGTCTCTTGTAATCATTTTAATGGTAGTTGTTCCGATTGCTGGAGAGCTGAATTTTCATCCTTTCAACGATACGTTTCGTGTTAGCTTCGGGACACCGCTTTTCTTCTTTTTATTACTATTTTTAAGAAGAATACCAGCAGCAGTTGCAGGTATTCTTGTTGGGGTGTTTGTAGTATTATTTCGCGTATGCCTGGACTGGATATTACAAGGGTCATTTCATATGACAGAATCATTTTATTTGCGCTATCCCGTGTTCTTTTATTATTTTATTTATGGAAGCCTATTTTCGCTTTGTAGGGTGAACAAATTCCATCAGAGGCCAATTATTATAGGTTGCCTCGGTATTACAATTGAAATTATTGCAAGTATGTCAGAACTTGCGTTTTATCACATGTTAGTGCTTGGCACAACGATAACAGTTTCTGAAGTGAATAAACTAATCATTATTGCTATTTTTCGTAGTTTCTTTGCGCTTGGTTTTTTAAATATGATGAATTTGTATGAAACAAAATTAAAAGAATCACAAGTGCGAAAAGAAAATGAGAAAATGTTGATGCACCTTTCTAATTTATATGTGGAATCTGTTCATTTGAAAAAAACGTTACAAAATGCGGAGTTAATTACACAAGAAGCGTATCAATTATATCGTAATTTACAAGCGAACGATGATTCGAGTAGTAAAACAGCATTGAAAATAGCGGGGGAAGTACACGAAATAAAAAAGGATAATCAAAGGATTTTTGCAGGGCTATCTAAACTGTTATTAGATAAAAATGTGGCTGAGTATGTAGAAGGTCATGAGCTTGCGGAAATGATTGTGAGAATAAATGAGAAGTACGCTGAAATGTTAGAAAAAGATATACGTTTTTCCGAACATATAGAAGGTGAGCATGCAGAATATCATGTGTATACGGTCTTATCAATTTTTAATAACTTAGTTGCAAATGCAGTTGAAGCAATTGAGGGTAGTGGTGTCATTATTATTAAGTTATATAAACTTGATAAACGTATATTTTTTGAAGTAATTGACGATGGACCTGGTATTGCGCAAAAATATAAGAAACTAGTATTTAAGCCGGGGTTTACTTCAAAGTATGATCAAACGGGAACACCGTCAACAGGAATTGGTCTTTCCTACATAAACGAAATGGTAACAGAACTCGGAGGAGAAGTAAGATTAGAAGATCGAGAAATTGGCGAAGGGTGTAAGTTTGTAGTTTGTTTACCGGAGTGCAGTTTAAAGCGGGAAGGGGAATAAAGTTGTTTTATTATATCGTAGATGATGATGAAGTTTTCCGCTCTATGCTTTCACAAATTATTGAAGATGGTGATCTTGGGGAAGTGATTGGAGAATCGGAAGACGGAGCTTTTATTGAAGCAGATCAACTAAATTTTAAAAAAGTAGATATTTTATTTATTGATTTATTAATGCCAATGCGAGATGGTATTGAAACAGTTCGCCATATTGCATCTTCTTTTTCAGGGAAAATCATTATGATTTCTCAAGTTGAATCGAAGCAGCTTATAGGTGAGGCGTATACACTTGGTGTTGAATATTATATTACAAAACCACTAAATAAAATTGAAGTTGTATCTGTTGTACAGAAAGTGATGGAACGTATTCGTTTAGAGCGTTCTATATATGATATTCAAAAATCATTGAATAACGTTTTCAAATGGGAACAGCCGCAAGTTCGAAATGAGCCAATGCAAGAAGGGAAAAGAATAGCAGATTCAGGACGCTATTTATTATCAGAACTCGGTATTGCGGGAGAGAATGGAAGTAAAGATTTACTTAGTATGCTGGAATATTTATATGGACAAGAAAAGGCACAAACATTTGAATTTGGATTTCCTGCGCTAAAAGATATCTTTCACCATATAACGATAAGAAAGTTAGAGAATATAGCTTCAGATGCAGATATAGATAAAGAGAGAAAAGCATCTGAACAAAGGGTACGAAGAGCGATTTATCAATCGTTAAACCATTTAGCTTCTCTTGGACTAACAGACTTTTCGAATCCGAAATTTGAAAGCTATGCGCCGAAATTTTTTGATTTCACTGTAATTAGAAAACGGATGACAGAAATGACGAAAGATGAAGTAGCAACTTCTGGGCATATACGTATTAATACGAAGAAATTTATTCAAGTGTTGTATTTTGAGGCGAAACGGTTGATGGAGATAGAGTGAAAAAAGGTGCTTAGTAATAAGCATCTTTTTTTTGTTAAATCCGTATTTTATATTTTTGCGCATAGCATGTAAAATGTTAGTTAAGAGAAACTGGTTTTAAATTAAGGAAGTGTCAAAACAATGAGTTTTACATTAAACAAATCGATTATTAAAGAAGTATGCGGAGAGACCTCATATAAAAGAGGCGAAGCTTATTATAAATCAAATAAAGTGATTGTAAATTATTATGATGAAAATAAAGAAATTTGCGAAGCGACGGTAAAAGGGAACGAAGATTTTTATGTCACGGTAGAAAAAGCTAAAAAGGGTGATGTTGTTGCGAAATGTAGTTGTCCTTCATTAGCTTCTTTTCAAACGTACTGTCAACATGTTGCGGCTGTATTGTTATATATGAACTATAATCAGCAAACAGGTGGAAAGTTGCCCATTAGTAGCGAAAACTTGAGCGGAAATGATCAATTAACGAGCGGTATGTTTCAGTTATTTGCAGAAAAACCATTAAGACCAAAAAGTAAACAACACCGTTTTGATACACGTGAAATACTTCATGTTGAATTTATATGTACACCAGTAGTTACGAAAAATGGTGGGGCACTGCTAGGTATTCAATTGAAACTGGCCAAGCGACATTTTGTAAATAATATTAGAGAATTTCTTTCCAAAGTGGAGAAAAGAGAGTCCTATAATTGTTTGAATGAATTTACATATACACTGGATGTACATAGCTTCAGGCAAGAAACCGATGCGATTATTCAGCAGCTCATTAAAATTTACCATAACGAAAAAATGTATGAGGATACACTGGAAGTACATACAAAACAAGATGATAGCATGATTTTAATACCACCAGCGTCTTGGTCAGATATGCTTTCTTTACTTTCTAAAGTTGAGTTTGTGAGACTTAATCAAGATGGACAATCTTTTCATGGTTTACATATTTCAGAAGGACTACTTCCTTTACATTTTGAGTTTAATAAAGGGAGTAATGGTGGATTTACACTTTATATTGATGGCTTGCAACAAGTGGAAGTAATGGATACGTATAGTTATGCACTATTTGAAGGGAAACTGTATCGGTTGAACATGGAGGATTGCAAGCGGCTTATCGAATTACAAAAAATGATGAATCGTTCTAGTAGTAATCAATTGTATATTCCAGCGGATAAGATGGAGAACTTTGTAGCGAAAGTTGTTCCAGGTTTAATGAAGCTTGGAACTGTGCGAATAGATGAGATAATATCAGATCGTGTTGAAACGCCCGCACTAAAAGCGAAATTATATTTAGACCGAGTGAAAAATCGTTTGTTAGCGGGTTTGGAATTTCATTACGGAAATGTTGTTATTAACCCGTTAGAAGAGGATGGACAGCCGTCTGTTTTTAATCGTGATGAGAAAAAGGAAAATGAGATTTTAGAAATGATGAATGATAGTGCCTTTGCAAAGACTGAAGGCGGTTATTTTATGCATAATGAAGAAGTTGAGTATAACTTTTTATATCATGTCGTTCCCACGTTAAAAGGTTTACTTGATATTTATGCGACGACAGCAATCAAATTACGAATTCATAAGGGGAACACAGCTCCTCTTATAAGAGTTAGAAGAAAAGAGAGAATTGATTGGTTATCATTCCGGTTTGATATAAAAGGTATTCCAGAGGCAGAAATTAAAGGTGTATTAGTTGCTCTTGAGGAGAAACGAAAATATTATCGTTTAGCAAGTGGTGCTCTACTATCACTTGAGAGTAAAGAGTTTAATGACATTAATCAGTTTATAAAAGAATCTAGTATTCGAAAAGAATTTTTAACGGGCGAAGAAATAGATGTCCCTCTTATTCGTAGTGTGAAATGGATGAATTCACTGCAAGAAGGCAATGTTTTAAGTTTAGATGAATCCGTTCAAGAATTGGTAGAGAACATTCAAAACCCTAAAAAACTAAAGTTTACTGTGCCAAATGGTTTAGATGCGATAATGAGAGAGTATCAAACATACGGATTCCAGTGGATGAAAACACTTGCTTATTATCGTTTTGGAGGTATTTTAGCAGACGATATGGGACTAGGGAAAACGTTGCAAAGCATTGCTTTTATAGATTCTGTTTTGCCTGAAATTCGAGAGAAGAAACTGCCTATATTAGTTGTTTCTCCGTCTTCCCTTGTTTATAACTGGCTAAGTGAATTGAAAAAATTCGCGCCACATATTAGAGCTGTTATTGCCGATGGAAATCAAGTAGAGCGCCGAAAACTTTTAAAAGACATAACGAAATTTGATGTAGTGATTACGTCATATCCTTTACTGAGAAGGGATATAAGGTTATATGCGCAGCCATTTCATACGCTATTTCTTGATGAAGCACAAGCATTTAAAAATCATACAACGCAAACTGCGAAGGCAGTGAAAACAATTCAGGCAGAATACCGTTTTGGATTAACGGGAACACCTGTAGAGAATTCATTAGAAGAACTATGGTCTATCTTCCACGTCGTCTTCCCAGAATTATTACCGGGGAGAAAAGAGTTCGGTGATTTAAGACGTGAAGATATAGCGAAGCGCGTAAAACCATTCGTGTTAAGAAGGTTAAAGGAAGATGTATTACAGGAGCTACCAGAAAAAATTGAGCACTTACAATCATCAGAACTATTACCGGATCAGAAGAAGCTTTATGCGGCTTATTTAGCGAAGTTAAGAGAAGAAACGTTAAAACATTTAGATAAAGATACGTTACGTAAAAATAAAATTAGAATTTTAGCTGGTTTAACGAGGTTAAGACAAATTTGTAATCATCCTGCATTGTTTGTTGATGATTACAAAGGAAGTTCAGCTAAGTTTGAACAACTTCTAGAAATATTGGAGGAATGCAGAAGTACAGGGAAGAGAATTCTTATCTTTTCTCAATTTACGAAGATGCTTTCGATAATCGGGCGAGAATTAAACCGTAAAGCTATTCCATACTTTTATTTAGACGGAAATACACCTTCGCAAGAGCGTGTAGAGCTATGCAATCGGTTTAACGAAGGAGAAGGGGATCTATTTCTCATTTCTTTAAAAGCTGGTGGTACAGGTCTTAACTTAACTGGTGCAGATACGGTCATATTATACGATTTATGGTGGAATCCAGCTGTTGAACAACAAGCAGCAGATAGAGCGTATCGAATGGGACAAAAAAATACGGTGCAAGTTATTAAGTTAGTAGCCCACGGAACAATTGAGGAAAAGATGCATGAACTTCAAGAGAGTAAGAAAAATTTAATCGCTGAAGTGATTGAGCCGGGAGAAGAGAAATTATCCTCTATAACTGAGGAAGAAATTCGGGATATACTTATGATTTAAAATGAAAAAAGCTATGCTTTCAAATTTATGAGAGCATAGCTTTTTTGTTGTAATAATTATATTTTGTTTTGTACAAAGTAAAGAAATCAAATGCTATTTAGATTACTTCTTTGTGCCTTTACTTTTGTATGGTTTTGCAGCTTTCTTTTTCTTTGCGCTTGATTGCCAACGGTTCCATCCTTTACTTCCTGTACCTTGGCCTACACCTTTTTTCGGTTTTGCTTTCGTTTTGCTCATATGATCACTCCGTTATATAAAAAATCTTATTTGATAATAGTCAATGATTTAGAAAATACTCTTGATAAATGACTATGTTTGCTATAAGTAAAAACAAACTGCTTGAATGCTATAGTATATCATGAATTTGCGAGTAAACTGAAAGGAATTATAAAGAAAATGAAAATAATAAGAAATACTGCGGATTCTATATTTCGAACGATTACATTAATTGTTGTGTATATGTTAGTTTCAGTTAGTGAGACGTTTTTTGGGGTGTCAAGGCAAAAGAAGTAAAGAGGCTATATTGGAAACAATCAATAAAGCCGTAAAATAGAGAATTGAAAAATATTTTAAAACTTTTTGTTGACTTTCTCTGTTTTTTGTATAGAATAATCATTAATAAAATGTTTCAGAGATGTGACAACAAACGACTATGAAAGGACGAGTAGTAGTAGGACGTAGTCTAAGCGAGTCAGGGGTGGTGTGAGCCTGATACGAAGCCTATTATGAAGAACCTCCTGGAGTCGCTAACCGAAATCCTTTATAGGAAAGTAGACTTAGCCGGGAACTTCGCCGTTACAAGAAGAACAGTATCGAGATTTTTAATCTCCGTACTGTATAAGTGAGCAACCTCTGTTGCTAATTTGGGTGGTACCGCGGAACCAAAGCCTTTCGTCCCAGTTTTTTGGGAAAGAAGGGCTTTTTTTGTTGGCTTTTTTCCACAACATCCAAACATTTTAGGAGGAAACCACCATGTATCAATCATTAATGACAGTAAGAGAGACTCAAATCGCAATTAAGGAAGTTAAAACATTTTTCGAGGATCAATTAGCGAAACGCCTTGAACTATTCCGCGTATCTGCACCATTATTCGTAACGAAAAAGTCAGGTTTAAACGATCACCTAAACGGTGTAGAACGTCCAATTGAATTTGATATGTTACATTCAGGAGAAGAATTAGAAATTGTTCATTCACTAGCGAAGTGGAAAAGATTCGCATTACATGAATACGGATATGAAGCTGGTGAAGGTTTATATACAAACATGAACGCAATTCGTCGTGATGAAGAACTTGATGCAACGCATTCTATTTACGTTGACCAATGGGATTGGGAAAAAATCGTTCAAAAAGAATGGCGTACTGTAGATTACTTACAAAAAACAGTACAAACAATTTATGGAATATTCAAAGATTTAGAAGATCACTTGTTTGAAAAGTATCCGTTCCTTGGAAAGTATTTACCAGAAGAAATTGTTTTCGTTACTTCTCAAGAACTAGAAGATAAATATCCAGAATTAACACCGAAAGATCGTGAACATGCAATTGCGAAAGAACACGGTGCAGTCTTTATTATTGGAATTGGTGATGCACTTCGTTCAGGTGAAAGACATGATGGACGCGCAGCTGATTATGACGATTGGAAGTTAAACGGTGACATTTTATTCTGGCACCCAGTACTACAAGCTTCATTCGAATTATCATCAATGGGAATTCGCGTTGATAGTAAATCACTTGACGAACAGTTAACGAAAACGGGTGAAGACTTCAAACGAGATTACGATTTCCACAAAGGAATTTTAGAAGACGTACTACCATTAACAATCGGTGGTGGTATCGGCCAATCAAGAATGTGCATGTACTTCTTACGTAAAGCACACATCGGTGAAGTTCAATCTTCTGTATGGCCTGACGATTTACGTGAAGCTTGTAAGAAAGAAAACATTCATCTGTTTTAATCGAAATATGAGGGAGAGTAGCTCAGGAATAGAGTTACTCTCCTTTTTTTATTTTGTAAAAGGGTGGTTTACAGTGAGCTTTACTAATAACTGCATTCATTATTATGAGGGAATTCAAGGGATTTTATTAGAAGGAAAAGATTGAAAGGATATATGTGATAAGAGGTGAGAAGAATCAGTTATATTTCCTAGGAAAGAGTATTACGAGTAATTTAATTGTTTTATAATGATTTTCGGATATCAATAATATGTTAAAAAGCTGTTTGTATAGAATCTTTAAATCTATGCAAACAGCTTTTTATTTATAAATAGGAAGGAAATAGATTAATATGATTTTGTAAGCTTTAAATTAGCTCATTTGCACTAAAGGCTCAATTTTTGCCATAAATGATTGATGCAGTGCCTCAACACCTGTTACTAAATGAAGGCGGTCAATGACAACCGACACTTTAATTTCAGATGTACTTACCATTTTAATATGAATATCTTCTTCTTTTAAAGTAGTGAACATATTCGCAGCAACACCTGGGTTAGATACCATACCAGATCCTACAATTGATACTTTTGCTAAATGATTTTCATATTCTACAGATTCATAGTGAAGTGTTTCATGATTTTGTTCTAACACTTCTAATGTTTCTCTTAAATCATTAGAATGGATCGAGAAGGAGAGGTGAACAGTTCCTTCATTTGTAATGCTTTGAATAATAATATCTACATTAATCTGAGCCTCTGCTAATGTAGAGAAAACTGTTGAAAGCGAACCTTGTTCTAACCCTTTAATTGTTACACGAGTAATATTATCCTCAAATGCAATACCTTTTACGATTGATTGTTGTTCCATGTTACATTCTCCCCTTACAATTGTTCCGTTTTCTTGTTCCATACTTGAGCGAACTTCTAAAACTACATTATGATTTTTAGCAAATTCAACAGCGCGTGGGTGTAATACGCCGGCGCCAAGGTTTGCCAATTCTAGCATTTCATCATAAGAAATTTCATCTAATTTATAAGCATCTTGTACAACGCGTGGATCAGTCGTGTACACGCCTGTCACGTCCGTATAAATATCACATTTTTTCGCTTTTAGTGAAGCGGCTAATGCGACAGCAGTTGTATCGGAACCACCGCGGCCAAGCGTTGTAATTTCATTTTCTTCACTTATTCCTTGGAAACCAGCGACTATAACAATCGTGCCTTCAGTAAGATAGGACTGAATACGCCCAGTGTTAATGTCAGTAATCCGTGCACTACTATGTACAGATTCTGTCGTAATACCAGCTTGCCATCCTGTTAATGAAATTGCGTTATAACCTTTTGTTTGTAGTACCATCGTTAATAATGAAATGGTTACTTGTTCTCCTGTAGATAGAAGCATATCCATTTCACGTTTACTTGGATTTTCAGTAATAGCATTTGCGAGTGCTACAAGTTCATCTGTACTTTTTCCCATTGCTGAAACGACAGAGACAATACTATGTCCTCGTTCGTATTCTTTAATTATTAAATTTGCTACATGTTGAATACGTTCAATACTTCCGACAGAAGTACCACCAAATTTTTGAACAATTGTTTCCATTACGAATTCCTTCTTTCGTCCATTTTTAAGAATAGGTTAGGATATATACAAATCCCAATATCCCTGTAGTTACCAGAAAGAAAAACAAAAAACACCATCTCAAATAAGTGAGGATGGTGCTGTTACAGGAAAAGGGAAACAGAAAACGGAGCTAATAAAAAAACCGCCAAAAAAGGAATATCATAAAAATGATATCTCTTTTTTGTAGATAGCTCTTCATACGTACACGTCTGTACATATGACAGTTCTGTTTCTATTCGAAAACAGCCCCAATCGATAAATGCAGAGAAATTTATCAATTTCGGCAACACTTCCTTTCTTCTAAACTCATAGACATCTCTGTGTCTCCTTTAGAATACTCATAAGCATTGCAACCTCTATCTCACGTTTTAGGCGAGAGTGTTTGATTTATGAAGTTGTAGGTAACATTTGTTTTATAATAATTTAAATTTTTCAGGGAATCAAGTGTTTTATATGTTTTTTTAAAATTCTTTCTTTTTATTGAACTAGTTTGTGAAAAATGTAGCAAAATAAATTCATTGCATGTACATTAAAAATATAGTGCATAGGAGGTGGAAGAATGAAAAGGAAAAAGCCTATTTATGTTGCGACAGAAATGAAAACAACAATGGAGAAATTATGGGAATATACGCAGCAACCAGACATACATACAGAGTGGGATGCTCGTTTTACTGAAATTTCGTATTTAGAGAAAAAAGAAGGAGAACCGCAGAAGTTTTTATATAAAACAAAGATTGGTTTTGGTCTTGAAATAGCTGGAGAAGGGGAATCAATAGGTGAAATAAGAAAAGATATTTTAACGCCGTTATGCAGTTGGATAAGGAGGGAAAAGAAATTGTAGATTATTTTGGTGGACCACATTTACTCGTTTCTACATTGAATTTCCATATTGATGAGGCGGGGGCAATGCATATTTCTTCAAAGAAGCAATGGTTTTTTATGTTAGGAAGAAAAATTCCGTTACCAAAATTTTTATACGGAGAGGCAAAAATTATTGAAAGCTATGATGACGCACTACAATGTTATCGAATTCATGTACAAGTACGAAATTCGTTAATTGGTTCACTATTTTCATATAAGGGAACATTTGTGGAAAGGAAATAAATGAAATGAAGAATATAATATTTGGACTTGCTTGTTATATTATATTTCTAATAGGCGAGTGGTCGAATTTAAATCCTGTTGAAGCAATTATACTATTATCTATTTTGTTATTCATACCGATGTCATTTTGTATTATTGATAAAAAAACAAGAAATGGATCGTATGTATTAATTTATAAATTTGTATCGTTTTTATATCCGATTGCTGCAGTTAGTGCGATGCTAGCTTTCATAACAAATCATTTCATCTTTGCGTTCTTTTGGTTTATGTATACAGGGATTATTGCATTATTTGGAGTAAGTAGATTGTTAGAAAGAGGATGGAAACCTATAGAAGAAACAGCTATTGATAGTGCGTTTATTTATTTGTTTTTAGGAGGTTCTTGGTTCTTTGCTTCTGTAGCGAAACTTCCAATTATGCACTTTAGTTCTGACATAGTATTACTCACAGCTGCACATTTTCATTACTCGGCATTTTTATTGCCGTTATCGGCTGGTTTACTTGGAAGGAAAAGAGAAAAGAGAAGTAAATTATATGACGTTATTATGTTTATCATCGTTGTTTCTCCTATGACAGTTGCGATAGGAATTACGTATTCGAGGGTATTTGAATTCTTTGCAGTGTTCATATATTTATGCGCCATTTATGGATATGGGATTTACGTTTGGAAAGCGAAATTCAATGCAATAAGTGCAAAGGTTCTCCTTACTATTTCATCTAGTACGCTTATGGTAACAATTATGTTTTCACTTGTATATTCATACGGGAATTTCAAACAAGTAATGACGATTACAATTGCACAAATGGTTTGGATTCACGGTGTTGTAAATGGAGTTGGAGTTGCATTACCGGCTTTTCTCGGTTGGATGATTGAAAAGAGTACTCCGAATTATAAGTACTATGGGAAACCAACGAGCCAATTAAGAGGGGATTCTACAGTTGGAGAGAGTTTTTTACATAATCAAAGCGTAGTAGATAGCAAGCAATACAGTGGTCTAGTTGATAAAATGAATGATTTTCATAGTGACACATTTGATGGAATGAGGGTTCCTTTAAGTATTATTCATTTTTATGAGAATACGAGAGAGTATCAGTTGCAAGCGAATATTAACTGGGCACGTTGGTTCCGTCCATTTGCATTTTGTTATGAAAAAATGAGTAAGCGTGTAGCGCAAATTCATTTAGGGATGGGCGGTAAGTGGGAAAAGATGCAAGGCTCTATCGTTAGTGTAAAAGATGAAAGTGATGGAAGAGAAAACGTAAGAGCCTGGCTAAGAAAAAATGAAGCAGGAGAGTCTATTTTTGTAGCTCTTTATTCAACACATACACACGAGAAAGAGACATACATGAATATCGCATTGCCTTTACCGTATTCGAATATGACTGGTATTTTGAAATTGTACAATGATGCTAACCGCTTAATTATTACTAGTAAGCTAAGAAATAGTGGTAAGGGAGATGAAGGGATTTACTTACATACTCGTTTCTTTACACTACGTTTACCATTAGCAGAAACTTTTATTATTAAAGATGACGGGGATCTAATGCTAAAAGCTCACCATAGAATGTGGATATTCGGAATTGAGTTTTTAGAGATTCATTATGATATTAAGAAAATAGAGAAGAAATAAGAAAATCTTGGAGAGATGTCCAAGCTTTTTATAGTTTAAATATAATTTTATATTCCAAAATATACAATAATAATTGAACATGAAAAAGATAGTCGTATGTTAGCAGAAAAAATACAAAAACGACCAGTTTAAGCTCTAGATACAAGAGATTGTGGTGTGAAAGAAAACCTTTATGTAATAAGAGAAAATGAGATGTCCGCAGTATTAACTGAACTAGCATTTTTAGATAATAGTGTAGATTATGAGAAGTTGGCTTCAGAATCAGGAAGATAAATTGCTGCAGAAGCAATATATGCTGGTATTTTAGATTATTATGAGTGAAAAGGTTTCAATGTTTCAAAGTAGCGTTTAGCTAAATAAAAATCAACGATTGCTAAGCCCATCGTCTTTATAATGATGGGCTTTTTATATGAGTCTATATAATTTTGTATCGAAATAAAAAGATATATCGTATTATGCTGATTATAAATAAAATAATTGTAGATTAGTTTATTTTTATCCCGTATACTTTTACTGTTGACTAATTAAGAGTTTGTTAGTTTGATAGGGAAAATTTTATTATAAAGGGAGGCAAGTTAACACGGGACAAGCATATACATAACGTGTTAAAAAATTATGAAAAAAGTTATTACTAATGTGTTAGCAGCGACAGTCGCACTTCAAGTAGTGATGGCTCCAGCAGCTGCATTTGCAGCTGAAAAAGAATTTCCTGATGTTCCGAAAGGGCATTGGTCATATGAAGCAATTACAAATTTAACGTCAAAAGATATTATTGCAGGGTATGATAATGGTAAGTTTGGATTTGGTGATGTTGTAACTCGTGAACAAGTGGCAGCATTAATGTATCGTGCATTAAAACCAGAAGCGAAAAGCGAGTATAAAAATCCATACTCTGATATTAGTGCAGGAACAACAATGTTCCAAAAAGAAATTTTGACTTTAACGGATATGGGGATTTTTGTAGGTGATGGCAAAGGGACGTTTAGACCGAAAGATTCTCTAACTCGTGCTGAAATGGCTGTTATTTTGCAAAAAGCATTTAAATTAGAAGTGAAAGCACCACACACATTTAATGATGTAGATACAACTCCTTGGGCGAAAGATGCAATTAGTGCTTTGCAATCTAATGGTGTAGCAGCAGGGAATAACTTTGGCGGATTTGATCCATCAGGTGTATTAACGCGTGAAAGTTATGCACAACTTTTATATAAAGCAATGCAAGTGAAAAACGATATTCCGGTTGAACAACCATCATATATTAATCTAGATGTAACATTACCATCTAACGTAAAGGCACAAGAGATTGATAATTTCATTGGAAAGTATCATTCAGACAGTCCACTTGTTGGAACTGGACAAGATTTTATTAAAGCGCAAAATGAATATGGCGTGAACGCTTTATATTTAGCAGCACATGCAATCTTAGAATCTGGATACGGGAAATCAGAAATTGCATATCGTAAACATAATTTATTTGGACTACGAGCGTATGATTGGGATCCATTCGCACATGCAAAATATTTACCGTCTTACGGATTAAGTATTTCATACAATGCTGATTATGTAAGAAAGAACTATTTAGAACAAGGTGCTAGGTATTTTAATGGCTACACATTACC
This sequence comes from Bacillus sp. H1a, assembly GCF_000633475.1. Classification (NCBI taxonomy): domain Bacteria; kingdom Bacillati; phylum Bacillota; class Bacilli; order Caryophanales; family Bacillaceae; genus Bacillus; species Bacillus sp. H1a. The sequence continues at coordinate 29,387 of NZ_AYMH01000028.1, read as the reverse complement.
TGCAATGAACGTTATGTACTCAACTGATAAAGAATGGGCTGGCAAAATTGCTAATATTATGGAGCGTATTAAACCTTTTAATAAGGCAGATTATCAAAATGCAAAACGCCTACCGAAAAATCCTAATACATTAAACGTAGAGGTATTAAGTGAAGCAATTCCATATAAAGATTATGCAAAAGATGCAACAGCTACTGTTCAATCAGTAGGATCTTACTATCAAGTTCCATTCCCGTTTAACAACCCAATTAAGAGTGTACCAAATGTTACACAAAATGAAGTTGGAAAATTAGAAAATGGTACAAAAGTAAATGTATATCGTGAAGATCCAAATGGCTGGGTAGAATTCTCACTTGAAAATGCTCCGGAAAAATATTGGACATTGAAGAAGAATTTAAAATTATAAAGTGGAAAGGTGTTTTCATATATGAAAACACCTTTTTTATTTATATTCATCATGTGATATTCCATATTATGTAAGAGAGATAGAATCATTATGATGTTTTCCTTTATGTTTTTGATATTTTTACCAAGAAGTAAATAGTTTCATATATAATTAAAATCAATGAAGAACGAATTTTCAGTATTTAATTTTAGAGATTAAGGTCTTTTGAAAAGAGGTGAGAGACATGCAAGGTGAAATACAAAAGGAGAAAAGTTTAGGTTATTTAGGAAAATTATTATTACCAGCTAAAGTATCACCATACTTTAAGTTTTTATGGGTCGGACAATTAATCTCGACCTTGGGTAGTTCAATAACGATGGTGATTCTTCCTGTCGTTGTTTATTCATTAACTGGTTCAACAGTTGTAATGGGAATGACTATGGCAATGTACATGCTTCCTAATATCCTTGCGTTACCGTTTGCTGGATTAGTCGTGGATCGGATTGACCGGGTGAAATTAATGTTATTTACAGATATAATCCGCTGTATAGTAATGCTATTACTTGCAACGCTTATATTTATGAATTTGTTAACGATTACGCTATTATATGTACTCGTTGCATTATATGGACTTATGGAAGGTATATTTCAGCCGGCGTATTCAGCTGTAAGAGCGAGAGTATTTGTACCGGAAATTCGAAATGCAGCTAACGCATTAACGCAAATGAGTAATCAAGGTATACGACTAATCGGACCAGCTCTTGGAGGATTAATCGTTTCAGTTACATCTGCTGGAATAGGGTTTGGATTGGATGCAGTAACGTACTTGCTATCATTTTTATGTTTATTATTTTTAAAAGAAATAAAGTTTAATAAAGTACAGAAACTAGAAAAAAATAAAGTGAATTATAAAAAGGATTTTATGGAAGGTTTCCTCGTTCTAAAAAGTCATCCGTGGTTATGGATTACAATTTTAGTTTTTTCATTCGTTAATATTTGTTATGCAGGAATTATAGTTGTATTAATTCCATGGTTGTTTAATGTTCATCATCATTTTGAAGCTTACGTGTATGGCTTGGCTATGGCTTCTTCTGGAGGTGGAGCTGTAATTGCAGCACTAATTTTTGGTGGGAAGCAGCAGTGGCATAAGAGAGGACTACTTGCTTATGGCGGTGTTTTAATAAGCGGATTGGCACTTTTAATTATGCCTTTCATTACGTGGGCACCTGCCTTAATAGCTTTAATGGCAATTGAAGGGTTCGGTATGATGATATTTGGGCTCATTTGGGAAACGAGTTTGCAAGAGCTTGTACCAGAAGAAGCATTTGGCAGAGTAGCGAGCCTTGATATGTTAGGTTCTTTCGCTTTATTACCATTAGGGTATGTGGTTGTAGGCTGGTTAGCTACTGTAATAGGCGGCGAGGTAACAATTATAACGCTAGCCATTTTAGTAATCATAACAATTGGAATGGCATTGTCTGTACCTAGTATTCGGCGGTTTGATTGATTATGTAGGCTAAAAAGGGGATATGGTATATGACTATAGAAAACCTATAAGCTTTAGTAGTAGGAGAGTTGGATTGTAAATACATTTTGGGAGAAAAGGTGTTTGAAGCAAGGAGTTTTACGGTGTATATTGCTACTCCTATAGAAAATAAAAGGGCATATAATCGATTCATCTTAATTAAGCATTTGTCTAATGAAGAGCCTTCCGTACATATTTGGGCTAAAAAAATTTGTGTGGAAGCTACGAAAATGGATATTGCAAAAGAATTGACTGAAGCGATTCAATCTGGCTTTGTAAATGAAGACTAAGCCCTAATCTAATCAGGACTTAGTCTTCATTAAACACAAATGTTTGTTTCATTTTTTTACTCTCATTTACTGGATGACCGTTGTAAGAGAAAGTCGTTTCTTCCCAAGTAATAACGACTTTAAAATTATGGCTATTAAAGTCTAATGGGAATACCATGTGGTCAAAGCTCGTATGACTTTTTGAAACGTTCGAATTTGATGTAGTAGGTTTAAAGGTAGCTTTAGATGTAGGAGTGTTATCAAGTATTTCCACAGATACATTCGATACATCATTACCGATGTTTTTTACGAGTAAACTATACGTATCATATACACCTTGTTTTGGTTGTACCGCTTGCTGGTTTGAGTTATGAGATTTGTCAATTTCGATATACCATTGTTTAGACTTTGATGCAATTGGTAGTGACTGAAATGTGTAGGCACTAGCTTGCATCGGGAGTGCTAAACATAGAAGCGTAAAGAGAGTTATTATTTTTCGTTTCATTTTTTGAGAGCTCCCATTCTTTAATGGATTTATTTGTTATTATCTTCCCTTTTCAGGATAATATACCATGCAGTTTAGGGGGAAGGTATATTGAAAGAACTAGTAAGTATGGGAAGCGGTATTTTTCTACAACTGTTATTTTTGTATATATTTATTTCTGGTGTTTTATTGGAACTTAATCCATGGTATGCGGTAGTGGTTTTTCGGCATAGTTTCCTTGTTTTGTTTTTGTGATTAATAATAAATGCTTGCTAAAGGATGCTAAAAAGCATATCAGTGGGATTAATTTATTAATATAAAGAAGAGTCTAACTTCCAAAGGATAGATGCAGGTGGAGAGGTACGAGCGTTAGTCAAAAGGAATAAGAATATGAAAAAATTCCCAATAAATATGTTAAAATAACATTGTCATATAATAAGGGGGATTTGTTTTATGGAAAAAGAGCATCTTGCTAAAGTAGATTTAACGAAAAGAATTGATTCGAAATCTAAGTACAATAAGAAACTCGAAAAATATCAAATGCGCTTATTGGCACTACAGCAAATTTTAAAAGAAGAAAAAATAGCTGTTATGCTTGTTATGGAAGGTTGGGATGCAGCAGGTAAAGGCGGAGCGATTAAGCGAGTAACTGAACATCTTGATCCGCGTGGATTTCAAGTAAATCCAATTGGGGCGCCTGCTCCTCATGAAAAGCGGTATCATTATTTACAACGTTTTTGGCGAAAACTTCCTCAGTACGGGCAAATTACTATATTCGATCGTTCATGGTACGGTCGTGTATTAGTTGAACGTGTTGAAGGATTTGCCACAAAGGAAGAGTGGACGAGAGCATATGATGAAATTAATGATTTCGAGAAACTATTAACAGATGATCACTACATAATAGGAAAGTTTTTCTATCATATTAGTAAAGACGAACAGTTAAAGCGATTTAAAGAAAGAGAGAACAATCCTCTTAAAAGATGGAAAATTACAGATGAAGATTGGCGAAATCGTGAAAAATGGGATGAGTATGTCGAAGCAATGGAAGACATGTTTGAAGAAACAAATAAGCCGAATGCTAAATGGAATATTATTGCGAGTAATGATAAATTATACGCTCGTTTGAAAACATTGAAAGTAATTATTTCATTAATTGAGGATTATTTCTTAGAACATAATATAGAATTACCTTCTTATTATTATGAAATAAAAGAAGGGAAAAAAGAGAAAATTGAGTCTATACAAGATATTGGCGCTAAATAGTATAGAAAGATTTTGTCATTATAAGAGATAGATGTGCATGAAGTATGAAGAGGAGCTATCCTATAAGTTGGTGAAACCAAATTAAAGGATAGTCTTTTTATTTACACTATTATGGAGTTATGATCTGGATTTAGTTCATTAAACTTATGACTATAATGTTTCTTATTATTAAAACTAACAAAATTTATTCCGATGTAAGGTTCCAAGTTGTCATCTACAATATTAGAGTTCACGAAGCTAATATGCTTTAATTTTGTGAACTCATTAATGAACTGTAAATTTTGTATGTTACCACATCTAGATAAAATGAGCGTTTCTAATCTTTTTAAACAACTCAAATAGTTGTGGTTTTTAATTTTACTGCAATGACCGAATTCGACGTATTTTAATGTTGAAGCGTTGTTTTCAATTTCATCAATATGTCTTAAATAACTGGGGGCAATTGAAAAATAGTATGCTTTGATATTAAAATTATTAAAAAGAGAATTTGCAAAGGAGTTAATATGAGATTTCTAATTGAATATAAAGACTTTAAAAGTAAAGAGGTAAAAAATAAAACCTTAAATGTACTTGATACATTTTTAAATGAACACTTAATTGATAAATATCATGGACAAACCTTTGATACAATTCTGGTGAGATTTATTAATAATTCACCTGCAACAAGAAAATTGAAAAATAAATCCCTTTATAAAATAATAGCTGAGATTGAATTAACAGGGGACTTTAAAAATAGTAATAAATTAAATTTTGAGGAATTTCAAATAGCGTTATTAAAAATAGAAGAAGCAATAAAAAAAGTTCGGCACGTTAAGTTGAAAGAATCTTTAGATTATAAAGAGGGTGAACTTTTAAATGATTACTATAAAACAATTGAAAAAGCACCGAAAAATTTGGAAGAGCTAAAGGGGTATGCTCGAGAAGAAGAAAAAATAAAATTTGATAATGATGCAAAACGAAGCGATTGTTTAATGTATAGGTATAAAATTAACCCAACTGAATTGAACAGAAATATAGTTGGTATTCGTATATATGACCAATTTGAAAACGGAATGTTAGCACCTTTTGATTATATTTATTCGGAGCTATTCAGTAATTTGCTGAGACGTGCTGAGGTGAAACTTCCAAATTACAGTGAAATATACGTTAATATTGGTGAAACTATAGAAGATGCAAAACAAGAAATATCATTAGAAACTTGGCATAAATACACATATGCTGCATTGAATATCTCTAAATATGTATGTAGCGACAAGTATGAAAAATCTAAAATGCTTTTTGAGAGCGTATGTGATGGATTAAGGTTAATTGCAGAGTTTGATCATTTAGAAAAAGAGAAAATAGAAAAAGTGATTAATTATATAAAAAATAATGGAGAAGATATTGATTTAGTTTATACAGCAAAGGAGAACAAAAACTATAGGGCTGAAGTTATTTATAAAGTTCCTAAAGATTATAGAGATAAAGCGGATTATAGACTTAAAGTAACAGATTTAAAATCAGGAAATGCAGTAATTGTTCATATTGATTTTATTGATATGTATTGGGCGCCGTATAGCTTTGGGAAAATATTAATAAAAAAAGATGAAATTGTTATTAAAGGAAGAGAAAGTTTCAGAGCGGAAATCTCGCGAAAACAAGATAAATTACCTTCCGAATATAGATTTAAAATTCCGGAGATTTTTTGAGTCTATTTAGTACAGATATGCCTTCGTTTCTAAAATAAGAAATGAAGGCATATCTGTATTTAAATGAGACGAATCAAGGATAAAGTAACAACTACCATTATCATTGGATATGAAACAACAATTATAGTACATTAACAAGAGATATTAGTTTCATAGGGAGGGTGAGGAAATGATAGATACAGCAAATGCTTCAATAAGTAATCATATGTATACAACAGAAGATCAACAAAAATTATATAAACGAACGTTAATAATCGTAAGCATTTCACAAATGTTTGGCGGGGCGGGGTTAGCTGCTGGAATTACAGTAGGTGCACTTCTTGCGCAGCAAATGCTTGGAACGGATGCATTTGCAGGATTACCGGCTGCTATGTTTACGTTGGGATCTGCGGTAGCGGCTTTCATAGTAGGAAAGCTTTCGCAAAGATATGGACGCCGAGTAGGACTTGCAACAGGTTTTATGGTAGGTGGACTTGGAGCTATTGGAGTTGTAATGGCAGCTTTAACAAATAGTATTATTCTCTTACTTGCTTCTTTGCTCATTTATGGTGCAGGTACAGCTACAAATCTACAAGCTCGTTATGCTGGTACGGATTTAGCGGATAAGAAACAACGAGCAACTGCTGTTAGTATTACGATGGTTATGACGACTTTCGGTGCGGTAGCAGGCCCGAATTTAGTAGGTGTAATGGGGAGTTTTGCTCATTCGATTGGAATTCCTGAACTTGCAGGTCCGTTCATCTTATCAGCAGCAGCTTTCATGCTTGCGGGTCTCGTACTTTTCGTTATGCTTCGTCCAGATCCATTAATTATTGCTAACATAATAGAAAAATATAGACAAGAACATACATATAAAGGGCATGCGGTAACAAATGAAATGGTAGAAAATAAACGGGGCATTACCGTTGGAGCAATTGTTATGATACTTACTCAAGTAGTTATGGTTGCGATTATGACTATGACCCCAGTACATATGGGACACCATGGTCATGGACTAAGTGAAGTAGGGCTTGTCATTGGATTCCATGTAGGGGCAATGTACCTTCCATCTCTTGTTACAGGAATTCTAATTGATAAAGTTGGCAGAACCGCGATGAGTATAGCTGGTGGAGTTATATTACTAGCTGCCGGTGTACTAGCTGCGATGGCACCAAACGATTCTTTAATACTATTAGTTGTAGCACTTTCTCTACTTGGATTAGGATGGAACCTTGGATTAATAAGTGGTACTGCTCAAATCGTTGATTCAACAGAGCCTTCTACACGTGCAAAAACACAAGGGAAGATAGATGTTTTTATTGCGTTGGCAGGAGCTTCTGGTGGAGCGATGTCAGGTATGATAGTAGCTAATTCAAGTTATGCGGCATTATCATTAGCTGGAGGGGCTGTAGCCTTATTACTTATTCCTGTTGTGATATGGTCTCGGAAAGGTGAATAAATTTCATGAAATTAAAAAGAGGTTCTAGTTATTTCTAGAACCTCTTTTAATACATTTAACTTAAATCCCACTCTACAATAAGCCCTAAATGCGTAAGCCCACCGCCAAATCCGTACAGTAAAAGTGTATCTCCATTATTTAATTTCCCTTCTTTTCTAGCTAAATCTAAAGCGAGTGGAATGGAGACGGAAGATGTATTCCCCATATATTCCACACTCGTTAATGTTTTTTGAATAGATATTTTTGATTTTTCGCAAATGGATTCAATCATTCGTAGGTTAGCGCTATGTGGTATGAACCAATCTATATCATCTATTTGCAAATTTGCAGTATGTAATAGTTCTTTTATGCCGTGTGGTACAGTTCGTACGGCCCATTTATATACTTCTCTTCCATTTTGAACGATCTTTTCATTTGTTTGTAGTGGTATGCCATTCATAGTAGTAGATAAATTTGTTCTGTACAGATGAATACCGCCTTCACCGTTTGTTCCCATGTGAGTAGCGATAAAACTTGGTTTGTTTTCGTCTTTTTCTAATAAAATAGCTCCAGCACCATCACCGAACAAAATACAGGTCGTTCTATCTGTGTAGTCTGTTACTTTAGATAATGTTTCAGTCGCTACGACTAGTACTTTTTTGTGGGTACCGGCAGTAATTAAGCTGTTACCGACATGTAGCCCATAAGTGAAGCCAGCACAAGTAGCGTTTAAATCAAAAGCAAGTGTATGGGGGATATTGAAGTGTTGTTGTATTTGGCAAGCAACGCTAGGAAAGACATAGTCAGCAGTTGTTGTAGCGACAATAATGCAGTCAATATCTTCTAAGCTTTTCTTATACGTTGTATATAAGTTTTCGATTGCTTTAATGGCTAAGTGAGAGGAGTATTCTTCTTCACCAGCGATTCTTCTCTCCTTCATTCCTGTTCTTTGCACAATCCATTCATCATTCGTATGGACTATCTTTTCTAAATCGTTATTAGACAATATTTGATTGGGAACATAAGTGCCAATTGCGGTAATGCGAGATTTAGAATTCATAAGAACATCTCCTAACTTATTTTTATAACCTGATACTAATATCAGGTTATAAAAATGTCAATAAAGACTTTTATTGTATTGAAACGATAATGTTTAATTTACTATGGAGGAATTTGGCGAGTGACGTAAAAATAATATACGGGAAGCTTCTAAAATTGATAATGAAGGGAGTTGAGCCCCTTGAAAAGAATTTTGCACATGTTGCCTGTTGTCATTATTTGTAGCTTTATTCTTATTATTTTTCCAGAGAAATCTTATGCTTGTGATTGTATTAACATATCAGCAGAAGAAGCGTTTCAAAAAAATGATGTAGTGTTTGAGGGGAAAGTAATTGAAGTTGGAAGGAAAGAGGGAGTTGGAACTGAAGTATTATTTGAAGTGAAGAAAATTTGGAAAGGGACAAGTTCTTCGCAAATTATTATATATACAAATGGTGGTGATTGTGTATTTCACCTTTTAGAGGGAGGAGAGTACTTAGTGTTTTCTTCTCAAAGGGGGGAAGAGAAACAATTATACACACATAGTTGCAGTGGAACGAAGAGATTAGATGAGGCAGAGATGGAGAAAAATGTTTTAAGTCATATTGCAAAAGGGTCTGTTCCATCGAAGAAAGTGAATTTAAAAGGGGATATGGTTAACGGTTTAAGCTGGTGGAAAGTTGCTATCATTTCTATAGGTGTGTTATTGATAATTGCTTTTGTTATTTTTATTGTGAGAAAAGTTCGCAAAAAATGACGATTAAAGTAAAAATACAAAGATTTTCTTTCTGTTTCTATAGGTGGTTTAATCTTGTGAAAGCGAAATACTTATGCTACACTTTATGTAACTTAAAATGAACGGAGGGGCTTCCTTTGATCTTAATCAGATTACGTCTCAATACTTTGTGCCGATAATTGAATAGCGCTCAAAGGCTCTGTCTGTGTACAGAGTGAACGGGATTGGTCTGCCTATTTTAAAGGAACCCTTTTATTAAGCTTATATGTGAAAAAGAGGGAGGGACGAATACGCCCTCTTTTTGTTTTGCCTTTATAAATAGAATGGGGTGATATAGGTGAACACTTGTTGGATACTTATACCATCTTGGGACTTTTTGACCATGTAATAGGACGAGAGCATTGCTTTCTTCTATTTCTTTGGTGAACCCTTATCCGTTTACGAAAACACAGGCAGTGACCTGTGTTTTTTATTTTGCGTAATCGAAATGGAGGAATAAATATATGGAAGAATTATTACAAAGAGCAGTTTTAGTTGGTGTAAATTTAGGTAATGAAAGTGATTTTGCATATTCGATGGAAGAGTTAGAAAATCTTGCAGGAGCTTGCGATGTAGAGGTAATTGGGCAAGTGACGCAAAATTTACAACGAGTAAATCCATCGCATTATATTGGAAAAGGAAAGATTGAAGAAGTAGCGGCCTACGTAAAAGAAATAGACGCGAATATGGTCATCTTTAATGATGAATTATCTCCATCACAAATTCGAAATCTAGAGGAAGATTTAGATTGTAAGGTTATTGATCGTACCATCTTAATTTTAGATATTTTTGCGCAACGTGCGAAAACGAAAGAAGCGCAGTTGCAAGTAGAAGTAGCGCATCTTCAGTATATGATGCCCCGTTTAATCGGTCTTCGTGAATCTTTAGGAAGACAGAGTGGTGGTGTTGGCACGAAAAATAAAGGTGTCGGTGAGAAGAAATTAGAGTTAGATCGTCGTAAAATCGAAGAGCAAATTTCAGTTTTAAATAAAGATTTAGAAGCACTTGTTGCCCAGCGTCAAACACAGCGAAAGCAACGTAAGAAAAATGAAATACCAGTTGTAGCATTAGTAGGCTATACGAACGCAGGAAAGTCAACGACGATGAATGCAATGCTTGAAATATATAATGGCACGGAAGAAAAACAAGTATTTGAAAAAGATATGTTATTTGCGACGTTAGAAACATCTGTACGAAATATTGATTTGCCAGATAATAAATCTTTTTTATTAACGGATACAGTTGGATTTGTTAGTAAATTACCGCATCATCTTGTAAAAGCTTTCCGCTCAACGTTAGAAGAAGTAGCCGAAGCGGATTTACTTATTCACGTTGTAGATTACGCAAATCCAAATTATGAACAATTAATTGATATTACAAATGAAACATTAAAGAAAATTGGCGTGGAAAATATCCCGACAATTTATGCATATAACAAATCAGATATGGTAGATGTTGAAATTCCAAAAGTACAAGAAGATCGCGTTTATTTATCAGCGAAGAAACATGTTGGAATTGAAGAGCTTGTAGAAATGATTCGCTCACATATTTATAAAGAATATACGAAGTGTGAAATGTTAATTCCGTATGATCAAGGACAGGTAGTTTCTTATTTCAATAATCATGCGCACGTTTTATCTACGAGTTATGAAAACGAAGGTACGAAAATTGCACTAGAATGTAAGACGAGTGATTATGAGAAGTATAAGCGCTTTGCTATTTAATAGAAAAAGGCGATCCTAATATGTTTTAGGATCGCCTTTTTCTTATTCTTCAATATAAGCCCATTTATAAGAGTAGATTCCAGCAAATGGACGAATAACAACACCTTGTACGGTTGGTCGTTCTAAATATACAAGTCCTGATTGGAAAATTGGAGCAATGGCTGCATCGTCTTCAATTAAAATTTTCTCAGCATCTTGGAACGCTTTCCAGCGTGCTGGTAAATCAGTTACTAAAGTAGAGCTCGTTTTTTCAATTAATTCGTCGTACTGTTTGTTTGAATAGCTCATTTTATTAAAAGGTCCATCTGTGACGAACATATTTAAAAATGTTGTAGGATCAGGATAATCTGGTCCCCATGTAGAAAGTGAAATTTCAAAGTCACCATTTCCTTCGCGATCTAAAAATGCTTTTACTGGAAGTGGTTGTAACGTGATTTTTAATCCCGGTAAATTTTTCTCGAGTTCACCCTTTAAAAACTCGCTAATTTTTTTATCGTTAGACTCATCCGTTGTTATGATTGAAAGAGAAGCATTTTGTAAATTTGTTTCTTTTTTCGCAGTTTCCCATAGTTTTTTTGCTTCTTTTACATTTGTTTCTGCTTTTACCTTACTTGTACTGCGAAAATCTTTATTGTCAGGACCTTTTACGAATCCTTTTGGAACGAAGGCATTCGCAGGTATTGAACCGTTATTTAAAATCGTTGTTGCGATTCCTTGTTTATCAAAGGCAAGAGAGATAGCTTTTCGGGCATTTTTATTTGCTAGTAAAGGATTCTTCTGACTAAAACGGAAAAATGTCATGGAAGGGCGTTCCATTTTCTTTAAGCTAGGATCCTTTTGGTATTTGTCGACAAACTCTGAATTAATCGTGATACGGTCTACTTGTTTACTTTCGAATAAATTAACAGCTGTTGAAGTATCTTTCACTATATTTACATTAATTTCATTCAATTTCACATTTTTATTATCCCAGTAATTTGGATTCTTCGTCATTTTGTAACTCGTATCATGTTTCCATTCACTTAATTGGAACGGTCCGTTATAAACTACATTTGCAGCTTCAAGTCCGTAATTTTTCCCTTGAGCTTCTACTACTTTTTTGTTTTGAGGATAAAATGTTGCAAATCCCATTAAACCTAAAAAGTATGGAACAGGGTGCTCTAACTGTACTTCTAACGTGTTATCGTCAATTGCTTTTACACCGAATGAATCGATTGGCAATTCTTTTTTATTTATTTTTTCAGCGTTTTTAATATCGAACATGATGTGTGCATATTCAGAAGCAGTTTCCAGATTTACGGCGCGCTTCCATGCGTATTCAAAATCATGAGCGGTGACTGGATCACCATTTGACCATTTTGAATCGTGTAATTTAAACGTGTATGTTTTTCCATCTTCACTTAGTTTGTATGATTCAGCAGCCGCAGGAACAGGTTTGTTATCAGGTCCAGGCATATATAATCCTTCCATTACGTTGTTTAAAGCAGCGTAAGAAAACCCATCGGTTGCGATAGATGAATCGAGTGTAGAAATTTCCCCAGATTCTACAATGTTTAATACTTGTTGTGACGATTCTTTTTTCTTTTTTCCAGTAGTTGTTGCCTCATGTTTTTGACCACATGCTGTCAAAAACATAGATAATGTGATTGAGAGTGCAACGATTCCTTTTGTTTTTTTCTTCATAGTTGACATCCTTCCCTTCATCTCTGCCTTAGTATAAAAGAAAATATAGAAAATTTCTATAAATAAATCCGATAAAACATATAGAAAAAATATATTTTATAAGAAGTTGTATTTCTGGAAAAAGAAATGAAACCAGTATAGAATGGAAATGTTTCAAAACTCAGAATTTACTCTGATTAAAGTCTTGATTTATTACAACCCTTCCCGAACGATAAAACTCATCGCCTTTAGGCATGGGATGAAAGTGAGGTTGGATACAGAGTACCACTAAAAATCGCAAGGTTCGTGGTACTTTAAGTATCCAAAGTATAGGTAGTTTCTTCCGGTCTTTTTGTTGTAATTTTTCGAAAATAAATGATATATTGTAACGAGAATCAATGATGATAGAAGAACGTTTCAAAGTGTTTGAGAGAAAAATCTCCTCGTCTCATGCAGTTGCAAAGTTTATGGACACGTTCTTATTTTGTTTCTATTGCTAGAAATGTATCAAATGAACGATGCTGAAAATCAAAAAAACAAGGGGATGAAACGTATGTCACAGACCCTAACAGTGAAAGTGAAATTGATTCCAACAATAGAACAAATCCGTTTATTGGAACAAAGTAGTCACGAATATATCAAAGTTATAAATACACTTGTATCGGAAATGGTTAAAGCAAAGAAAACTACGAAAAAAAGCACAAAAGATATTGAAGCAAATATCCCAAGTGCGGTGAAGAATCAAGCGATTAAAGACGCGAAAAGTTTGTTTGCTACAAAAGTAAAGAAAAGCCATTATAAAATCATTCCGATTCTAAAAAGACTTGTTTGTGTATGGAACAATCAAAATTATTCATTTGACTGTACTTATATTTCCATTCCATTTATGGTAAATGGAAAGTCAACTCGTTTAAAGGTTCGAGCTTTATTAACAGATAAAAATAATCGCAATTTAGATTTGTTAAAACATAAGTTAGGTACACTTCGTATCATAAAGAAATCGAATAAGTGGATGGCCCAAATAGCTGTCATGCTTCCTACAAATGAAAGGGCGGGAACGAAAATTTTAGGAGTAAACTTAGGTCTCAAGGTCCCCGCTGTAGCAATCACAGATGATGATAAGGTTCGTTTCTTTGGAAATGGTAGACAAAACAAATGTAAGAAGCGTAAGTTTCGTTGTATTCGTAAGAAATTAGGAAAAGCCAAAAAAGTGAATGCGATTCGGCGATTGGATGATAAAGAACAAAGATGGATGCAAGATAAAGACCACAAAATAAGTCGTGAAATTATTGATTTTGCGATTGCAAATCATATTTCTGTCATTCGATTAGAACAATTAACGAATATAAGACAGACGGCAAGAACAAGCCGCAAAAACGAAAAAAACCTACACACTTGGTCATTCTATCGTTTGTCAAAATTTATTGAATATAAAGCGATATTAGCTAATATTCAGGTTGAATATGTGAATCCAGCTTATACAAGTCAAAGCTGTCCGAAATGTGCTGAAAAGAACAGGGCACAAGACAGAAAGTACAAGTGTCCATGTGGGTTTGAGACACACCGTGATATCGTTGGGGCGATGAATATTCGCTACGCAACTGTGATTGATGGTAACAGTCAATCAGCCTAAGCACCTATATGGTCTGGTTTAGGAGGGGCAATGGGATGCCCTCATCTTGAAGGCTGTTCAAAACAGAAATGGACTGCGAACGCTTAGTCATTCAAGAATCCCGCCCGTAATTCCGTAAGGATTCGGGCTTGCGACTTTAGTCGTGGGAGTCTCAAACTTACTGTAATAAATATATATTTTGTAGAGGAAGGAGAGATTCATATATGCAGGCAGTTTCACAAAAAAATGCAGTAGAAACACCGACAATATACCGTATACTATTTGCAATTAGTTTCGGACATTTTTTAAATGATTCGATGCAAGCGGTTGTGCCGGCATTGTTTCCTATTTTGGAAAAAACGATGAATTTATCCTATATGCAAGTAGGATGGATTGCGTTTGCGTTAAATATGACGTCATCGATTATGCAGCCGGTTTTTGGTATGTATTCGGATAAGAAGCCGTCACCATTCTTATTACCGCTCGGTATGTTTTCGAGTATGCTTGGAATGATTGGACTCGCATTTGCACCGAATTTTATTATTGTTATTATTTCTGTTTTATTTATTGGATTAGGTTCCGCAGTCTTTCATCCAGAAGGTGCCCGAGTTGCTTATATGGCAGCAGGTGCAAAACGAGGTTTAGCACAAGCGATTTATCAAGTGGGAGGAAATACAGGGAACTCTCTAGCACCTATTTTTACAGCGCTCATTTTCGTTCCGCTCGGTCAAATTGGTTCTCTTGGTTTTACTGCTTTCGCAGCGGTAGGGATTGTATTGTTAATCTTCGTGTCAAATTGGTATAAAAATGAATTAATGAATGGTGCTGTAAGAAGAAAGAAACGAGCTGCGCTTGAGGCTGAAAATGCGATTGTAAGTACGCACATTAAATTTGTTATTTTGCTTCTTGTTTTTCTAACATTCGTACGTTCTTGGTACGGTGCTGGTATCGGGAATTTCTATCAATTTTATTTAATAGAGCATTACGGTTTATCTATAAAAAATGCACAGTATTTCGTCTTTGCTTTTATGATTGCAGGGGTATTAGGGACTTTCTTTGGTGGTCCGTTAGCAGATCGATTCGGTAAGAAAAAGATAATTGTATTTTCAATGCTCGGTTCAGCGCCGCTTGCACTTTTATTACCCCACGTTTCGCTCGTGTGGGTTGTACCGCTATTTTTATGTATCGGTTTTATTAGTTCAAGTAGTTTTAGTGTAATTGTTGTCTATGCGCAAGAGCTTGTTCCTGGAAAAGTAGGGATGGTATCAGGATTAATTGTAGGCCTTGCGTTTGGTCTTGGAGCATTAGGTGCTGTAGTTCTTGGGAAATTGGCTGATATGTATAGTCTTCAGTTTATTATGCTATTATGTAGTTGTTTACCATTAATTGGACTGACTTCATGGTTACTGCCAAATGATAAGAAAACGATAGAATAGGGGATGCGCTATGAAATTATGTGAAAACGTTACAGAATTAATAGGAGATACACCTGTCGTCCGATTATCTAAATTCATTCCAGAAGACGCAGCGGATGTGTATGTAAAACTGGAAATGTTTAATCCGTCGCGGAGTGTGAAAGACCGCGCTGCTTATAATTTACTTCATGCTGCTGAGGAAAATGGACTTATAAAACCTGGTGATACAATTATTGAACCGACAAGTGGAAATACAGGAATTGGTTTAGCGATGAATGCAGCTGCTAAAGGATATAAAGCTATTTTAATTATGCCAGATAATATGTCAAAAGAGCGTATTAATTTATTGAAAGCATACGGGGCAGAAGTAGTCTTAACACCGGCAGAACAAAGAATGCCAGGAGCAATTGCGAAGGCGGTAGAGTTACAAAAAGAAATTCCAAATAGTTTCATTCCGCAGCAATTTGAAAATCCAGCAAATCCGAATATACATCGTTATACGACTGCGCTTGAAATTTATGAACAAATGGATGGAGAGCTTGATGCATTCGTAGCGACAGCAGGAACGGGTGGAACAATTACAGGGACTGGTGAAACATTAAAAGAGAAACTACCAAACTTATATATTGCAGTAGTAGAACCGAAAGGATCACCAGTTTTATCTGGTGGTGTTCCGGGACCTCATAAACTAGTAGGAACAAGTCCTGGTTTTATTCCGAAAAACTTAAATACAGAAGTGTATAACGAAATTATTCAAATTGCAGATGAAGAGGCATTAACTACAATGAGAAATTTAGCAAAGCAAGAGGGATTACTAGTAGGGCCATCTTCAGGAGCTTCTGTTTACGCAGCAATTATGATTGCAAAACGCCTAGGTGCTGGTAAAAAAGTTTTATGTATTGCGCCTGATACAGGGGAACGTTATTTAAGTATGGGGCTATTTGAATAAAAGTGATGGAAACACCTTAATAGTGAAATAGGACTATTAAGGTGTTTGTTTTAGGTTATTAAGAGAGGAGAAGGACAATGAAACTATTAAAACCAATACATAAATATAGTGGGGAGATTATGGAGTATCGGGAAGCATTTTTACATGCAGGAGAACAACCACACGGTAGTTGTTCTTTACAAAATTTTGATTCATTTGATGAATGGTTTAAAAAAGTGAGTATACAAGAAGTAGGAGAAAACTTACCATCTAATCGAGTGCCGTCTAGTCAGTTTTTAAGTGTTGAGAATGGAAAATTAATAGGTTTTGTGAATATTCGACACCGGTTAAATCCAGAGTTATTGTTGGAAAGTGGTCATATTGGGTATAGTATTCATCCCGATGAACGTCGAAAGGGATATGCTACTAAGCAACTTCTACTTTCTTTAGCTGAAGCGGAAAAATTAGGTTTGAAGAAAGTGTTAATAACTTGTGATAAAGTGAATGTTGGTTCGGCTAAAACAATTCAAAAGGTTGGCGGTGTGTTAGAAGATGAAGTTGTTTCTTCTAATTCTGGTGAAGTTGTGCAACGTTATTGGATAAAAATTTGATTGAGTGAATTTTGAAAAGGTGAAAGTGGTAAAGGGAATGTAAGATGTGATATCGAAATAGATAAATGTAAATAAAGGAGAATGGTTCAGCTTTAGGGGGAAATGAAATGGGATTAAAAGAGAAGGCGATAGAAATTTCGGGAATTTATAGGCAAAACCCGAAAGTCGAAGCTATTATTTTAGCAGGCTCTGTAGCGAGAAAATTAGAAGATGAACATTCAGATATTGAATTGCATATATTATGGTCATCACCACCAGAGGATGAGGATCGTCAAGGGCCTATTAACAATATTGGTGGAACGATTTTATCATATCATCCTTACGAGGAAGAAGAATGGTCGGAAACGTATTTGACGAAAGAAGGAATTAAACTAGAGATTAGTAATTTTTTAACAATGACAGTAGAAAAGGTTATTTCAGAAGTTGTAGAGCAGTATGATATAAATTATGAGAAACAATGTATTGTATCATCGGTTCATGATGGTGTGAGTTTGTATGGAGAAGTGAAAGTACATGCGCTAAAAGATAGAGTTGAAGCATATCCAGAAGAACTGGCGAAAAAGATGATTTCAGAAAATCTTTGGCTAAGCAATCGTTGGCATAATCGAGAGGCTCTTTTGAAACGAAAAGATTGGCTTATGCTTTATGATGTCATTTGTGAAGTACAAAGAAATATATTTGGAGTCTTATTTGGTCTGAACCGAATGTATGTGCATCATCCTGCATTTAAATGGATGCCATACAATGTGGAACGAATGACTATTAAACCTGAAAATTTATATGAACGTATGGCGGACACGTTAATAGGGAATCCGGAATATAGTGTGCAAGAATTAGAGTTGCTAATAGGAGAAGTGGTGCAATTAGTTCATACATACGCTCCAGAAGTAACTATTGATGAGCAAGAAAAATCTATTTTTTATTTTGTGAAATAGAAAATGAAAACAAACATTTCTAACCTTGGTTCTTTTTGTATAAAGAGGCTAAAGGAGATGTTTGTTTTCTATTTTTCTATGAAGTTAAATTGTTTATTTAATTTCTTTTTTGTCTCTTCGCTCATTTCAATAATGCGAGACCAATATGCCTTTGTAATCGGATTATATTCTACTCTAACGGTGACACTCTTTTGAGAATTTATATTTAAATATCCAATAATCACTTTTGTCACCATCTTTGCAAAGTTGAACTTCTAATTAAAGAAGCGCATTACATACATAAATAAATACTGGTAAATCGTTTTGTTTTATAAAGAATTTGAAAATGATACAATTGAATTACAGGGAAAATTTGTTATTATCTATTTATTATAATTGAAATAAGAAAACAGTAATAAGGGGGAAGCTATGGGTTTTTTTAATAGGTTTTTCAAAAAAGTTGAACAAGTAAACAATCAAGAAGCAACTCTACATGAATTAAATGAAGAATTGTATGTTGAATCTCCGATAGAAGAAGCAAATGGATATTGGGTATCGATGGCACAAAATATAATTATTAATGCTGTAAAGGCGGCTGACAATAATGTGGAACGTGCATTCGTTTTACTGAACTTGAAAAAAGGTGAGGCTTCATTTGATATTTTCTATCAAATAAACGGGCAATTGTATTTTTGGGATCAGCTAGAAAATGAGACTATAAAAAATAGAATTCAGAACGAGTTGTTACCTCAAGCCTCAGAAGTTTCAAATGCAGTAAATCAGCAATTTAATGAAGCTGAACATCCTACAATTTCCTTTGCAGAATTACAATTTGAATGGGAAACAAAAGCCTGGTTTTCACATATTATCTGGGAAGATGATTCTGCCGCCCAATTGCCAAAAACTCAAATATTAAATGAGTGGTTTAACTTAATCCAAAAGGAAACTAAGAATAAACCGCTGGATAGTGACACGAAATTCTCTTGGTATCCATCAAACTCTTAAACATCTAATAGTAATTGAAAGAAGGTGGAGTTTCAAGAGTAGCATCTTGAGACTCCATTTTTATGTTGATAAGAAAAAATCTTCATGTGCTTAAAGTACTAGAAAATCTCCAAAATAAGAACGAAGCTTAATTTGCATAATCTATTTATTGTCAAAAGATATAAAAATGTTTTTGGTACTTAATAATATTCGCTTGATGGACATGTGGTAATGATAAGGAAAATGAATTTTGATGTAGAAATGTTAACTTGGGAAAGATGAATAACATCATAATGGAGATTAGATAGGAATCGTGATGCCGGTTAAGGTTCGATTGGTGAGGGCTAATAATCAGGGGGAAGAACCCCACTGATTATAGTATTATTTTATTTCACTAACTTTCCTAGTACAGGTAAACGTTGAATACGATCACCGAGAATATGAGAAGCAAGTCCGCTCGTTAATACGAATAAAAGATAAACAAGTCCTCCTGCTGCTGCGCATATAAACACAATGATCAGTGATTCTATATAAGATTGGCCAGGAATAATCCAACTTATAAATGCTCTTAATGCAATTACAACAGCAGACATTGCTGCGGAGTATATCGTAATAAGAAATACTGTTTTTGTTGTTTCACCAATTTTGAATTTCGCAAACTTAATGATGCAGTACAACATAATAATATTTGAAACGAGATATCCAAGAATTGTGCCGAGTACAGCACCGTGTCCGCCAAATAAATGTAAGAGTGGTGTGTTCACTAAAACCTTAACGAGGATACCGACTGAGAATGCAATCATTGTTTTTCTTTGATAATCAATTCCTTGTAATATAGCTGCGGAAACTGTGAAAATCGCACTTAATATAGCAGAAGGTGCAAATGAAATTAAATATTGCGATCCCCCAAGTGCAATTTCAGGATTTACATAAACCATGCGGAATGCATCGTAAGCGATACTAGCTAAACCGAATGCGGCTGGGATAGTGAAGAATAACAATACTTGGAATATCTTTGAAATTTGTTCTTGTAATTCATCTAGCTTCCCGCTTGTATAAGATTTCGTAATAGCTGGAATTATCGTTAATGAGAATCCAGTTGCAAGTGAAGCTGGAATCATAATTAACTTTTGGGCATAGTTCGTTATATAAGCAAAGACTGCATTCGCGGCTTCTAAAGGCTCTCCCATCGCTCTAAGGACATCAGCGACTGTATATTGATCTACTAGTGTATAAAGTGGAATGGCAATGCCGACAAATACTATTGGAATTGCATATCGAAGTAATTCCATATAAATATTTTTTAACGGAATATCGGATGCTCTTGACTTTAGCTCGCCTTCAGGAGGTTTTAATCCATTATATTTTTTCCAGTACAGCATTAAAATTGAGACGCTAGCAAGTGCCCCGATAACAGCACCAAATGTAGCAACTGCAACAGAAGAAGCTACTGAACCACCTAATAGTTTTGAGACGATAAAACTACCGACTAAAATGAAAACGACACGTGCAATTTGTTCTACGACTTGAGAAACGGCACTTGGCTTCATATGTTGAAAACCTTGGAAATAACCACGTGTAACACTCATAGCTGGTACGATAATAAGCGCGAAACTTAATGCTCGCATCGTAAGTGTTACATCGGCGATAAATTGTGGATCTGGTGTTTTTGAACGAATAATAAATTGTGATATGTATGGTGCTCCAATAAATAAAATTAAAAATCCTAAAAAGCCCATAAACAGCATCAATTTTACGCTAGAGTTGTATAATTTTTTACTTGTACTATAATCACCAAGCGCATTATGCTTTGCAACAAATTTGGAGACGGCAATAGGAATACCAGCTGTTGAAAAACTTAATAAAATACCGTACCAAGAGTATGCATATCCGTATAAAGCGACCCCTTGCGTTCCAACTAATAATTGAAAAGGGAAGAAGTATATAAAACCTAAAATTCGTGAAATCATTGTTGCACCACTTAATAAAGCAGTGCCTTTTAAAACTTTTGAAGTAGACAAAATCCTTTCCTCCTACTCGTGCTGTCTTGCATTCATCGTATACTACTATAAACCTGCTAGAGAAGTTAATACAGTATAAACCATAAATGTTCTAATACTATTCATACAAAAGTCATATTTTGAATTTTTAAATAGAATGTAATACATAAAAATTCAAAATATGAGTTGACACTATTTTTAATGTATGATAAAAATGATAGTAATCAATTCGGAAAATAATATTTGGGCAATGAAAGGGTATAGTAGTGAAAATCTCCCTATTTTAGAGAGCTGATGGTTGGTGTGAATCAGTATATAGATTATTCATGAAGTTCGTCCTGGAGCATCTTTCATAAATCTTACATTGTGAGGAAATGAAAGACGGTAGTGCATACCGTTATCAAATAAAGTGGTGAAGATTTTTTTCACAACTAGGGTGGTACCGCGATATATATCGTCCCTACGTATTTACGTAGGGACGTTTTTTATTTAGGTCTTACTTAGTTGTGTCTTCATAACTAGGGTGGTACCGCGATATTTTATCGTCCCTACGTATTTACGTAGGGGCGTTTTTATTTAGGTCTTACTTTTGGTGTATCTTCATAACTAGGGTGGTACCGCGATATTTTTGTCGTCCCTACGTGTTTACGTAGGGGCGTTTTTTATTAGGGAGGAAGGGAGTGTATTAGAAAAAAGTATTGATAGAACAATATAAATACCGAATTGTAAAACAGAAAAAAGATAAAGAGAGGAGATAAACAAATGAATTCACAGCAATGGACATCGAAATTAGGCTTCATATTAGCTGCAGCAGGTTCAGCAATTGGTCTTGGGGCGATTTGGAAATTCCCGTATATGGCCGGCATCGGAGGAGGCGGCGCGTTCTTCCTTATTTTCATTGGTTTCACATTATTAATTGGTTTACCGCTATTATTAGCCGAATTCGTTATTGGAAGAAGTACACAAAAAGAGGCCGTTGATGCGTACAGAGAAATTGCGCCTAAAACGCTATGGCCGTGGTTAGGTAAGTTGGGGATTGTAACATGTTTCATATTACTTTCTTTCTACAGTGTTGTAGGAGGTTGGATTCTATTATATTTATGGAATGCAATTACAGGTAGACTATGGGAAGGAAATGGGGCATACGAAGCTACGTTTGGTGAAATCATTTCCAATCCGTATTTAGCGGTTGGATCACAGCTATTATTCATCCTTATTACTATTTTTATCGTAAGTAAAGGTGTACAAAATGGTGTTGAAAAAGTAAATAAATATTTCATGCCAGCACTATTCGTTTTATTCTTTGTATTAATTGTTCGTGCACTTACATTAGACGGTGCTGGAGAAGGAGTTCGCTTCTTCTTGCAACCTGATTTCTCAAACGTAACGTCAGAAATTATTTTATATGCAATGGGGCAATCGTTCTTCTCGCTATCTGTCGGTGTAGCTGTTATGGTAACGTATAGCTCATACTTACCGAAAGAAGAAAGTTTACCGCGTTCAGCATTTTCTATTGTAGCTTTGACGCTTGTTATTACATTACTTGCAGGACTTGCAATTTTCCCAGTTGTGTTCGCATTTGGAATGGAACCATCTCAAGGACCGGGGCTATTATTTATCGTATTGCCAGCTATTTTTAGTAAAATGGCGTTCGGAAAATTATTCTTCATCGTTTTTTTATTACTATTCTTCTTTGCTACTATTACATCAGCAATTTCGATGTTAGAAATTAGTGTTGCGTCATTAACATCAAAAGGTAAAGGGAAACGCGAAAAAATGGCCTTAATAGTTGGGTTATTAATCTTCGTTGTTGGTGTACCATCAGCATTATCATTCGGGATTTTAAGTGATCTCAAGATTTTTGGAAAGACTGTCTTTGATTTAGCAGATTATGCGGTTAGTAACGTATTAATGCCACTAGGCGTATTACTGGTTTCCATCTTCGTTCCTTTAAAAATGAAGAAGGATGTATTAATGAAAGAGCTTGGCGTAAGTAAAAATAAAGGCTATAAACTATTCGTATTATGGTTATTCTTACTTCGCTATATTGCACCAATTGCGATTATTATCGTATTCCTAAATGTATTAGGAATCATTTAATCTAAAGCGCTAGTCTATCGTTTTAACGAAAGGCTAGCGCTTTTTCTTTAAGAAAGCATGGAAGGTGCAAGGTGAGAGGATTTGTCATATAATAAAATGCAAAAGGTATATTAGGAGGTGTTTATATGGCGATTATAATTCAATTGCCAGACACTGCAACGTCTCATGCAAAGCCAAGTATGGAAATGGCGATACTTTGCGTGAGGTAGACAAGTAATATACAATCGCCCAAATGAGCTCGTATCATTTTTTATATTTGGCTTTGCACCTTATTGAAATGAACCATAAAAAATAAGGGGCGAGCAGAAATGAAATACGTAAAAGCTGCGACTGTTTTACCAGAAAGTTTAATTATTGAAATTCAAAAGTATGTACAAGGTGAAACAATTTACATTCCAAAACAAGAAACGGAACATTATAAATGGGGTACACAATCTGGAGGAAGAAAGCAATTAGATGAACGAAATAAAGCAATTAAGGATGCGTTTAAAAGTGGAATTGCTATTCATCAACTTGCTGAAAAGTATTTTCTGTCCGGGGAAACGATTAAGAAAATCGTGTATTCTAAATAAGGAAGCCGCCTCTAATGGGAAACCTAGAGGCGGTTTTGTTATGTAAAGTTCTTTTGTAAATCGTCTTTTACATACCGTAAAACATGATTATTGTATACAATGATACTAGATCAACAATTTGTATGGAGTGATAAAGATGGAAGCTTTTATTAGAAGTGATCAATATAATTTTATAAAATCACAAGCTTATATTTTAGCAAATGGACATGCGACAGCAAATGATCGAGGGGTTATTGCGGCACTGAAATCTCTTGCTATTGAAAAAGTACTAAATGTCTTTGAGAATTTGGCTACCGAACAAAAAGAGTTAATTGATATGGTATTAACAGTCGAAAATAGAGAAGATGCAGAATCATTTTTACTGAAAATAAATCCGTATGTAATTCCGTTTCAGGAAGTTACAGCACAAACGTTAAAAAAATTATTCCCTAAGGCAAAAAAATTAAAACTTCCTGATATGGAAGAAATCAATATGAAAGAAATATCTTATTTGGGCTGGATTGATAAAGGCTCGAGCAGGAAATTTATTATAGCGAAAAACAATAAAAATAAGTTTGTTGGTCTACAAGGAACATTCCAAAGTATAAATAAAAAAAGTATTTGTTCATTATGTCATGGGCATGAAGAAGTAGGAATGTTCTTAGTTGAGATAAAGGGTGATGTACCGGGAACTTTCGTTAAAAAGGGGAATTATATTTGTAAAGATAGTGTAGCTTGTAATCATAATATGAAATCACTTGATAAGTTGAACGATTTTATTGAGAGATTGAAAAAGTAATTCTAGAAATAAGTATGCATTACAATGGAGCCTTCAGGAAATGAACTGGAGGTTTTTTCATGTTTATTGGAGAAAGGTATTTCTGTGGAAAAATAAAAGTGAGGTGAGGACAGATAATGTCAGCTAAGAAAAGAAGGGTGATAAATGAATTAAAGCTTTGGACATTAACAGTAATCGTTCTTATCATCGTTTTGTATTTCTTCCAAAGATAATAAAACTCCATGCTTTTTCAAAAAGATGAAAAAACATGGAGAGAGTGTGTTATTTTTTTGACCAATTTTCTTTAATAAATTCTTCACGCCCAGATTCTTTTTGCTCGGTAGCATATTTCTCTGGATTCTTTTTATAGAAATGTTGGTGGTATTCCTCTGCTTCACAAAAAGGTGCAGCTGAGCGAATTTCAGTCACGATAGGATCTTTAAATATACCGCTTTCTGCTAGAGTTTGCTTCGATTTTTCTGCAAGCTCTTTTTGTGTTTCATTATGATAAAAAATTGCTGTGCGGTAAGAGGGGCCGCGATCGAAAAATTGCCCACCATCATCAGTTGGATCAATTTGTGGCCAATATAAATCAAGTAATTTTTGATACGGGAAAATAGAAGGATCGAATGTAATTTGAACGACTTCTAAATGTCCTGATATCCCTGATTTTACTTGTTCGTATGTTGGATTTTCAATGTGACCGCCTGCGTATCCAGAAATGACTTTTTGGATGCCAGGAAGTTCATCAAATGGTTTTACCATACACCAAAAACAACCGCCTGCAAAGGTAGCGAGTTCGTATGTTTTTTCAGACATTGCTGTAATCCTCCTAAATATATATGTTTTATATAGTATTATATAGTTGGTTTTATTACGCAATAAAAAAGATTTGAAAATATATGTTTTTTATACGAAAGATTCTCTGCCCACATCAATTTATTGACCGTTTCTCAGTAACAATCAGAGGGAAAAGAAAATCAGTAGTATAGGTACGCTTCTACTCCTCCTAGGTAATTGAAAGCTTTAATGTTAGTAGCCTACGCGTTTATTGTTGCATGCATAAAGAATATTGATAAAAGCGTCCTGTGAAAAACTTGACGAAATATTTTATCAAGTTTTTTATTCACGTAATAATTAATACATATAATGTAGTAATTGTGTGAATTCTTCTACATTATATATATGGATATAGAAGAAGTAAATATTTTGTCATCAATTGTAGAAAAAATGTTAAAATTCTGCATGTAAATGCTTCCGAATATAGATTGGTAATTGAATTATAGTTTTCTATAATTTATATTGATAAAGATTATCAATATCTTTAGGGGAGAATAGGGAGGATTACAAACATGAAGAAGTTGTTATCAGTTTCTTTAGCTGCCATGATGGCATTAGGGACATTGGCAGGATGCGCGTCAAAAAAAGAGGAAGACGTAGCGGCTAAAACAAAGAAAAAAGAAGAGAGTAAAATAGTAAACGTTTATACAGCACGTCACTATGAATCGGATGATAAATTATTCGAATCCTTTACAGCAGACACAGGTGTTAAAGTTAATGTTGTAAAAGGAAAAGCAGAAGAATTAATTGAACGTTTAAAACGAGAAGGGGAAAGCACTGAAGCTGATTTATTTATTACAGTGGATGGTGGTGTGTTGAATACAGCTAAGAAAAATGGCGTATTACAACCAGTAAGTTCTAAAGAAATTGATAAAAACGTTCCAAAAAATTTACGTGATAAAGATAATGAATGGATTGGTCTTGCGACACGAGCTCGTGTTCTTGTTTATGCAAAGGACCGTGTGAAGCCAGAACAATTGTCTACATATGAGGATATTGCAACAGCGAACTGGAAAGGGAAAGTGTTAGCAAGATCTTCTACAAGTTTATATAACCAATCATTATTAGCTTCATTTATTGCATTAAATGGTGAGCAAAAGGCAGAGGAATGGGCAAAGGGTATTGTTGAAAACTTTGCACAGGATCCACAGGGCGGCGATCGTGATCAAGCGAAAGCAGTTGTTGCTGGTAAAGCGGATGTCGCAATTATGAATACGTATTACGTTGGATTATTAGCGAATTCTCAAGATCCAGAAGAAGTAAAGGTCGCGGAAAAGTTAGGTGTATTCTTCCCTAACCAAGATACAACAGGTACACACGTTAACATTAGTGGCGCTGGTTTAGTAAAACATAGTAAAAATAAAGAAAATGCAGTGAAATTAATCGAATACTTCACAAGTGAAAAAGCACAAACAGAATTATCAAAAGCAAACTTTGAATTCCCAGTTAATAAAAAAGCAGAAATGCCAGAGTTATTAAAATCATGGGGTACATTTAAAACGCAAAAAATAGACTTTGCTGTACTAGGTGAAAATAACGCGAAAGCAACACAAATCTTTAATAAAGTGGGTTGGAAATAAACATGAAAAAACAGCATTTCTTACGAATGCTGAAACAAAATATGAACAGTTGGGTAGCCATTAGCCTCGTTGGAGTAGCTATTGTTTTGCTACCCAATTTTTTCATTGTGATCAGTTTGTTTCAGAAGGTTAACGAGAATTGGCAGCACATTAAAGATTATATGTTACGTGATTACATATGGAATACTTTGCAATTAGCTTTTTTCACCGGGATATGTACGATTATTGTCGGTGTGACACTTGCTTGGCTAGTCGCGGCATATGATTTTCCACTAAAAAAGCTATTTCGATGGATGTTTGTGTTACCTTTAGCGATTCCGCCTTATATTGCAGCCTATACATATAGTGGAATGCTAAGTTATACAGGAGTTGTGCAACGTTTCTTTCGTAATACGTTAGAATGGAAGGTAGATACATCGTATTTCAATATTATGTCGATTCAAGGTGCCGTATTTATTTTTACGATAACTTTGTTTCCTTATGTATATATCATTACAAAGTCGTATTTAGAAAATCAAAGTGCTTCGTTAATAGAAAATGCACGTTTACTAGGGAAAAACCAATGGCAAGTATTCTATCAGGTTGTATTACCTATTTCACAAGTCGCAATCGTTGGAGGAGTAAGTTTAGTAATATTAGAGGTGCTAAATGATTACGGAGTAGCAAGTTATTTTGGGATTCAAACTTTTTCAACAGCAATTTTTCAGACTTGGTTTGGAATGTATGATGTGGATTCGGCGGTTAGGCTTGCAGCGATTTTAATGGTTGGAGTTATTACTTTCTTATTCATTGAAAAACTATTACGAAACCGTAAAAAGTTTAGTGCTACAACGAGTAAGACAAAGGCGTTAACACCAATTCGATTAAAAGGATGGAAAGGCTTATTAGCGTTGTCGTATTGTGTATTGATTTTCTCCTTTTCATTTGCTATTCCGTTCATACAAATGATTTCATGGGCGTTATTAACGTATGAAAGTGTGTTACAGACACAATTTATTGAATTAATAAAGAATACATTGTTTGTAGCATTGCTAGCAACAACAATTATTATTGTTCTTTCTATTATGATTGCAAATGTGTGTCGTGTTCAAAAAAATTCATTTTCCAACGTATTAACAAGGTTTGTTTCAATTGGTTACTCTATTCCTGGTGCCGTATTAGCTATTGGTGTACTTACATTATTTATTTCAGTAGATAAAGGGTTATCTACACTATATGAATGGGTAGGTACAGATCGAAAACTTGTCTTAAGTTTATCGATAGTTATGGTCATTTTTGCTTATGTAATACGATACTTAGCAATCGGATTTAATTCTATTGAAGCTGGTTTTGAAAAAATGGGGACGAAGTATTATGAAGCATCACGTATGCTAGGGTTTGGGATGACAAAAACCTTTATCAAAGTGGATTTACCACTTATGAAAGGTACTATTATTAGCGGTTTTATTCTTACTTTTGTAGATATTATGAAAGAACTTCCGTTAACGTTAATTTTACGCCCATTCAATTTTGATACGTTAGCAACGAAAACATATCAATTTGCAAGTGATGAGCGAATACAGGAAGCATCAATTCCAGCGTTAATTATTGTTTTGATTAGTATGGTATCAGTATATATCTTTTATCGTTTAGAGAAGAAGGAGGCGTAGTAATGTTTTTTGAAATGAATAATCTTAGCTTCCGTTATAAAAATGCAAAACAAGATGTTATTGATGGGCTGTCTATTTCAATTGAAAAAGGTGAAATTGTTGGGATTCTCGGGAAAAGTGGCAGTGGGAAAAGTACATTACTTCGCCTAATTGCAGGATTAGAGTACCCTTCATCAGGGAGCATTGAAATAAAGAATAAAACGATTGTAGATGATGAACATTTTCTTGTTCCAGAAAAACGAGAAGTGGGAATGGTCTTTCAAGACTATGCATTGTTTCCGCATTTAACGGTGGAGAAAAATATTAAGTTTGGTTTACATCATTTCTCAAAGAGTGAGCAAAAGAATCGATTGCTACATATGCTAGAGCTTATTGATTTAAAAGGATTTGAAAAGCGTTATCCATATGAATTAAGCGGTGGACAGCAGCAGCGTGTGGCGTTAGCGCGTGCGCTAGCACCTAATCCATCCATCCTTTTAATGGATGAACCATTCAGTAATCTAGATGCAGATTTAAGAGGAAAGATTCGTCAAGAATTGAAGAATATATTAAAAAAAGAAGGAATGACATGTATTTTTGTTACACATGATCGAGAGGATGTAAATGCTATTTGTGACCGAGTAATAAATATGGAGTAAAGTATGATCGGAAAGATACTTCCGTTGAAAAGAAGATGTAGATGAATTGTATCGAAAAATTTATACCCCCCTGATTTCTCATACGTAATGAGAATCAGGGGGGTATAAATAAAGAATAACGTGAAAACAAGCATTTGATATCAAAAGTAAATAAAATTTTGTTTAGGTGTGATTCAAAATGTTAGTTGGATGAAGGTTAAGTTTATTAAAAAATTCAAAAAATATATTGACAATGAAAAGAACAAAGTCCTATAATACGTTTAATAAATAAAAGTTAATTAAGAATCTTCTGACTTTATATTTTATATATGCAAAGAAGAGGAAAGTAGATGATTATGATCGTTTCAGAGAGCTGCTCCAAGGCTGTGAGAGTAGTAACAATCGAATCATTGAAGATCACCTCGGAGCATCGCTTGCGAAAGGGAAACTGAGTAGAGGGCGGCGGCATCGTCTCCGGTAAAAGGACGGGGGTCTGATTGGACCTACAGAGCTTATATTTCGTGAGAAGTGTAAGGAAGCTGAGTGGTAACGCGAAACTCTCGCCTCAGCAATCA
>NZ_AYMH01000027.1:0-127765 GCF_000633475.1 Bacillus sp. H1a | reverse complement strand
GACGTGTGAAAGGTTCAGAGCATTGGAATAAACAACGCGTTCGTGTAGCTAAGTTGCATGAAAAGGTCGCAAATCAACGTAAGAATTTCCTTCATCATAAGTCTAAAGAATTGGCTACGAATTTTGACGTTGTAGCAATAGAAGACTTACATATGAAAGGAATGTCACGAGCACTTCGCTTTGGTAAAAGTATTGCGGACAACGGTTGGAGGATGTTCACGACATTTTTAGCATATAAGTTACAAGAACAAGGAAAACAACTTGTAAAAATAGATAAGTGGTTTCCTTCTACAAAAATGTGTAGTAGTTGTGGAAGCAGAAAAGATATGTCACTATCTGAACGCACGTATGAGTGTACTTGCGGATTAAAAATAAGTCGTGACTATAACGCAGCTATGAATATCAAAAAGGAAGCTATACGCTTATTAGCGTTGGCATAAATAGTAACAAAATAACCTTTGGAACAAGGGAGTTAGCTCGGCTGTCCTAAGACGAATTCGTTAGCTATCAAAAGTAACGATTAACCGAGAAGCCCCCACTTCAAGTAAGCTCGTAAGAGATACTAAGTGGTGGGTAGTTCACAATTAGAATTTATCAACTTTTGTATTTTTTGTTTTCCATCATTTCCACCACCCTCAAAAGCAAACTGCAGCTACAAAATATATGTTCTATATAAAGTGAAACTTTAATCAGTGGGAGTTTTGTTCATCCCCCACTGATTATCAGCCCTCACCAATCGGGCGTTTACGGGCAGCCCGACTCCCACCTAACTTCCTCGCATTCTCCGAATTTTGAGGTGGGAGTCTTACTGCCCGCAAATAGCGGGATAAAAATTCACCCTCCATTTGAATTGCATTTTCCAAAACCGTCTCCAATACTACTTTTAAAACAATTACTCCTATTTTTATGTAGTACAAGCTCTTCTTTCAAATAAAAACTCCCCTAATCTCTTAGGGGAGTCCAGCAACTGAATCTGTATTATCTGTATTTGGTGCTGCTTGCATAGTACTCGACGCATTTGCACTTTGGCCCGTATTTGTTCCTGTTAGAGTGCCAGCAGGAGTACCTCTCGTATATGTTGTCGTCACACTATCTCCCGGTTGTAAACAAAGCTTCGTCTCAGTTCCGATTATCGTAACAACATCAATACAAGTTGGTCCTGTTGAACCACTATACGTTTTTGAAGCAGTAAACGAAGTATCTCTCAAATTATCACCCGTAAATATATTCCCAGTATTATTAACAATAATAAACTCTTTAATATGCGCAGGCATAATTACACTCTACCTTTCCTTTACTAACCTAGCGTACGTGTACTCGTCGCTAATGGCGGAAGAAACACCGATGTTACAGGCACAACAGCTCCCATACGTTTTCCATTTAAAAATGTCGCCGCGCTAGAACCACCAGCACCTGTATATATTTTTGCTACAGCGAAAGGTGCTAAATCATAACAGTCACCTACATTAACAGCCCCTGTATTATTTATAATTTTTACTTTACGCATGTTAATGCTCATTCATCTCAACCTCCCTTTCGTATACTGTATGCAAAATAAAAAAAACTTGAAACAGATACGTTCCAAGTTTTTACAAGCTAATTATTTAGTTTCACCTTCGTATTGAAGCATACCGCCAACCATATTCACTGTTTTAAATCCTTGCTCATTTAAATAATGGCATACATTTTCACTACGCATTCCCGAACGGCAAATAAAGATATATTCATTCTCTTTCTCAAAGAAATCTACTTTATTTGGGATATCGCCCATTTTAATATGTACAGCCTCCGGGATTTTCCCTGCTGCTACTTCTTCATCTTCTCTTACATCCACTAAAAATAATGTTTCTCCATTTTCTAGACGTTCTTGCACTTCTTCTGTAGTAATTGTTTTTACTTCTGTCATATGTCGTTCCTCCTTATATACAATAAAGCTTTCAGTTTCTTCTTTAAATAAACAGTTCTCATCAATTTTAGCATGCAATGGAATGAACGCAAAGAATGGAAAATTTATTCTTTACAAACATAACTAGCGCATTGTATCCTCAATATACTTGTTTGATGAAAGGAGTCGACTAAAATGACACTTTTTCTTTTCATTATGGGCATCATTTTCTTAGTTTCTGCAGTTATTGCTCTTAGTATGAAAAATAATAAAAAGATAAAATCCCCTCAAGAAATGGCATTCTTATTTTTATTACTTAGTATAGCTTTCTTCGGTTTATCTATCGCTACATATCTTTTCCGTCTACAAATCATGTAAAAAAAGGTGCCTACTACAAACAATGCACCTTTTTCACATCATGTATTTCCTACACAAAACTAGATACTTTCCGATTCAAAAACTCATAAACTTTCTTTTCAAACAAATGAATATCTAATACCCCAGCCATATGCCCATTTATACTTTCAATTTCATACACTTCTGCATATTTCCCCTGTTTTCGCAAAACGTCTACCACTTTATAATTGGAACGAGGCGGCTGAAGTAAATCTTGTTTGCACGGAATCATGAGTACATTCGCTTCTATGTTAGAAAGAGCCTCATCTAAAGAAGAAAATCCATGCGCAATATCATGTAATAAGACTGCTTTCGCAGTGTACATCCATGAATTCGCATCTACTAAATCTATACTTTTGCATGTTACTTTATTTATTTCTTTCTCAAATGATGTTAATGCAGAAAACTTTTGATAAGGTGCTATTTCTATACTATTACGTGGAAATGCCGTTTCATAAAACTGTTCATCAAACGCATTAATAAACATCATTCTATTCGCTAAATGAAGCCCCTTCATTGGCTGCTCCTCTCCATACTTTCCGCCTTTCCAATTTGGATCTAACTGAATTGCTTCAATCGCATTTTGCGCTACATTTACCGACGTTATAATTGGATTTTGTGGGTTCGTAATAACTCCAATCATTCGCTCTACCATATGAGGATAGTGAACAGCCCATTGCTGTGCAATCATTCCTCCTGCAGATGGACCCATTACAGCATACAATCTAGTAATACCCATATCTTTTATTAGTTCATATTGCATACGTGCTACATCTAAAAACGTAAACACCGGAAAATCCATCACATACTCAAAACCCGTCATCGGATCTATCGATTTTGGTCCTGTTGTAATGACATACGGGTTCTTCACCTGTACATTGCAAAGGTTATCAGTACATATAACAAAATATTTATTTGTATCAATTGCTTTCTCAGGTCCAATTAATCCATCCCACCAACCAGACTCTTCATCATGCTCTGTATATTTTCCCGCTGCGTGACTTGTTGCACTAAAATAATGGCAAACCAAAATCGCATTTGACCTTTCTCTATTTAAAGTACCGTAAGTCTCATATCCCATTTGAACAGGAATTTCCCTACCATTTTCAAATGTAAATTCTTTCAAAGCAAACTTTTCCTTTTTTACAATTTGCACAGACTCACCTTCTTCCTGTCATATTCTGAACTTCTTTACTAAAGGTTTTTTCTACGCAAACCAATCTCCTCCTGCTTTTCATAAATAAATGAATAAGATACAAAATTAGCCACAAAATAGCACTATATTACAAAATCAAAGAGGGCATACATATGATTTGGAATTGGTTACGTAAGAAAAAAAACTCAAATACAGCAGATACAAAAGAGACAGATGACTCGAAACAACAACCTAACGATCAAGAGAACAATAACACAAAACAGACTAGAAGCATGAAACATAGCAAAGATAAGAATAGCCAGCAAAAAAATACGGAACAAATTGAGGAGCCTTCCAAGCAACAGGATTCTTCTCAAAGCAAACAACAAGGTTCTAAACAAGGCCATTCTTCTCAGAATAAACAACAAGATGCTAAACAAGGCGACTCTTCTCAGAACAAACAGCAGGATACTAAACAAAACGAGTCTTCTCAAAATAAACAGCAGGATACTAAACAAAACGAGTCTTCTCAAAATAAACAGCAGGATACTAAACAAAACGGGTCTTCTCAAAATAAGCAGCAGGATACTAAACAAGACGATCCTTCTCAAAATAAACAGCAAGATGCCAAACAAGGCGACTCTTCTCAGAACAAACAACAAGATACTAAACAAAACGATCCTTCTCAAAATAAGCAGCAGGATACTAAGCAAAACGAGTCTTCTCAAAATAAACAGCAAGATGCTAAACATGGCGACTCTTCTCAGAACAAACAGCAAGGTGCTAAACATGGCGACTCTTCTCAGAACAAGCAACAAGCTGCTGGAAACAACAGTATTTACGACTTTAGTAAACCAAAACAAGACCATATTCATTCTCTACAAGATTTAATAGAGAAGCTTAAAAAGTCTAGTGATTTTATTAATTATCATACATCTGACGATGAAACGATGCCTTATTATATTTCTTACTATCGACCTTCACTTGATGGAGAGAAATTACAAAAATATTTAATGCCTACTCTGTTAGAACGCCCTTGTACTTCATTAGAAGAATTAAAAGAACATATTCCGATGAGTGGTATTACAATTACGAACGACTTACAAAAAATTGAGGATATGGTTTTAAAGGGACATGCAATTATTCAATTGAACCAGCAAGATCAAAAATGTATGCTTGCAAACATTGCAATTGATAATTATCGTGCGCCAACTCCTCCTTTAAACGAATCAACTGTTATCGGCCCTCAAGAAGGTTTCGTAGAGGATATTGATACAAATATTAATTTAGTTCGAAAGCGTCTTCCTGTTTTAGATTTACAAACAAAAGAAATGATTGTCGGCGAGTTTTCAAAAACAAAAGTTGTCATGATGTATTTAGACAACCTCGCTGAAAAAGAAAATGTGGATTTTCTCGAGGAATCCTTACGCGCTCTTAAATATGACCAAATTAACGATAGTGCTTATATACAAGAATTAATGGGTGAAAAGTCGATTTTCCCTCTCTATATCAATACAGAACGCACTGATAGAGTCACAAAAGCACTTATTGATGGAAAAATCGCTATTTTCGTTGATGGTTCTCCAAGTGTCCTATTAACACCTGTATCATATTTCGATTTTTTCATTTCACCTGAAGACTATAACGTATCTTGGCTATACGCGACATTTTCAAGAATTTTACGCCTTATCGCCGTTCTATTTTCGATCTGTGCTACACCGTTATACGTTGCAGTTTTAAATTATCATTATGAACTCATTCCAAGTGATTTGCTTGAAACTTTGATTTTATCAAGGGCACAAGTACCGTTTCCACCTTTAATTGAAGCACTCTTTTTAGAACTCGCGATTGATTTATTAAGAGAAGCTGGTGCGAGGTTACCGATGAAGGTCGGTCAAACACTCGGTATTGTAGGTGGTATCGTAATCGGACAAGCATCTGTACAAGCTGGTTTAACGAGTAATATTTTATTAATTATCGTTGCATTATCCGCACTTGCATCCTTTATTACACCTATTTATAAAATGGGTAATGCCGTTCGATTACTACGTTTTCCATTTCTCGCATTCGCAGAAATAGGAGGACTCTTCGGTATATCTCTCGGATTTATCTTTTTATTTACCCATTTGTTTAGACTTACTTCTTTACGTAAGCCGTACGCTCTCTTTTATCCAACGAGACAACAATCCTTTAAAGATTCTTGGATTCGCTTTCCATTAACAATGATTGATACACGAGATGTACAAGCAAGGCCACAACATGTAAAAAAATCAGCAAAAGGGATTTCAACAAGACATCGATCGGACTTTGATGATTAAGGAATGAGGTGCATTTGATGAGTAAAGTTCAAGAAAAATATCAAATATCTCCTGTCTTTGTTTTCTTCTTAATTCACAGTGCACAGTTCGGTGCTGGCGTTCTTGGATTCGCTCGCATTATTGCAAAAGCCGCTGGGTACGACGGCTGGATGGGAGTTGTAATCACAGGAATCTGTATCCATATTCTTATATGGATGATGTATTACTTATTAAAAGAAACAAACGGGAATTTAATTGATTTACAAAGGCAAACATTTGGAAAATGGCTAGGAAACGGCATTAATATCATCTTTGCAGCTTATTTTTTAACCGTCAGTATTTCCGTCATCCGAACATATGTTGAAATTATTCAAGTATGGATGTTCCCTACCGCTTCCACTTGGATGCTAACACTTTTTTTATGCTTAGTTAGCTATTACATTATTTCTTCTGGTTTTCGTGTAATTACTGGCATTTGTGTTATCTCAGTTGGCGGTACATTCGGATATTTATTTCTTTGCCTATTCGTTTTGAAATACTCACATTGGGATAATTTACTACCGATTTTCACACACTCTTTTTCAGATATTTTAAAATCCGCCAAGCTGGCAATCTACAGTATGACAGGGTTTGAGATTTATCTTATGATTTATCCATTTGTAAAAAATCCTAAGCAATCGCATAAATTCGCTCAATACGGGGCACTATTTTCAAATCTTCTATATTTATTTAGTACACTTTTAGCCTTTGCATTTTTTAGTGAAAAACAATTATTAAAAACAATATGGTCTCAACTTTCTATGACCCAAGTAATTCAATTACCATTCATAGAAAGGCTAGAATATATTGCAATTTCAGGTTATGCACTCGTTATTATTACCAGCTTTATCCTTCCTTTATGGGCGGCAACAAGATCAACTCACGAAATATTTCGCGTAAAACAAAGAGGGATTCTAATCGCTTTTATCCTTATCACCCTCATCGTTTCGCAACTTTTAACAAACAGACACAATATTAATAATTTTATTAGTAATGTATCCAAAGTTAGTTTTTGGCTCATCTATGTATATATCCCTATTTTATTTATCATTGTGTGGGTGAAAAGAAAATGGAAAAAATCAAAAACAAAAGCAAATTAATACTTATTTCTTGCATAACACTCTTCAGTCTAACTGGATGTTTACAAAAAAATATTGTCGATGATGTACAGCTTATTCAAGGAAGTGTTTTCGATGTAGCAAAAGATAATAAAGTAAAAGTGACATTCGTTTGTCCTATTCAGAAAAAAGGAAATAAGGTTCAAGTTTTTGAAGGCAGTGCAAATGCGGTAAAACAAGTAAAAGCAGACACATCTTTAGAGTCTTCTCAACCATTTGCTAGCGGACAAATGCGTGTTGCTCTATATACTATAAGACTTGCGAAGAAAGGAATGTCCACTTCATTTGATACATTACTTCGAGATGTGAATATAGGGAACGCTTTATATGTTTCTTTAATAGAGGGAAATGGTACTGAACTTTTAAAAGGAAAATATACGACTTCATACAACGTTGCAATTTATATAAAAAAATTGCTTGAACATAACATGGAAACCGGTCCTTTACCAACGGATAACCTGCATATAGGAGCATTCCGTTATTATCGAGAAGGACAAGACTACTACATCCCGATTTTAAAGAAACATGCTGATAAAATAAAAATCAACGGAATTGGTCTTTTTAAAAAGGATAAATATATCGGTAAAATTGCGAAAAAAGATATGTT
The DNA here is from genome assembly GCF_000633475.1 of Bacillus sp. H1a. Taxonomy (NCBI): domain Bacteria; kingdom Bacillati; phylum Bacillota; class Bacilli; order Caryophanales; family Bacillaceae; genus Bacillus; species Bacillus sp. H1a. Next base: position 120,288 of record NZ_AYMH01000027.1, on the reverse strand, counting down.
CATATTTAAAGGGCTGCTAGAGAAACATAAATTAGATTCACATGAATTTAAAACGGATTCTGCGTACGTAATGATTAATAATATTCGTTCTGTTCCAACTTGCGATATAAAAATAAAAAACGGGAAACCTTCTTTTTTCATTCACGTTAAGCTTGATGCCCGTATTCAAGAGCTATCGAAGCAAATTAACTTAGAAAATGTCAAGAACATAAAACACATTGAAAAAGCTATCCAAAAACAATTGGATACACAAGGTAACAAACTAATTAAGCAGTTTAAATCTTTAGGCGTCGACCCTCTCGGGCTAGGAGCAAAATATAAACAGCATTATCGCCCATTCAAAATAGAAGAGTGGCGACGGATGTACAAAGATGTCCCAATTAATTTAAAATATACCGTAAATATTACAAATTCTGGTGTAATCGAATGAGAAATGATTGAACTCCTCTCTCCAGCATGATACAACGGAAAGAGGAGTTTTTTATTTTAGATAGAGAGAGAAGATATTTATGGGGGAGCTTATGTCTAAAAAATTAGTAAAGCCTATTTTAAATGGTATTTTATTTCTCGGTGTCTTTTTATTTGCTCATACATACTTAAAAAATGTTTCTTTCACACGTTATTTACTTGTCATTATACCGATGCTACTCATCGGAATATTTAGTATCGATCTTGTTTTATCCATTTTAATTAAGAAAGAAGAATAACGAGCGGGCATCTTATTTCTCATAAGATGTTCTTTTTATTTAATAACTACCTTATGTTACAATAAACTTCGGCATAACGTAAGAAAGGATGAAACAACATGAAAAACGAAAAAGGTTTAGATAAAGGATATGAACTTGTTGCAAAAATGCATGAAGTATTCGGACATCCTGTGACAAACACTCCAACAAAACTAACAGAAGAGCGTGCAAAAATTCGTGCTAGCTTTATGCAAGAAGAGTTAGAAGAATTTCTAGAAGCAACAACTGTCGAAGATCAATACGATGCACTTATTGACCTTATTTACTTTGCATTCGGAACGTTTGCAGAAATGGGCGTACGTCCAGATAAAGGATTTGAAATTGTAAACAATGCCAACATGGCAAAACTATTCCCTGATGGAAAGCCTCGATTCCGCGAAGGCGATGGCAAAATTTTAAAACCAGAAGGATGGCAAGCACCGGAACCACAACTTCGTGCTGAAATCGAACGCCAGCGTCAAGAGGCGGAAAAAAACTGCTAGGAGATCCTAGCAGTTTTTTATTATGTCTTTTTTCACCGATATATTTTTCACGCAATTCATTAATGATCCGCGCGTCCTGCTGCTCCCGTTCCAACTCCACCGGTCCAAGGCTGTTGTTGCTGTTGACCGTGGTGTTGCTGTTGACCGTGGTGTTGATGATGGCCATGGTGTTGCTGTTGGCCGTGGTGTTGATGATGGCCATGGTGTTGATGTTGGCCGTGGTGTTGAACTTGGTGAGTTTGATAATGGACAGCCTGCGGATGAACTTGGTGATGGCCTTGGTGATGTACTTGTTGCTGATGTTGCCCATGGTGGTGATGTTGACCATGGTGATGATGTTGACCGTGGTGACCATGATGATGAGCTTGATGAGTTTGATAATGGACAGCCTGCGGATGCATTTGGTGGTGTCCGTGGTGATGTACTTGTTGTTGATGATAGCCATGGTGACCGTGGTGATGTACTTGTTGTTGATGATGGCCGTGGTGTTGATGATGACCATGGTGTTGATGATGACCGTGGTGATCATGGTGATGATGTTGACCATGAACACCTTGTGGATGACCACCTACTCCTCCTGCCACAACACCTACTCCCGGTACAGGGAATCCTGTCTGCACTCCTCCAACGAAAGAAGGGAATGTAGTTGGTACTCCTACTGGCATTCCAGTTTGTGCGCCGGCTACTGATGTCGGCATTCCCCCTGTTAATGTTGGCATTCCAGTTTGCATGCCAGCCACTGATGCCGGCATTCCTCCTGTTAATGTCGGCATTCCAGTTTGCATGCCACCCATTGATGCCGGCATTCCTCCCGTTAATGTTGGCATTCCAGTTTGCATGCCACCCATTGATGCTGGATTTCCTCCTGTTAATGTTGGCATTCCAGTTTGCATGCCACCCATTGATGCTGGCATGCCTCCAGCTGCTCCACCCATCCAGCTCGGCATTCCACCGTATCCTTGTTGCCCTGCTCCACCCATTAACATCATTTGTGCATAACTGTCCGATTCGCCTCCGAAGAAGCCATGTGGTGCATTATTGTCCATCCCTTTCATTCCTTTCACCTCTTCTGCTCAATTTAGCCTACCTTTTTTATCATATTTCCTATAGAAGAATAGGTGTTTGTCTGTCTAGGAATTCCGCACCTTTTTCTTCGCTATTCATTCATGATAGGATTAATTGACTGATTATTCTTTCCTTATAAAAAAAGGGGGCATTTCCATTGGAGAACGTAACAAAAGCTTCAATCAACGATTTAGACTCAATCGTACATATAGATATCGAAATAATCGGAGACGATAGTAGAAGAAATTATATTAAACACGCTATTAATGAAGGACAATGCATAATTGTAAAAGAGGGCAATTTTATTTCTGGTTTTCTAACATACGATACAAATTTTTTTGGTTATACTTTCCTCTCATTAATAATTGTTTCGCCAACTAAAAGAAGAAAAGGTCATGCAAGCTCATTAATCTCATATATGTTAAGCCATTCTCCTACTCAAAAAATATTTTCTTCAACGAACAAATCTAATGAAAATATGCAAAAAGTTTTTCAAGCGAACGGATTTATACGTAGTGGAATAATCGAAAACTTAGATGAAGGTGATCCAGAATTTATTTTCTACACAAAAAAGCTCAGGGCATAAACGCTCTGAGCTTTTATTTAAAATTAATTAGTTTGCAACAACGTTAACAAGTTTTCCAGGAACTACAATTACTTTACGAACTGTTTTTCCTTCGATTTGTTCTTTAATTGCTTCAAGTGCAAGTTGTTCCATTTCTTCTTTTGATGCGTCTTTTTTCATTGTTAGTTTTGCACGAACTTTGCCCATAATTTGAACAACGATTTCAACTTCATCTTCTACAAGTTTAGACTCATCAAATGTTGGCCAGCTTGCATATGTGATTGTTTCATTGTATCCAAGTTTGCTCCATAGTTCTTCCCCGATATGAGGTGCAACTGGTGCAATCATTTTCACGAAACCTTCTACATATTCTTTCGGAAGTGTTTCAGCTTTGTATGCATCGTTTATGAATACCATCATTTGAGAAATCGCTGTGTTGAAGCGAAGCTCTGCATAGTCTTCTGTTACTTTTTTCACTGTTTGGTGGTAAGCTTTTTCAAGCTCTTTGTTTGGTGCATCAGTAATTTTCTCACTTAATTCACCGTTATCTTGAACGAATAGGCGCCATACGCGGTCTAGGAAACGACGAGCTCCGTCAAGACCATTTTCAGACCAAGCGATTGAAGCATCTAATGGTCCCATGAACATTTCGTATAGACGAAGTGTATCTGCACCATGGCTTGCTACGATATCATCAGGATTTACAACGTTACCTTTTGATTTACTCATTTTCTCGTTGTTTTCACCTAAGATCATACCTTGGTTGAATAATTGTTGGAATGGCTCTTTCGTTGGAACCACGCCGATATCGTATAATACTTTATGCCAGAAACGAGCATATAGTAAGTGAAGTACAGCATGCTCCGCTCCGCCAATATAAATATCAACTGGAAGCCATTGTTTTACTTTTTCAGGATCTACAAGTGCTTCACTGTTGTTTGGATCGATGTAGCGTAGGTAGTACCAGCAGCTACCAGCCCATTGTGGCATTGTGTTTGTTTCACGACGACCTTTTTTACCAGTTTCAGGATCAACAACATTTACCCACTCGTCAATGTTTGCAAGTGGTGATTCACCTGTACCAGATGGACGGATGTTTTCTGTTTTCGGAAGAACTAGTGGTAATTCTTCTTCTTTCACAGCTGTCATTGTACCATCTTCCCAATGGATTACTGGAATTGGCTCGCCCCAGTAACGTTGACGACTAAATAACCAGTCACGTAGACGGTACGTTACTTTTTGATTTCCTGCGCTTGTTACTTCAAGCCATTCAATCATTTTTACAATTGCTTCTTCTTTATTTAACCCGTCAAGGAATGCTGAGTTTACGTGAGCGCCATCACCTGTATATGCTTCTTTCGAAATGTCTCCGCCTTTTACAACTTCCTTCATTGGAAGATTGAACGTTGATGCGAATTCATAATCACGCTCATCATGAGCTGGAACTGCCATTACAGCACCTGTTCCGTAAGTTGCAAGAACATAGTCAGCGATCCAGATTGGTAATTTCTCACCATTTACTGGGTTAACTGCATAAGCACCAGTGAATACACCAGTTTTCTCTTTCGCAAGTTCTGTACGCTCTAGGTCACTCTTCATTTTTACAGAATTAATGTAAGCTTCTACAGCTTCTTTTTGCTCTGCTGTTGTAATGTCAGCAACAAGTGTATGCTCTGGAGCAAGTACACAGTAGCTTGCGCCAAATAGTGTATCAGGACGCGTTGTGAAAACTGTGAATTTCTCATCTGTACCATCGATGTTGAAGTGTACTTCTGCACCTTCAGAACGACCGATCCAGTTACGCTGCATATCTTTTAAGCTTTCTGGCCAATCAAGCTCATCTAGATCTTCTAATAGACGATCTCCGTAAGCTGTAATTTTTAACATCCACTGTCTCATCGGACGACGCTCAACTGGATGTCCACCGCGCTCGCTCTTACCGTCAATTATTTCTTCGTTTGCAAGTACTGTACCAAGTGCTGGGCACCAGTTTACAGGTACTTCATCAACGTAAGCTAAGCCTTTTTCAAATAGTTTTAAGAAGATCCATTGTGTCCACTTGTAGTAGTTTGGATCTGTTGTATTTACTTCACGGTCCCAATCGTAAGAGAAACCTAATGATTTAATTTGATTACGGAATGTATTAATATTATGCTCTGTAAATTCTGCTGGGCTGTTTCCAGTATCAAGTGCATATTGCTCTGCTGGAAGACCGAATGCATCCCATCCCATTGGATGAAGAACGTTATATCCTTGCATACGCTTCATACGAGATAAAATATCTGTCGCTGTATAACCTTCTGGATGTCCTACGTGTAAGCCTGCACCTGATGGATATGGGAACATATCTAGTGCATAAAATTTTGGTTTTTCTGTCTCATCTGGCGTACGGAATGTTTTATTCTCTTCCCAGTACCCTTGCCACTTCTTCTCAATTTCTTGATGATTAAAGCTCATGAGATACCCTCCTTGAAATTCTATTTATTTTCACCGCCCAAAATACAAAAAACCTCTCATCCCTAGAAAGGGACGAGAGGTTATAGATTCCCGCGGTACCACCCTAAATTAATGTAAAAATATACATTCGCTTAGATCCGTAACGTGGATTAACGGCAATTGCTACTATTAGTTTCACAACTGCAACTCAAAGGCGAGTTCATAACGAAACGTGGATTGACTTGCACCGACCGTCAACTCTCTAAACCAGCTTCTATTACTACTACTCCTTCTCACTGTTATTACAAGTATGAGTTAATTAAATATATTCTAAAACATGTTACATGTTCCGTCAAACTAAACTGCAATTTTTTCTTCAACTGTTTCTTCCACTTTTACTCGTTTATCATAAATGCTCGTTGCAATAAGCGCTACTACAAGCATTACCATGATCGCTATAAACAATACTTCCATATTGTATAAATCAACAATTGCCCCACCAACGACCGGTCCGAACATTTTCCCTACAGTCGCTGCGCTATTTACAACACCTTGATAAAACCCTAATTTATCTTTCGGTGCAAGTATATTTGCAATGGTCGGAACTGCCGGCCATACGAATAATTCACCAATCGTTAATGTCACCATCGCAACGAGGAACATCGTAAATTGCTGCGCTTGACTTAACACAATGAATGACGCCGCAAAAATGACGATTCCAATCATAATTTGTTGTTTTAAAGAACGCTTCATCCAGCGAATTAGCATACTAACGAGTGGCTGCGCACAAACAATCATCGCTCCGTTTATCGTCCATAATAAACTATAGTGACGAAGGCTAATATTTAATTCCTGCATATGTGTTGCAATCGCCCCTTGCCACTGTACGTATGTAACCCAGCATAAAGCATATGCTACACATACAATAAGAAGTGCTTTGAAGCCTGGTGTAAGTGACCAGCCTTTTTTCGTTTCGATTTCTTTTTGCACCCCTGGCTCTTTTTTATCTTCCATACCACGGAATCCAATAAAAGCAATTAAGAAGAAAACAAAGTATAAAATAAAGTTCGCTAAGAAAATATAATCAAAACGATACGATGCAACTAATCCACCACACGCTGTTCCAATTGCAATACCAACATTTTGTCCAACATACATCGCATTAAACGCTCGTCTTCCGCCTTCTGGCCAAACCGTACCAACCATCGCATACATCGATGGGAAGACCATTCCAGAGCCAAAGCCGATTAACGCTAGCCACACAACATATAAAGGCCAACCGTGGAAGAACACAAGACCTAAAATCGATACGAGTGTAATAACAATCCCTACTAAAGTTGATTTATAACCGCCCCATTTATCAAATAAAACACCGCCGAGCAAGTTTCCGATTACACCAGTAAGCGAGTTGATCATTAATACCATTCCGGCCACAGATAAAGATTTCCCTAGATGATCATGCAAATAAATTGTATTAAAAGGCCATAAAAAAGAAGCACCCGTGACATTAATAATCATCCCAGCTACTAATAGCCATACTTTCCTTGGCATAGTTTCCCCTCCTATTCTATTTTTTTCGTTCATATATATAACAGTAAAATTGTAGTCGTTTTTAAATAGGAAGGCAACTGATTAATAGTTGATGCAATTCAGATAATAGCACAAAGACGATTAGATTAAATTCTAACCGTCTTCACAACATTTTAATCTATAAATAATGAAATCGTTCCCTTATAGAGTTACCCAACTTCTTTTTTACGTTTTGCACTTTCCTTAGCACTCCATTTAAATATTTTGTCTAGTAGAGAGTATATTCTCCCAGATTCCTTCGTTAATAACGGACCTAACGATGCCAATATTAAAACATACAAGGCCGAGAACGGTTTAATCGTTGCCATTAAGCCACCAGCGATTCCGATATTCGCGACAATAATGGAGAATTCCCCGCGTGATACAAGTGTTAAACCAATATTCGTAGAAGCCTTATGTGATAACCCGGCTTTACGTCCTGCAATCATTCCTGCGGTAAAATTACCGATAAGAGTAATGAAAACTGCTCCTAATGCCAACCACACTGCTCCTCCAAGCGAAAATGGATCTATACTTAAACCGAAGCTGAAAAAGAATATAGCCCCAAAGAAATCACGAAACGGGACGACGAGCTGCTCAATTCGATCACTATGCTCTGTTTCAGAAAAAACGAGTCCTAATAATAAAGCTCCAATCGCTTCCGCAACATGAATTGTTTCTGAAAATCCTGCTACAAAGAATAAAATAGCGAATATTACGATAATAAAAATTTCGTTAGACGAAATATCTAATATTTTATTTAGGAACGGCGTAGCTTTTCTAGCGATTACAAAGAATAGTAACATATATCCTATTGCGATCAAAACAGATGTAAGGGTACCTACAAATGACGTTGCACCTCCGAGTACTAATCCAGAAACGACTGATAAATATACTGCTAAAAAGATATCATCAAACATAATGATTCCTAAAATTAGTTCTGTCTCTCTATTACCAGCCCTTCTTAAATCAACGATCACTTTTGCCACAATTGCACTTGATGAAATGGTAATAATTCCAGCAATAATTAATGTTTCTAATAAGGGGAAGCCCATTATATATCCATAAATCAAACCTAATATGAAATTAAGCGATATATGAACGGTTCCCCCAAAAGCAATCGACTTTCCTGATTTAATTAATTTTTTAATTGAGAATTCTAAGCCTAAGTAGAATAGAAGGAATATGACGCCAACACGGCCGAGGAAGGAAATAACTTCTCCGCTCTCAATAAACCTTAAATCGATAAGCCCCAAATCCGGGGCGTGTGGCCCCACTAGCATACCGAGTATAATGAGAAACGGAATAATCGAAAACTTTAACTTTGCAGCGAGGATAGCTGCAAAAGCGACTAATACTAGCGCAGTTCCAACTTCAAAGATTAAAGTATCCATCGATTATGAATCACCTCCTGCTGAAAGCAACTCATTAATAATTCTTTTCACTTCATGTCTTTCGCCCGATAATACGAGCATATCGCCAGCTTCAATGATAGAATCTGGGCCTGGATTAAAGAACTTCTTCATATTCTTTTTCAAAATAGCAATGATCGTTACGTTATATGTTTTTCGGACATGTAAACTACCAATTGTTTTTTGTACTACTGGTGCGTTATTTTCCACCTTAAACCACTCAATTGATAATCCTTCAAAAGCCATCTCAATCGTGTCTAAAGCTTGTGGTCTATATACCATTCCACCTAATATAGCCGCAATTTGTCTCGCTTCAGAATCGCGAAGAGAAATGCTTGAAATACTCTCATCATGATCAGCATCAAAATGATACATTTCCCTTCTTCCATCATCGTGAATAACAATAACCATTTTTTCATTGCCTTTTGTGATTACTTCAAATTTACATCCGATGCCCGGTAGTTCACTCTCTCTAATATTCATATTCCCGCCTCCTAAAGTTTTTTAGTTACGGCTCTTCCCTTTTACAAATCTACATCAATCTCCGTTTTAAACTTTTCATCCTTTGAGATGCCTAAATACTTGAGCGTCTCTGATGGAGTCGCGTGATGGAAATGTTTTTGCAACAACGCAATCGCTATTCCTCTTTTGTACGCGTGAAACCCAAATGTTTTTCTCATTGAGTTCGTTCCAATCTTTCCAACAATCCCAACCGCTTCCGCAGCACGATGAATCACACGATACGCTTGTTGGCGCGTAATTGAATTTGTCGTTTTATTAGATTGAAATACGTAGTTCTCCCTATGAGCATCAAAAGATTGTACGTACTCTAAAAGTGCTTCTTTTACTTTTGTATTTAAATAAATATCTTGTTTAAATTTTTCATCTTTCACAGGAAGAGAATAAAAATCTTTAACAGTCCCATCTTCATTTAATACATCTTCAAATTTCATGCTAAGTAGTTCTGTAATTTTTAATCCTGTGTTAATCCCAATAACAAATAAAAGATAATCTCGCTGTGAGTGCTCTTTTAAATACTTTTTCATAGCCTCAATTTGATTTACATCTTTTAATGCCTCTACAACTTCCATACATGTATTCTCCTCATCTTATGAACGGTAATTTTCTCATTATGTTGTCCATTTTACCTTATCATGCTATGAGATTTCCATGTATTATCCATTATTTTTACAATATACTGCTGAGGTCTCGACAATTTTTCATTTGGAAATTTACGATTGTACAAATACGGTGTGGTTAGAAAAAAATGGGGGGATAAAAGTTCAGCTTCTTTCTACAGATCAAATTCCTCCTTTCATTTCCCAGCTGATGATACTCTTATATCATGTTACTTATTTACATTATATTATATATTTTAGTAACATTAAAGTATTTTTTCTGAAAATAATAAAAACCGAGCAGCTTCGCTCGGTTTTTTATTATTTTTCTTTCGGAAGAACAATTCCTTTATACAATTGAACTGTAATGAAGTAATAAATCGTGTAAATGACTACGAAAATTACGATCGGTAACCAAATACGGAAATACGGATCGATTAAAATAAATCCGAAAATATTCATACCAACTAATACGTGGGCGATACCTATAATCGCCGGGAATAAGAATACTAAGAATAACTCTTTATAAATGGATTTCGTTAATAATTCACGGCGCACCCCGATTTTACGAAGCATTTGATAACGTGTAATATCTTTTGACGCACCAGAAAGAATTTTAAACATTAAGCAACTTGCCATCATCGCTAAGAAAGCAATTCCAAGGAAGAAGCCCATAAACACTGTTCCACTCGCAACGCCATAGAACATATCGTACGCCTGATATTTACTGCTCATTTGCTCAGCTTTTACATTTTTATATTTAACTAGCTGCAACTCGTCAAGTTTTTTCCATTCTTTTGTATATGCTACAAAATCATCTGTTTTTCCGATAAATGCTATACTTTCTTTACCATTTATCCCATCGTACATTTTTTGATCTACAATTTTAATTGCATGATCTTCATATATATAATATGGATGGATTGTACTAAAAGCATCAACCCATTCTTTTGGAAGTTCTTTAGCATTCGCATCTTTTTCATTCATTTCTCTAGAAACTGCACCTACTGGTAGTTCCTCTGAAACTTTTTTCGTATTCACTAAATCCTTCATCGACTTCATATTTTCCATATCTTTTACTAAAGGTCGATTTTTCTCTAAATCTTCTTTTACATAATAAACGTATTTATCATCAACTTTGTAACGATATTCACTTTTCTCTTTAAATGGAATACCGTCTAGAATTTTCTTTTCTTCAGCTGTAGGGTTATGAACAACTGAATCGTATATTACTAAACCATCAACCATTTTTATAACGTTATTTTTAAACGCCATACCACCTGAAATTGCACCGGCTCCAAGAGCAACTAACATCGCTACTGTTGCAAGTACCTTTGTTAAGCTATTAATACGGAAATTTAATTGTGCAAATGTAAAAGCGTTAAGTCCTTTTTCACTACGTTTTTTATTACTCTTTAATTTTTTAATAATAACTGGGAGAAGTGATCCAAATAGCATGTAAGTACCAGCTGTTGTTGTAATTAATGCAATAAGAATGCCCATCTCTCTTAGTTTTTCCATATAAATCATAGATGCATAGCCAATTCCTAATAAAATAACCGCAAGGAATGCAACTACACCTGTCATTTTTCCTTTTACCGCGACACGTTCTGTTTGTGCGTCTGCATGTACAAGTTGCAGTACAGAAATACGTGATAATTTAATACTGTTCATAATTGCCGATAATACAAATAGTGCAAAGAAGAAGATGCAAGTAACAGTCATTGATGGTAAATAAAATGCTTTATAGCCTTTACCAGCAAATTCTAATTGTTTCATTAATAACTGTCCGATACCTTCTGCAAGTCCTACACCAACTATAATACCAATCGCAAGAGACGCAGCACCTAATACGATTGTTTCAATAAACATAAGTAATGTAACTTTATGCTTTTTTGCTCCTAACATCATATACATACCAAACTCTTTTTGACGGAGAGACAGTAAGAAAGAGTTCGCATACAAAATATAGAAGAACGTTATAATAGCTAGTAAAAATGAACCTGCTTGGAATACAAATCCAATTTGGCCAATAGTAGAATTTTCCTTAAGGAAAGCTTCGTTTAACGCTAATGTTTGGAACATATAAAAAATTGAAATGGACATGACAAGACCAACAAGTAAGACGATATAATCCTTCAGCTTACTTTTTAGCCCTGACATGGAAAGTTTAAATAACATGCCTGAACCTCCTTTCTTACGCTTTTTGTGTGCCTATGTCTGCAAGCACATCTAAAATTTCTTTGTAGAACTCTTCACGCGTACCACCACGATGAATTTCTTTATATAGCTCACCATCTTGAATGAATAAAATACGTTGACAGTAACTTGCACTATATGGATCATGCGTAACCATCATAATTGATACACCTTGTTCTTCATTTAAGTTTGTCATCGCATCAAGTAAACTTGCTGCATTTTTAGAATCAAGAGCTCCTGTTGGCTCGTCCCCTAAAATAATTGCCGGCTCATGCACAAGTGCACGCGCTGCTGCTGAACGCTGTTTTTGTCCACCAGATACTTCAGATGGATACTTTTGAAGAATTTCCGAAATCCCTAACATATCCGCTACCTTTTCTACTTTCGGGCCAATATTACGTGATGGAACACCTTGAAGGGAAAGTGGAAGTGCAATGTTTTCATAAATAGATAAGTTCTCTAATAAGTTAAAGTCTTGGAAGATGAATCCTAATTTTTGCGAACGGAAATCAGAAAGCTCACCTTGCTTCATTTTCGTAATGTCCGTACCCGCAATTTCAACAACGCCGCCTGTTGCTTTATCTAACGTTGAAATTACATTTAATAATGTCGTTTTACCAGAACCAGATGGTCCCATAATACCAACAAACTCACCCTCTTGAATTGAGAATGATACACCTTTTAACGCATGTGATTGGTTCTCACCTTTTTTACCGTACACTTTTTGAACGTTTTTCACGTCTACAACTGGTTTCGTCATATATATCCTCCTACGCTTGTTTTTCCATTACCTATTTTGCGCCTTTTAGAGGTGAACTGCTATTTGTTAACATTACATTTACCTTACACTTTTGTAAGAAAAAAAACTGAGCGTGTAAGCTCAGTTTTTTATCCTTTTAAAACAAATTCATTTCCTTCATTAACGATTTTTAAAATATATCGATTTACCGACAAAAACTAACCTAATAAAGTGAAACTTTTATCAGTGGGGTTTTTGTTCATCCCCCACTGATTATTAGCCCACACCAATCAGGCTTTTACAGGTAGCCCGACTCCCACTAACTACCTCACATTCGCCGAATTTTGATGTAGGAGTCTTACTGCCCGCAAATAGCGGGGCAAAATAAAACCAGGTCATACTGCGACCTGGTTTACTCTGATTGTTTTGATTTTTGAGGCTGTCCTTTTTTACTGTTACGTTGTTTCACCTGAACAATCGGATCAAGTTCATTTGAAAACTCAGCGTTATGTCCATTTTGCGTTTTTTGCTCTGGGTTATTTTGATCTGAACGTTTCGCCATTACATTCACTCCTTATTAGTGCGGCGTAATAATCATTTGATGTTGCAATTGGCGAATTGCCATACGTGCTCTATTTAACTGCTCACGTTGCTCATCATTCGCATGTTGCTGCATCGTTTGTAAGTCATTATATGCTTGTTCTAATTGCAACTGAGCATCCGAATACTCCATCGTATTGTAATGCTCTTGTCTCATACCAAGATCTAATTGTTCTTTTGCATATTCCACCGCTTGTTCAGCTTGTGTAATATACGATTCAAGTGATTGACGCTCTGCCATACTTGTCCCTCCTTGCTTCAGTTCTCCTTTAGTGTGTCCCTTCCATATGAACCTTATGAGTATGTTATAATGGATTTTGTTTCATTTTGACTCGTCTTAGGAGGGAAAGTAATGAAGGTTCAAAACCCTTTTCCATATACAAACGACAATAAACGTTATCATACATGGAATTATCACTTACGAAATGAATTTGGTGAGAAAATCTTTAAAGTTTCATTAGATGCTGGCTTCGATTGCCCGAACCGTGACGGTACAGTCGCTTACGGTGGCTGTACATTTTGCAGTGCTGCTGGGTCTGGTGACTTCGCTGGGGATCGCCGCGATGATGTTATAACGCAATATCATGAAATGAAAGAAAAAATGCGCTCAAAGTGGAAAGACGGAAAATGTATCGCTTATTTCCAGGCGTACACAAATACTCACGCCCCACTTGAAGTGTTAAAAGAAAAATTCGAACCGCTTCTAGCAGAAAAAGACGTTGTCGGTCTTTCTATTGCGACTCGTCCAGATTGCTTACCTGACGATGTTGTTGAATATTTAGCTGACTTAAATAAACGCACATACCTTTGGGTTGAACTCGGACTACAAACTGTTCATGAGCGCACTGCAAATCTTATTAATCGTGCTCACGATTATCCATCATATGTAGAAGGTGTTAATAAATTACGCAAGCACGGTATTAGAGTTTGCTCTCATATTATTAACGGTCTTCCACTTGAAAATTACGACATGATGATGGAAACAGCTCGTGAAGTAGCAAAGCTTGACATACAAGGAATTAAAATCCATTTGCTTCATTTATTAAAAGGAACACCAATGGTGAAGCAATATGAAAAAGGACAATTAGAATTCCTTTCACTTGAAGATTACGTAAGTCTCGTTGTCGATCAACTTGAAATCATTCCCGAAGACGTAATTGTGCACCGCATCACAGGTGACGGTCCGCCCGATTTAATGATCGGCCCAATGTGGAGCTTAAATAAATGGGAAGTATTAAATTCCATCGATGCAGAATTTGTACGCCGCGGAAGCTGGCAAGGAAAATATGCAAATGAGGAGAAACAACAATGAAATTAGAACGCGTATTACCGTTTGCACGCACACTGCTGCAAACGGCTGTTAAAGAAGGCGATTATGCAGTAGATGCAACACTTGGAAATGGACATGACACTTGTTTCCTAGCTGAAATCGTTGGAGATAACGGAAAAGTATTTGGCTTTGATATTCAAAAAGAAGCGATTGAAAGCTCTACTATCCGCCTAAAAGAAAAAGAGCTTTTCGAACGTACTGTTTTAGTTCACGATAGTCACGATACACTCTTATCCGTACTACCGAAAGATGCAAAAGGAAAAGTAACAGGAGCAATTTTCAACTTAGGTTACCTCCCAGGCGGTGACAAGCACATCGTTACAAAGCCAAACTCAACAATCTCGGCCATCGAACAACTATTAGAAGTAATGGCACCTGAAGGTATCATTGTCCTTGTCATTTATCACGGACACCCAGAAGGACAAGTAGAACGCGACGCTGTTCTCAAATTTGCAGAAGAACTAGACCAAAAACAAGCTCACGTACTCAGATACGGGTTCATTAACCAGCAAAATAACCCGCCATTTATTGTGGCGATTGAGAAGCGATAAGATATCAACGATTTTTTCGATATATCGATTCTTCAACAAAACATAACAAAAAAAGACGTGCATTCACTGCACGTCTTTTTCTTATTCTCCTATATAATGGATATATACAATATTAAAGGGGACTAAACGATGATTGGAATACTAGCAGGAATGGGTCCAAAATCAACTGGACCATTCGTCGATACAGTTGTAGCACAATGCCAAACAATATACGGAGCAAAGCATGATATGGACTTTCCTCATATGATGATTTATTCGTGCCCAACACCGTTTTATATGGATCGCCCCATTGATCATGCGGCGATGAAAAAAGCGATTATTGAAGGGGCACAAAAACTTGAAAGTACTGGAGTAGACTTTATCGCTATGCCTTGCAATACGGCGCATCTTTATTTCAAGGAATTACAGCATTCTCTTTCCATTCCTATTTTGAATATAGTCGATGAGACGTTAAAAGCAATTCCTGATAACACGAAAAGAGTCGCTCTTCTTGCAACGCAAGCTACTGTTCAAGCGGGGATTTATCAAGATGGGATTACAAAGCGTGATATAGAGTACATTCACAATGAAAAATGGCAGGAAATGATTAATCAAATTATTACTTGTATTAAATGTGGGAAAGTTGAAGAAGCTCGCACATTATGGAGTGCGCTCGTTTTACATTTAAAAAATAAAGTAGATACCGCTATTATCGCATGCACTGATTTGAATGTAGTTGCAAATGAAGATTTTGTAGATTCCTCTCAATGTCTTGCTAATGCCGTTGTTAGGATGTATTTATCCCGCAACAATCGCACTTTTACATCGCGCCGATAAATATATCAACGATTTTCCTGACATATCGATTTACCGACGAAATTCGACCAATCGACCCATCCTTCCCCTAAAACTTTTAACTTTTTTCACAATTCTTTCAAAGTAATCACACTTAATCTCGCTATATTAAATAAGTAATTTATTCATATAGGGAAGGTTAGGGGAACTGAAGTATGAAACTGAATCGTTCGCTTCATTACATTTTTTGGCGATGGCATTTTTATGCTGGGCTTTTTATTACGCCGCTTCTTATTACTTTGTCACTGAGCGGGATTGGGTATTTATTTCGAGAGGAAGTTGAAGATTTCATCTATAAAGATTTATATTTTGGGAAGAGCGCACAGACAGAATCTATTTCGATGGCTGATTCTATTTCATTAACAGAGAAAAAGTATCCACATTATAACGTGACGAAAATTAGTGAGTTTAATGGAGATTACAATACGAGGCTCACAATCGCAAATGAATATACAGGAACACAAAAATATGTGTATTTAGATAGCAACAATCAAATTGTCGGGGATCAAAACGCAAGTGAAACGTTTGCCAATATTATGCGTGAATTGCATAGTTCCCTCTTAGTCGGCGGTACAGTTGTCAATTATTTAGTAGAACTCGCTGCATGCTGGACAATCTTTTTAATTGTAACTGGGTTGTATATGAGTATACGCCAATTTAAAAACACGCCATCATCCAATAAACGCGAACGAGCAAAACGACGTCATTCTATTATCGGTATTATATTTACAATTCCTCTCGTTCTGCTAGTCGCAACTGGATTACCTTGGTCAGGATTTATGGGCAATCAAATTTATAAAATCGCAACGTCAAATGAATCACTCGGATATCCGAAGTTATATATGTCACCACCTGAATCAAAGTTTAAAGAATTACCATGGGCAACAAGACAGGAAACTCCTCCTGAGTCTAACTCGAATGAACAGAAAGGAATATCAGTTGATGAGTTACAAAAAGGGATTCAAATAAAGAAGCCATATGTTATTTCACTACCAGCTGATCCGAAAGCTGTATTCACTGTTTCGAAATCGAGTGGTTCTGGTATTACAGGCATGCACGTAGCACCGAATGAAGAAATTACTGCCTACTTTGATCAGTATAGTGGAGAGCTTATTTCAAAAACAGACTATCATGACTACGGATTATTTGCAAAATGGTTCTCTTACGGTATCCCTCTTCATGAAGGACATTTATTCGGATGGCCTAATAAAATATTATGCTTATTAACGACATTATCTTTATTACTTCTCATTTATTACGGAATAAAAATGTGGTTAGCAAGAAAACCGAAAAGAAAATTAGCAGCACCTCCAAAGCAAAGAGATAAGAAAAGCGTATTCGTTTTCTTTATCATGATGGTTATACTAGGCTCCGTCATGCCTTTATTCGGACTATCTGTTTTAGTTATCTTCACAATTGAACTTCTCATATACGTATTTTCAAAAATACGATCATAATAAAAAAACCACTCTCCCTGAGTGGTTTTTTTCATCACTGCGCCATTTTCTTTCGGTACATCTTCCCGTTCCAATAGAAGAATCGTGAAGTCAGTCCCCCGTACTTTACAATGCGCCGTGCCATTTTTTGCATATTCTTTTCAGCGGATACTTTTTGATCTGATAAATAAATACCAAGTAAACCTCGGCTAATAAGACGATGAAACTTCGCATGAGGCAAATCACCAATGCTCTTTTCTGCTTTTTCTACAAAGTGCTTCATGCGTTCTAATATTACTTGTTCGTTTTCATAATAACTACAGAAATTCAAATCTCCACCGATACGGTCTTCTTCTTGATCGATGAAATAATCAAGTAAAATGTGAAGTCCTTGTACATACGGGAAATACCCTTGTCTAATTTTCGCAATATCTTCGTCATGTAATTCATCATGAAATGCATATGCCACAAGACAAAAGATTCCTAACGTTGATCCTGCACACGCCGAAAATTCAAACCAGCTCATCGGTGGTAAATTTTCTTTATGAGCTTCAAACCATGTTTTTAGACGTGGTTCCCTTTCTTCTAATTTCACATGTTTATGAATTTGCAAATCACAATAATAACAAGCAAGCTCATGAAGAATAGGAGCAATTTTTTCATAGTGCTTCGTTTTCTTTAAAACATCTTGGCATGTTTCAACAAGTTCGTCTAAATAACCACCATCATCTTGATCATCACGGTAACGATAATAATTACCGCCCCCTTCAACTTCAGGACTTAACGCCGTTAACATCGACTCATGAAGAGCCGCAAAGTCTTTCGGATCAAGTGATGTACTACGATCACATAAATTATCTAAGTAGTCACTAATCGTTTGATACGCTACGATAAAACGAATACATTCCTCTCGGTGTTCATTTGCTAATAACGCTAAAATGCCACCGCCCTCACAATGAAACGTTTTATGCTCAATACTTGCGATTGCCTGACTATGAAGCTCGTCATTCGGAATATGGTAGGCACGCTCTTTCCACATCGCTAGCTCATGGTGTACAACCGGAAACACATCACGGTATACTTTCGCCATGAGCGTTATGGGATTACTCGGTACGTTCACTTCTTCCTTCATCTCCTCTATTAAATGTACAAATAATGATTTATTTGTTTGGTTTTACTATATTATTGACATGCATTTCAGTAAATGACTGAATATAATTCAAAATTTCATCACGTTCATACTCATTTAATAACTCATGATAGCAATTAGGCCATTCTTTATACGCCTTATCACTAATTTTAACATTATCAAACCATGTACGGACACGTGTTTTATCTACAAGTTTATCCTCACATGCCTGCATTAGCAAGAGCGGAACATCTGGAAACTTATCTATTTTCTCATGAGCAATCTCGATAGACTTAATCAACTCACTATACCAACGTACTGATACTTTGCGCAAGAACAATGAATCATTTTCCATCGCATCTCTCACTTCATGATTGCGAGTTGACATTTCTACAGTGAGATTTGTTGCAAATTGTAACTTCGGGGCAACAACATTTAATATTTTCGAAGCTGCACGAAGCGAAGCGGAAGGTGCAGCTAATACGCCTAAACAAGGCGAGCTTAGTACGATTCCATCTATGTCCTCTCTTTTCGTTTCTTGCATCATACGAATAACGACAAGTCCTCCCATACTATGACCAAATAAAAAAATGGGTAATCTATACTTTCTTGCTTCTTTCACCCATAACTTTATTTCCTCTATGTATTCATCAAATGAATCGATATGTCCTCTATTTCTTGAAGTTGTTCCGTGTGCTGGAAGGTCTCCCATAACGACGTGATAACCGATATGATTCCACATTTCTGCAACTGCTTCATAACGCCCGTGATATTCCATAGCACCATGCACTATAATAATGACGGCTTTCGCTTCTTCCGCTTCATAGTTCCACATACGAAACTCCTCCATTTCACTCTTTTTCATAATTTGATACACTAAAATTAGTCTCTAGGAAAGGAAGGCTTTACATGATATATCCTTACAAAGAAAAAAATCCAAAAATTGCGAGTAGTGCTTTTATCGCTGACTATGTTACTATTACAGGCGATGTGACAATTGGTGAGGAATCTAGTATTTGGTTTAATACAGTCATTCGTGGTGATGTATCACCAACGATGATTGGAAATAGAGTAAATGTGCAAGATCAATGTACGCTTCACCAAAGCCCTCAGTATCCTCTTATTTTAGAAGATGATGTTACAGTTGGGCATCAAGTTATTTTACATAGCTGCAAAATTGAAAAAGATGCTTTAATTGGAATGGGATCTATCATATTAGATGGTGCTGAAATTGGTGAAGGAGCTTTCATCGGTGCTGGAAGTCTCGTTTCACAAGGAAAGAAAATCCCTCCTAATACGTTAGCTTTCGGTCGTCCTGCGAAGGTCATTCGCGAATTAACAGAAGAAGACCGTAAAGATATGGAACGTATCCGCACACAATACGTTGAAAAAGGACAATATTATAAATCGTTACAAAAATAATTTTATCGCTGCCATAAGACTGGCAGCTTTTTTCATAAAAAAATCTAACTTTTTCTTTACAAAACATTATTATTCCCTCAACAAAACCTTATTAGAATAGGAGCTAATATCTCCATATATATGTAAATGAGGGAGGAAAAATCTCATGAAGGTCAGTGAATTATATAAAATAGAATGTTACATTTTCAAAGGAATTAACCGCTACTTTGATCAAAAAACATTAAATATCTTTTTCCGTAACATTACTCATATCGGTGGTGCAAGCTTCTCCATCGCGCTTACACTTTCCTTTTTATTGTTTGCAAAAGGCGCTCTATATCAAGCTGCAATTGCAACTGCCATTTCTTTAGCAATTAGCCATATTCCCGTACAAATATTAAAAAAATGGTACCCAAGAAAACGCCCTTATTTAACAATTCAAGATGCGAAATATCCAGTACATCCTTTAAAAGATCATTCTTTTCCATCTGGTCATACGACAGCTGCTTTCTCTGTTTTCGTTCCATTTATTTGCTATAACCCAAGCTTACTTATTTTTCTACTGCCACTAGCACTATGCGTCGGTATCTCCCGTATTTATTTAGGGCTTCATTATCCATCAGATGTATTTGTAGGTATGTGCCTTGGCACCTGCTCTGGCATCATCTCTTTTTATCAATTCATTCCACTTTTCACGTAAAGGAGCGATATGATGAGAGTCGCCGTATTTACCGATACATTTACACCACAAGTCAACGGTGTCGCGAAAACATTGGCACGGTTAACACGTTATTTTCAGAAAGAAAATATCGCCTATTCTGTTTTCGCCCCTCAGCATACGGCTGAAGATAATTTCGTAGCGAATGTGAACAAAATGAGAAGTCTCCCGTTAACAATATTATATCCAGAATGCCGCTTTTCTTTTCCTACTCCGCGCATTAAACGGGAACTTCTTGCTTTTAAACCTGATATCATTCACATTGCCACACCTTTCAACATGGGACTTTGTGGGTTATATTATGCAAAAAGATTAAACATCCCAGTTGTCGGTTCTTATCATACTGATTTTGACGCCTATTTACGTTATTATAAAATTGAATTTCTCTCCACTATGCTATGGAACTATTTAAAATGGTTTCATAGCCATATGCAAAAGAACTTTGTTCCTTCCCCTGAAACATTACATCAATTAAAGAATAAAGGATTTCAAAATCTCTATATTTGGGGACGCGGTGTAGATTGCTCTCTCTTTCATCCAACTTACAATAAAGACCTATTCCGAAAAAAATATAATATTACAGCGGACTATATTCTTTCCTACGTCGGACGCCTTGCTCCTGAAAAAGATATCGACACTCTTCAAACACTTATTCATATGACCAATAAAGAACGTAACGATGTTCATTGGCTCATCGCTGGAGATGGCCCTCTTGCAAAGATCTTGCATGAAAATGTTCCAAAAACAAATGTAACCTTTACTGGATATTTACAAGGTGAGGATTTGGCTGAAGCCTATGCTTCTTCCGATCTGATGGTATTTCCATCTGCTACTGAAACATTTGGGAACGTCGTACTTGAATCACTCGCATGTGGTACACCTGTCATTGGTGCGAATAGTGGTGGAGTTAAAAATATTATTAAAGATGAAAAAACTGGATTTCTATGTGATCCAAAAAATGAGGACTCCTTTTTATCATCTATTTATTATTTATTAAACAATGAAGAAAAATTGAAACAAATGGGTTTAGCCGCCTCGTCTTATGCGAAATCACAAAGTTGGGATGAAATCTTTCTTAATTTACTTAACCAATATGAGGAAGTCCTTCACCGAAACAAGGCAGAGCTACTAGCTTAATTATAAAATAAACTCCCTACAATGAACCGTAGGGAGTTTACTACACAATCGTAAATTTTAGTTTAATAAATGATACATAAGGTGAAACATAATCTTGTATCTATAGCCATTATAACAGAATCATACATAACTAAACAGACTTGTAATAAAAACCCATAAAAATTAATATATGGTTATATAGTATTTTTACTGTATAATGATTTTAAGAAATCCCCCTTAAAATCAACTTACTCACATACCTTTATACAGCAATTGTTCCCCAATTTCTGTATATCAAAAAACCTTTCATTCATTTGAAAGGTCTTTTTGAGCCTGTACATATTCTTCTTTCGTATTCACATTTATAAACCAATACGAATTCGCTTGCACATCTTCTCCGGTAACATATTTCACATTACATTGTGATAAAAGCTGTCCCATACTTCTTTTTTCTTCCTGAAGCAGTTTATCAATTTTCCCTTTAACTCGTTTATGATACGCTGCCAATAGCGGCTGTTTTCTACCTTCAATTATAGGAACGATCGCATCATACTCATCGCTCGTTTGCTCTATTAAAATTGCAAACCATTCTTTTGAAACATTCGGCGCGTCACAAGGCATTATGATATACCAGTCTGAATCTATGTATTCCATTCCTGATACAATTCCAGCAAGCGGCCCGTTCCCTTTATAGTGCGGAATGTCTTCTATAACAGGAACTTGTATTAATTGCTCCAATCGCTCTTTTATATCAACATGACTAATGACTACAATTTCTTGCAAAGTACTTTCCATTACTTTCACAATATGCTCAACAAAAGTAGTCCCTTTCCAAATCGCTAACGCTTTCGGTTCTCCGAATCTACTCGACATGCCTCCTGCTAATACAATTCCAGTACACCTTTTCATTGGCGGCGCAGCTCAAATGTAATATGACCTAATTCAGGCAAAATCAATTTATTCATCGCAAGACGGACAGCTCCGCTAGACCCTGGCATCGAAAAGACTACTTTACGCCCGATTGTACCGCCAATTGCTCTACTTAACATCGCACTACTTCCGATATCTTCTAAGTAACTAATCATGCGGAACAGCTCACCAAATCCAACAATCTCTTTATCCAATAACGCTGACACTGCCTCAATCGTTACATCACGCTTCGTAATACCAGTACCGCCATTCGTTAGCACAACATCAACATCTTCTTGATGATAACCAGCTAACACAGCCTGCTGAATACTTTCTTTATCATCTTTCACAATTTCATAAGCAGTCACTTTATGTCCCGCTTCTATTAATAATGCATGTAATAATTGTCCGCTCTTATCAGTCTCTTCCGTACGCGTATCAGAAATCGTAACAATTTTGCAGCGTACCTCTTTTGGTGCTTGTTTTTTATGTTCAATTGCGCTCATTTTGTATCCTTCCTTCCTTAAAGACTTTTCTTCATTTTATCATACATACCTTTACACAATTATGTATGAAGCCACTGATACGTCATGATACAATATAAGTATATACAACCATAAAAAGGAAATGAGAGATTATACTGTCTATCCCATGTCTTATACTCCTAGCTCTCGCATCATTAACTACTATTTAATGCTCCTTATCTTTTTTACATAGTAAATTTCATTTTAAAACTTACATTAAAAAATAATTTGGAGGTTCACACATTATGGAACTTTATAAAAAATTAACAACAACATTTATTCTCTTATTTATCGCTTCCATCACTGTCGGATTTTCCTTGAAAGGTGCAATCCCATACGCTACATTAATGAGCACTATTTTCGCAACACTCTTTTTACTATGTAGTGCATTTTGCGCGGGCAAAGCACGTCAAATGAAAGGGTGATCTCGCATGTTTCATAAAAAGCCAACCGTTTGTCAATCATGCAAAAAAGAAATACAAACGTATGAAAAAGCATGGGTTCATATACCATTTCCGGCAAATGGAATGACAAATATGAAAAAGTATATTGAACTAGACGGTGAAGTGTATTGTAGTTCATGCATTCAAGTGGTAAATGAAACCAAATAAAAAAAGCTTTGCGCTCACACCGCGCAAAGCTTTTTTTCATATATTATAGACTAGCTTGCTCTTTTAAAGCAGCTGCTTTGTCTGTACGTTCCCATGATAAATCTACATCAGTACGTCCGAAGTGTCCGTAAGCTGCTGTTTGTTTGTAAATCGGGCGACGTAAGTCTAGCATTTTAATAATACCAGCTGGGCGAAGATCGAAGTTGTTACGAACTAGTTCTACTAATACATCTTCAGATACTTTACCAGTGCCGAATGTATCAACTGAAATTGATACTGGTTGCGCTACGCCAATTGCGTATGCAAGTTGTACTTCCGCTTTATCAGCAAGACCAGCTGCTACGATATTTTTCGCAACATAACGAGCTGCATATGCTGCTGAACGGTCAACTTTCGTTGCATCTTTACCAGAGAATGCACCGCCACCGTGGCGAGCGTATCCACCGTAAGTATCAACGATGATTTTACGTCCTGTTAAACCAGCATCACCTTGTGGTCCACCGATTACGAAGCGACCAGTTGGGTTAATGAAGAATTTCGTTTCTCCATCCATTAATTCTGCTGGAACTACAGCTTTAATTACGTGCTCTTTTAAATCGCGATCGATTTCTTCCCATGTAACATCTGGATGATGCTGTGTAGAAATTACAATTGTATCTACACGTACAGGTTTACCATTTTCATCATACTCAACTGTAACTTGCGTTTTTCCATCTGGACGTAAGTATGATAATGTGTCATCTTTACGTACTTCAGTTAAACGACGAGCTAATTTGTGAGCAAGCGAGATTGGAAGTGGCATTAATTCTTGTGTTTCATTACATGCGAAACCAAACATTAAACCTTGGTCTCCTGCACCAATTGCCTCAATCTCAGCGTCAGTCATTTGACCTTCGCGTGCTTCTAGCGCTTGGTCAACACCCATAGCGATGTCAGCAGATTGCTCATCGATAGATGTTAAAACAGCACAAGTTTCTGCATCGAATCCGTATTTTGCACGTGTGTAACCAATGCCTTGAATTGTTTCACGAACGATTTTCGGAATATCTACGTAAGTAGAAGTCGTAATTTCCCCCGCTACCAATACTAAACCAGTTGTTACAGTTGTTTCACAAGCCACACGTGCATTTGCGTCTTTTGATAAGATCGCATCTAAAATTGAATCAGAAATTTGGTCACAAATTTTATCTGGATGTCCTTCAGTTACAGACTCAGATGTGAACAGATGACGTTTTTTTGTCATGTGGTAAACCTCCCTACAGTAATTGTATATATTGTACGGAACTCATCCTTAATTTGCCACAAACTGCGACATACATTTATTCTCCCACACAAGCATACAGAAAAACCTTTCCTACTTAACATAGAGGAAAGGTTTAATTTGCTACTTGCATACTGCTTTTTGCCCTTTGCTCTTATCGTTCGAGACCATTAGCCTCGCACAGGTTTTAGCACCTATTCACTTGTTATTTACCATCACAAGTGAGGTTGCTGGGCTTCATCGGGCCTGTCCCTCCGCCAGCTCGGGATAAGAGAGTATCCGTCCCAACCTATACTAAAGAAATGATATTCATTTGTCAATTATTATTCACATTTTCCTGAAAGTTTTTCTCAATAAGCATAGAAAGAAATATTAATAAGGAAATAATGCATTCACACAAACAAAAACAAATAAATAGTATACATTATTTATATGATTGTGTTATACTCTTGATGGGGATTACGAGAAATATTTCATTAAATGAAAAGGATGGTATATAAATTATGAGTACTGTGAATGTCCAAATTGGTTTACATGAATTATTGAACGGAAGCAATGCACAGATTCAACTAAGTGTTCCGCAATTAGTGGAAAAAGTATTAATGCGAAATGAAGGGAAATTAACTTCTACTGGTGCCGTTTCTGCTTCAACAGGAAAATATACAGGACGTTCTCCTAAAGATAAATTTATTGTGAAAGAAGCATCGGTTGCTGACAAAATTGCTTGGGGAGCTGTGAATCAACCGATTTCTGAAGAACATTTTAATAAATTATATACTAAAGTTTTAGAATACTTAAAAGAAAAAGAAGAGTTATTCGTATTCAAAGGATTTGCAGGCGCTGATCGCAACTATCGTCTACCAATTCAAGTTGTTAACGAATACGCATGGCATAATTTATTCGTGCATCAATTATTTATCCGTCCAACTGAAGAAGAATTAACAACTCACGAATCGGAGTTCACAATTGTTTCTGCACCAAACTTTAAAGCTGATCCAGCAGTTGACGGTACAAATTCTGAAGCATTCATCATGGTTTCATTCGAAAAACGTATCGTACTAATCGGTGGTACAGAATACGCTGGAGAAATGAAAAAATCAATCTTCTCTATTATGAACTTCTTACTTCCAGAACAAGACATTCTGTCTATGCATTGCTCTGCAAACGTAGGCGAAGAAGGCGACGTGGCACTATTCTTCGGTTTATCTGGAACAGGTAAAACAACATTATCTGCTGATCCAAACCGTAAATTAATCGGTGATGATGAGCACGGTTGGTCTGATAACGGTGTATTCAATATTGAAGGCGGTTGCTACGCAAAATGTGTAAACCTTTCTCATGAGAAAGAACCACAAATCTTCGATGCAATCAAATTCGGTTCAGTTTTAGAAAACGTTGTCATTAATGACCAAACACGTATCGCAGACTATAACGATACTACTTTAACAGAAAATACACGTGCTGCATACCCTATGCATGCGATTGACAATATCGTACTGCCAAGTGTTGCAGGACATCCAAATACAATTATTTTCTTAACTGCTGACGCATCTGGCGTATTGCCTCCAATCAGTAAGTTATCAAAAGAACAAGCTATGTATCATTTCTTAAGCGGTTATACTAGTAAACTAGCAGGAACAGAGCGCGGCGTTACATCTCCGCAAGCTACATTCTCAACTTGCTTCGGTTCACCGTTCTTACCGCTTGATGCATCTCGCTATGCTGAAATGCTTGGTGAAAAAATCGAGAAACATGATGCAAAAGTATTCTTAGTAAACACTGGCTGGACTGGTGGCGAATACGGCGTTGGTAAACGCATGAACTTAGGTTACACTCGTGCAATGATTCAAGCAGCACTAAGCGGTGAACTTGCGAAAGCAGAAACTGCAAAACACGACATCTTCGGTCTAGAAGTACCTCGTCACGTTCCAGGTGTACCTGACGAAGTATTAATGCCTGAGCAAACTTGGGCTGATAAAGCTGCTTACAAAGCGAAAGCAATTGAGCTTGCGAACGAGTTTAAAGCAAACTTCAAAAAATTCGATAGCGTTTCTGAAGATATTATTAACTTAGGCGGTCCAATCGCTTAAATTTAACTTTTCTGTTGAATAACCCTTTACTCATATGAATAAGTATTGTGTAATCACAAAGTTTCGCGTACTCACCGACAAAACCCAATGCGGCTTAACGGTTACACATACTTACATAAAAAAGAAGCTTACGTTTTTCACGTAGGCTTCTTTCTATATATTCTTCAATTTATCCACATACAAATCACGACTTCGAAAACATAAACTGAGTTCCCACTCACTTACGCCTTCTGTTTTCACACCGCATGGGGCAAAAAAAGGCTCTGACCGCTTCTATCCATCGCTAGATCCTCTATTCCACCTGAAAAGGTTCCAAACCCAGTTTTCAATTTACATACTTGGATTTTCTCACATACAAATCAAGGCTTCGAAAATATAAACAGATTTCTCGCTCACTTACTCTTTCTGTTCTCACGCGGCATGAGGCAAAAAAAGGCTCTGACCGCTTCTATCCATCGCTAGATCCTCTATTCCATCTAAAAAGAAGCTTTTTTAGCTTTTTTAGCTTTTTTATCTATTTCGTTAATTCTTTTTCATCTTTCATACTATAGTAGCCTAAATTAATAACAATTAAAAAATAACCGCCCATAATACCAACTGCAAATGCCCACATAACCATATGGTGCTCAATTTCATACATAATAATGGCACCAAGAATTGCAGCTGCAAAACGATTAAACATACCAAGTGTCGGCGCCTTTGTTTTCTTTACAATGCTATCTCCAAGCTTCTCAATACGTCTTCCTAAAATCCAAACACAATACATGCTTACAATAAGTCCAATTCCAGCACCTAAAAAATGAGCTGAAAATGGTGTTATCGCCCAACCTAGTAACATAATACCTAGTAGATAATACGCTTGAATTTTAAACGACCTTAATGACATACTAATCATGCTGTACTCCTCTTCAATAGTTTTTATTTATCCAACAAAGCTATATAACTCACTTAGTTCGAGTCCATACTACTTAAAAATTCATTTACATACCTATTTCATCCAAATTAAAAACAACATAAACACAATGTTTACGTTGCTAAAATGTTTTTAGGAAATAATATTATACAAGATTCCTAGTATAGAATCACCGATAAATGTGACGTTTTTCAAAACATTTTTCGTCCATTTATGAAAAAAATGATATCAATCTATGAACATACGGATATGATGTAATAAGCACATAAATAAAGGGGGCGTCTAATGATTTATTTTTTAATGGCTCTCATTCACCTCATTGTCCCTGCGCTTATTGGCCTTTCATTATATTGGTACACGAAAAATCATAGTATCTTCTATGCTGTCCTCGGTGTTCTTCTTCCAGGAATTATTCTTATTACACTCTTCCGCATTCCTTTTCTTAATTTAATTCCACTTATTACTGCCATTTTATTTCTCGTATTTTTACCTAAAATAAAAAAATAGGAAAGCAGATCATAGGTGATCTGTTTTCCTATTTTGATATAGATTCTTGCACGGTAGACTGCGCTTCTACTTTCTCTGACTTCACAAACCATAGACCGAAGAAAATGATGATTCCACCGATAATTTGCTGTAATGAAATATATTCTTTTGCCCATACAGCTGCAAATAAAACCGCTATAAGCGGTGTAATATACATATATACCATCGTGTGCGACGCACCAATTTTTTGTACACCAACATACCACATAACTAAACCGAATACCGTTACAAAGAAAATAGAATAAAGCAAGGCAAACCATGTCATCCCATTTGCAATATGAAATGGCATTGAAAAAACATGTGGTCCACTTAACACAGCAAGCGGAATTGCTCCAACAACTGCTGACCATGCCGTAACACGAAGAGCAGAATATTTTTTTATAAGAGGACCTGCTAAAACAGGGTAAAGCCCCCAGCATATTGATGTAATAAGTCCAATTCCGTTTCCGTAAGAGGAACTAACAAGTGAATGTCCGGCCAACAGAACAAGCACAGTACCACCGCAAGCAATAATAGAACCGATTAACTTTCGGGAAGAAAACTTTTCTTGTTTAAGCGAAATAGCAAATAAAGTTGTAAAAATAGGTGAAATAGAAATGAGTAAAGAGGCATTTGTAGCAGATGTATATTTGACAGTTTCCATAAATAACGTTTGATACAGTACAATACCTACAACGCTAACGATGATTAATCTTGGTATATCCTTTCGTTCCATGTAAAGTGACTTTTCAATAAAGAACGTAAGTAATAACAATAACGGTGCCGCTGCCATCATTCGAAGTGCCGTAAACTCAATCGCTGTAAACTCTAAAAGTCCGTATTTCGCAATCGTATAATTGACACCCCATATAATAACAACACTTAAAATTAATAATTCAATTCCCCATTTTCTCATGCGTAATCCCCTCCGCAAAGAAAATTATACAGAAAATTCAATCACATGTACATTTCATTATGTGAAAAAAACAAAGACAGAGAGGCGTATCATATACGCCTCTCTGTCTTTGTTATACTCGAATATGTAGCTTCATATTCGGATTATAAAACTGGCTCGGACTCTTCAGTAGAAAATGCCCTCCAGATTCATGTAAATCAACCGTTAACTTATCATCCATAAATACAAGCTTTGTGCGATCTGCAATAAAGTTTAGTGCACTTGATTCAATATTTACATCGCGCTCATCTTTCTCTGAAACGGCTACTAAATCAATAATCCCGCTCATGACACAACCGCAACCTTCATTATCATAAAATAACTTTATATATTTCGCTTCACTTGGAATCGTATCCATAATCTTTTTATATGCTGCATCTGTTACAGTAACGTACATACGTGAATCTACATCCTCTCTTCTCTTCTCATATCATTCATATATTGTACCACTATTTTTCTTAATTCTTGTATACAGAAAATTAAGAAAAATGTTAGAATGGCAATGATAAAGGAGGAATCACAATGCCAGCCTTAAAAGAAATAGAGCGATCGCTTAATCATTTATTCCAAATTGAAAAATACGGAAAAGACAGTTCCTTTAGTCGTTTCATTCCAGCTACATATGATCAAATCCAGTTTCCGTGGAAACAATTTTTTGAAGCAAATTTTGTTGAACAATTTAATGGTCTTATGATACGAGGGGCTGAAAATGTAAACACAGTATTTTTGGCTGTCTTCCCTACAGATGATGTTCTTGAAAAATTCATTTCACAATCTATGACAGGTGATTTACTCTTCATGCACCATCCACTTGTGATGGAATGCGGTGATCCGCTCGGGAAATCCGGGCGAGGATTTGTTCCAATTCCATCGAAATATTTGTACGCAATAAAAGAAAAACAACTTTCTATATATACATGTCACGGTCCAATGGATTTTCATCAAACATATGGAACTAGTATTTCAATTGCAAAGGCACTTCAAGCTAATGTAATTGACGGATTTGCTCAAGGTGGTCCTGAACAAGAGGCAGTCGGTCTCATTTGTGAAATAGATGAAACATCAACAGAAAAACTCCAAAAACATCTAAAAAAACTCTTCAACATTCCGTATACAGACTTTGAAGGTAAACAACATGACTCCATTACGAAAATTGCAATTATTGCTGGTTGCGGTGATGTCGTATCTTTAATGAAAGAAGCCGAAGAAAAAGGTGCTGAAGCTTACATTACAGGAGAAATCCATTGTCATATTGATAACGAATACGGTAAGTATAAGTACTCACTTATTATGGATTACGTTAAAGAAACGAATATGTCACTCATCGGTGTATCGCACTCTGCCTCTGAATATTTAGTGAAAAAGACATTAATGCACGGTTGGTTTAAAGAAATTTTTGATGTGAATATTACTTTGTTACCGCAGGAAAAATGGTGGTTATAATTTTTAAAGAGGTATCTTACTTTAGCTACCTCTTTTTACTACACTTAAAATTTCATACGTTACTTTAAAAACATGATCAGCCCCTTCAAATCCTTTCCTTCTCTTTGCTCTCCATAACGCTAAACAAAATTTTTCCCAGCCTGTTTTGCACATTAAAAGTCATATATTAAGTCGCCTATGTATATTGTTTCATTTTGAAACTCTCATCACTGATTATTAGTTGAACCAATTGGAACTTAACGCAGGATAAATCAATAAAAAAACATCACTTTTGACAAAGTGATGTTTTCTATTTATCTCTTGCACTATCATTAAATCGGCAACATAATCTCTACCGTCGTTCCAACTCCAACTTCACTTTCAAAGTTCAACTTACCGTGGTGATCTTTAATAATTTTTTCCGTAACTACTAAACCTAAGCCCGTTCCAGTTTCTTTCGTTGTGTAAAAAGCTTCATTTAGCTTCGGAATTTTATCTTTTGGAATACCGCATCCCTCATCTATAATTTGAATAACAATTACATCTTCTACTGTAACTTTTACAGTAATAGTTCCGCCAACTGACATTGCTTCAATCGCATTTTTTACTAAATTAAAAAATACTTGCTTCAATCGTTTTTCATCGCATGTGATTGAGGGTATATCCTTACTATAAATAGCCTGTATGTTTACCCCTTGTTCTAAAGCCGGTTTTTCCATAACTCGAATAACATAAGAGATGATTTCTTTTATATTATGAGTTTCTGATTCTATCGATTTAGATTTCTCAAACCCACTTAGTTCTGTAGCGATTGTATTAATACGATCTACTTCCTGCTTCATAATCTCACTATAAATCTTATCTTCTGGATGTTTTTTCGCTTGCCTATTCACAAGTTTTTTCAATTTTGCTAGCGGTCTTTTAATCTTATCGCCAATTACTGTTGCCATTTTTCCAACCGTCGCTAATTTTTCTACCTTTTGCATTTCTTTATCCATCATTTCAAGTGTGCGAACGTAAGACTGGAGTCTTAAAAGTATAATCCAACATATAATAGCAAACACGCTGCATAATGCCATTGGGATAAGCACAATAAAGGATTGAACAACGAATCCCATCAGTGCATATTTTCCGACAAGAACTCCAGCAACTAACCAAAAATACCTTTTATTCACAAAGATCGGTGCAAATAAAATAAAGAATCCTTCTACTATATTCCCACCATCAAATTCAGCATCACTTCCGTAATAGATAATGAAGTTGTTAATAAAATCCAATATATTATAGCCAATTAAAATAATATACTTCACAATATATGGATTTTTCCGCTTCATACAATATATTCCGATAAGAAACAATAAAACCATCAAACTATATAACCATAAACCTAATCCTTCTCCAAAAACATCTGCTAACCTTTGATCTCCTTCTGATAAAAGGACCATAGCCTTTTCAGCAAAATCATACATAAAAAATATAACGAAGAATAAGCATAAAAATATTTTTAACGCCTTTATTTCTTCTTTTTCAAATATATAGCCTTTGTCCATATGATAGCTCCTTTTACAACACCTCTTACTCTTGTGTTACATTGCGCTCAAGTTTTTTCGGAAGCAGTATTTCTACTCTCGTTCCTTTCTTTACTTCACTAGAAATATGTAATTCTCCAAGGTTCTCTGTAATAATTCGCTCTGCTAACGTAAGGCCTAATCCAATTTTATCTTGCTTCGTTGTATAAAAAGCCTCTGTAACTCTTCCTAAATTCTCTTTTTTTATCCCGAAACCACTATCTACTATACTTATTACTACATAATCTCTTTTTTTATCTTCAACTTGTATTTGCAATGTTCCACCATGTTCCATTGCCTCTAGAGCATTTTTAATAACATACAAAAATACACCTTTTAATTTTCGTTTATCACATTCAATCTCACTTCTATTATGCTCTTCATTAAAGGTGAAATTTATATTTAACTCGTCCATTTTTTCATGCATTTTTTCTAGTGCTTGTACTAGAACATCACTTACAATATGTTTTTCATAAACAGAAGGTTTACATGTAGCAACCTCCATTAATTCGCTAATCATATTATTCATATTTTCTATTTCAAGAATCATTTGTCCATAAGTCGCATCTTTTTCGTGCTTCTCTTTTTGTAATTGCGTAAACCCTTTTAATGAAGCAAGTGGATTTTTAATTTCATGTCCGACTGTCGCTGCCATTTTTCCGATAACCGCCAATTTTTGTGCCTGACTAGCCTCGGCAATACTTTTCTTGACTGCTGAAAAATATTGTACAAATCGATTTAAAATAATATATGACACGAAAAGCAACAACATATTCATAACAAGAGGTATAAACCGATTCAGTTCTCCAAATACAAATAGGTATATCATATATTTTCCTATAAGAAATGGCGCTAAGATAAATAAATATCGTTTACTTAAAAATATTGGCACGAAGAAAATGAAAATAAATTCAATTACATTCCCTTCATCAAATGCTATTGTATTATGAAAAGCATACCATCCAATATTGAAAATCTCTGCAATCATGTATGCAAATAAATATGTATATTTAACTAAATGTGCTTTTCCTCTCTCAAATAAGTAAACACCGATACCTAATATAATCATGATGTATGCAAGCTTCAATATCCCTTTATGCCAATTTTCTAAAGGCATTTTATCTTCTAATATAATCGCATATGCAGCCTCATATACAATCACAATGACATGCAGTACCCATAAGAAAATCTTAGCGTTTTTCTTTTCTTCTTTAGCAGATAGAAAGCTCTCTTCCACTTCAACACCCCTTCAAAATAATATCTCGAAGAATACCATTTATTATAATAAATGATTTTCATAGACAAACAAAGATAAATTGAACAAATGAGGAAAATCAATCCATAGCTACTATGCTTCTCCAAGCCATATGTAAGCATGAAAACCATGAACAATAACACGTATAATATGGGAAGTGCTTTATATGGACGGTCGTGAAAATAAGAATATAGAACAGCTACAATCCCTTACAAAAGTGCTGAGCTATACCCTCTTACAAATAGCGGCCACGGCTCTCCAATCGATCAGGCAGATGAATTAAATAAGGAACTTATTAAATTTTTAAATTCATAATAGCCTTTTGTTTCTCAACATAAAAAAGAATTTGCCAAAACGGCAAATTCTTTTTCTTTTTATACATAGAGTAGAGACTTCGGTCCCGCCCTTTCTTTATCCCTTTAATCATCATATGTAAAACGGATAAAAATTCACACATTTCTCACAAATCAATCACTTAAACGATTCTATTTTAATTTATACTAAATGTACAAGTAATACTCCCTAAACCCAGCTTGTCTGGTTACCCCGTTAAAAGCTATGAAAAAAGAACTTGTATCGTATACAAGTTCTTTTTGTCGCTTATTTAAATAATATATCCTTACTATATTGCTTTCCGATAAGTAAGTCATATTGAATAAGCTCATATTGCTTCAACATTTCTTTTTGTTTCGCTGTTAAACTTTTTATTGCTTCTCCGTCTTTTCCTATCTTCAATTCGTCACGAAGTACGGGAATTTCTTCATATAACTTCGATAAAAATTCATAGAACGGTACCTTATTTAATCCAGCATAATCAAGGACAAGATTTGAAAAATAAATTGGACTTACTAGGCCTAAATTGTCATTTGGTATATCAAAATTTGCATACATTAATAACGGCGTTTGTGCCATCGCTAATCGTTCACTTGGTGTTTTTTCATTTGTTATATAACCAGTCTCTTTATAAAGAGATTTATTTGTTCCTAGTGATGGGAGATGATCGCCAAAGAATACTAATAATGTAGGTCTATCTAAATTATCTAGTTGCTCTATTAAATATTGCAGAGCTTCATCTGAACGTCTTAACCCTTCTGTATAAGTCTCTAATTCAGCTTTCGATTCTTCATTTTCTAATCCACTAATCTCTATTTGATTTTCGCCAAATCTTCCTTCTGTAAATGGAAAATGATTTTGCATCGTAACTGCATGAACAAACGTAGGTTTCTTTTGCTTCTCTAATTCAGCTATTATCTCTTTACTCATAGATAAATCACTAATATAATCTCCATCAATTTCTACATTTTCCATCGTATCTTGTGCATTAAACTTATCAAATCCTAACACTTTATATACATCATCACGTTTAAAAAATGAACGACCGAACGAATGAATAGCGCTTGTGTAATACCCTTCTTTTTTCAACGTTCGAGTAATGGATGGAATTTCTACTTTATTTGTAACGACTTGCTGATATGGTATAGATCCTGGCTTTAACAAACTCATTGAATAACTCGTTAACGCCTCAAATTCAACGTTCGCAGTATTTCCTCCAAATGTCGGCGAAATAGTTTGTCCACCAGGAAAACTTTCTATATAATGATGCAAATTCGGTAAAGGATCTTCACTAAAGGAAAGATTCGTTAATTTCGTTGGATCCCAAAACGACTCACTCATTACAAAAATAATATTTGGTTTCTCTTTTTGCTTCTGCGCCCCTATATTGCTACCATATTGTTTCTTTATGTCTTTTGCTATTTGAAGCATATTTTCTTTTGAATAGTCTTTCGGCTTTTCAATGACTGTCGTATCTAAATTACTTATAAAGCCTAACACAAAACCATTTGAAGCATAATTTTCATTTTGATTCCACAAAACGAACTCTATACCCGACTTTTGAAACCATTTATTCATAAACGTATTCGTAAAATTACCATACGCATATAAAACAAAAACGGATCCTATTATAAATAGAACTCGTACGCCTGCATGAACTTTTACATTTTGAATATATTTCCTCACATACATACCCACCAAAATACAGGCAACAACACTTACAATAACGAGAAGAATATAACCCCAACTAAAATAATCCATCACCATCGGTATAACAGATTGCATATGTCCAATCTGTGTAAAATCAGAAGGATATAGTGGGTCCCCTCTAAAAATAAGCTTTAAATGGTTTACAATACCTAAAATGACTAACGTGCAACTCGTTAAAATAACACTCAGAAAAAATTTCCCTAGCACACTATATACAAAAACATATATTGCATAAATTACTAGTAAGCTAAATATAAACTGCATATTATAATAGTAAATCCAATTTATCGCTTCTACGAAGTTCATATTAACTTGTAACACAATATAAAATAAAGTTACTACATGCGCTATAAAAAATAATATAAGATACACGCGAAGGGACGATTTAAGTATGAACGTCTCTTTTTTATTTGAATACACAAAATATAAGAGTGCACCCCATATTAAAATCATCATACTCCTTAAAATCAACTTATGATTAAAAATATCTTTAATCATATCTAAATTAAAAAACTTTAAAATCATAAACAGCACAGTTGTTACTAGTAAGGTTACCATGCCACTTAACATGGTAGAAATTAATATATTTCTTCTCGGAAGATGATAAAGTGTGGAACCATACTTCACTTCATTCCCTCTTTTCTATCTATTAATTTCACCTCGCATCGTAAAAACGCTTTCTATAAAAATAACATATAACGTGTATTTCGTCTTCCAACTTGCTTTTACTATAAATATATTTTCTTAATTATCCCTTAATAATCAGTTGAATTTTGGAATTTAAACTATGGAGTATTGAAAAATCAAATTACTCCCCTCCACTTTATGATATAATAACTATGTTTTGGAAAACCTTAATACTATTAAGGTTTTATCATGAAAACAAGAAAGAATTAATAAAAAAGGAGCTGCTCATTTTTGTTAAATAAGTTTAAAAATTTGCCTAAAGCGGTATATGTAATTTTGGCGTTTTCTTTCCTGTTGCATGTTTTTTGTCTAGTAAAACAGCCAGGGTTAAATGGAGAAGCAGTCAAAGTAACCTATGGTGCATATGATGCGTTCAACTATTCGTTAACAGCTGAACAGTTACTAAAACACGGTGTCTTTGGATATGTTTATATGGAGCCTAGTGAAGTTCCTGGAAAAAATGCATACATCACACCAGGTCAGCCACTATTATTAGCTGGCGCTATGATTATTTCTGATGTTACATCACTTCCTTACTATTACGTGGCAACTGTCATTAATATGCTATTGAATCTCGGCACAGTGTTACTAGTATTCTTAATAGGAAAAGAGTTATTTGAAAAGAATATTTATGGAATTGTCGCAAGTATTTTATATGCTATTTATCCAAGTAACTATACATACTTCCGTACATTACTAACAGAAGTTCCTTCAATATTCTTATTATCGTTAAGCGTGTATGTATTTGTTCTCGCATGGAAATACAATAAAGCAAAATTCCATATATGGTTTGGAATTGTTGTTGCTATTTTACTTATGTTCCGTCCAAACCCAGCTCCAATGATGCTCATTCCTGTTCTTGCCGTCTTGTTCACATATGGATTTAAAGAATCAATTCGGATTGGATTATTATGGCTCATTGGCCCATTCTTTATTATCGGTGCTTGGGTTGTTCGTAACTATTTAGCGTTTCATCAATTTATTTTATTCTCAACACAAGGTGCGGACCCATTAATTGCCGGCGCAGATCCATTTAACAAAATCGGCTATGAAAATGTGGTTAACCAAATGAGAGCCCAAGGCTTAGAGGATAAAGGCGCCTACGCAAAAGATTTAATCAAAAATGGATTTAAGACGGACTTCACATATTGGTTCTCTTGGTTCACTGTTGGGAAAACAATTGAGTTATTCAAAACAGCTCCTGCTGTAGACCAATACCATATTCATAAATTTATGCAAATGTGTCATAGAGTCTTCATCATTGGTACATTCTTGAGCAGTTTCTGCCTCATGCTAAATTCATTTAAACATAAACGCGTTATGATGCTAGTAGCAAGTTCTGTTATTTATATCATCTTCTCAAACTTATTCTTAGCAATTAATCGCTACGGATTTTTCATTAACCCTCTTATGTGCTTAATTCTTGCATATGGGTTAGTTTACGCTGTGCAGAAGCTTCCATTTTTCCGCACTAACCAAGCATAATAAAAAAGAGGTCGTCCAAAGATGGACGACCTCTTTTTTATTATCCAACACTTTGAACACGACCAATTTGCCCATCTTGTAATCGAACTTTAATTCCGTACGTATGTGTTTCCGTGTTTGCTAAAATATCTTTCATAACACCGCTCACAGTTTTACTATAATCTTTATCTAATTGGATAACCACATGTGAACCGACCGAAATTTGTGATCTTGTCGGCACGAGTTTCGGAAAACTATTTCTATAGAAAGAACCTGTCACATGACAGGTTCTTTTCGTTATTTATTATGCAAGGGAAAATGTTGAAATGATTAGCATGTTTACTATATAAGAGGAAGCATCCATATTTTCCATATGATACTCACGATTACTATAAGTACAAAATCAAAAAAATCTAATCTCGGACCCTTTTTCATAGTCATATCTAGCCACATATGAATCCACTTCACTTCTTTGTATTTATGAATATTTTTCTTTGCAAATCGGTAAATGAGTACTTGCATGATGAAAATTCCAACTACGCAAATGAATAATAAGATGAGAAATTCAACCACGAAATTCCTCCTATTTTTGAAGTGTTTTTTCTACTATATGGTTCCTCAAAACCCATTCCTCAAACTGAGCACTTCCAAATTCCCAGCTCAAATCACGAGCATGTACAGAAAAAACGTAATAACCGGCATATTCGTCCATAAACATTCCTGTCTCTACATCATCTTTCTGAATACCGTATACTCCAAAATTAAAATACACATCCCATACGTCTTCATGCTTCCTCTTATAAGCAATCGATTCCATATCACATTCAGTTCCGAAATAATCAAGATGTAAATGTATGCTATCATCGTATTCGTACTCCATTTTATCACCCCTTATATTTGTACTTCTGTACTACCCAAAAAATTCCTGCTATATACTCACATATGGGCACTAACCTACATATCATGCTTGTA
The DNA here is from genome assembly GCF_000633475.1 of Bacillus sp. H1a. Lineage (NCBI taxonomy): Bacteria > Bacillati > Bacillota > Bacilli > Caryophanales > Bacillaceae > Bacillus > Bacillus sp. H1a. The sequence goes on along the minus strand of NZ_AYMH01000027.1, from coordinate 81,643 downwards.
GATTAACTTCTAGGAGGTGCCATATAGTGAAAAAATTAATAACCGTTTTTTGCATCATGTTACTAGCTGTTTTCACATTTGCTGCTTGTAGTAGCACAAAAGAAAGTACGAAAGAACAAGCTCAAAAAATTCGAGTTGGCGAAGTTACCCATTCTCTTTTCTACGCACCATTATATGTTGGAATTGAAAAAGGTTTTTTTAAAGATGAAGGCTTAAATATTGACTTACAAACAACCGCTGGCGGGGATAAAACGATGACTACCCTATTATCCGGCGGAATTGATATTGCCCTCGTTGGTTCAGAAACGTCCATTTATGTTCATCAACAAGGAGCAAAAGATCCTATCATTAATTTTGCACAGTTAACACAAACAGATGGCACATTTTTAGTTTCACGTAAAAAATTAGACACTTTTAATTGGAATGACGTAAAGGGCGTTACGTTTTTAGGACAGCGTAAAGGCGGCATGCCACAAATGGTTGGAGAATATGTTTTAAAGAAAAATGGCATTGATCCTCACAAAGATACGAACTTAATTCAAAATATCGAGTTTGCTAATATTGCAAATGCCTTTGCATCTGGTACAGGAGAATTTGTACAGCTCTTTGAACCGACTGCAAGTATATTTGAAAAAGAAGGAAAAGGTTATATTGTCGCTTCTTTCGGAGCTGAATCTGGCACTGTTCCTTATACAACGTTTATGGCAAAAGAAAGTTTCTTAAAGAAAGATAAAGCTGCTGCAGAAAAATTCACGCGTGCGCTATATAAAGCGCAGCAATGGGTTGATACACATAGTCCAGAAGAGATTGCTGATGCTGTTTCTCCACTATTTAAAGACACTTCAAAAGACATTTCAATAAAAGTAATTGAGCGCTACAAAAAACAACATTCTTATGCGACAAATCCATTATTAGATGCTGAAGAATGGAAACAGCTCCAAGCGATTATGAAGGAAGCTGGCGAATTACAAAAAGAAGTTCCACATGAAACGCTCGTCAATACAAAAATTGCTGAAAGCGTCATTAAGAAATAGAGGCGAAATATATGAGTTTTTTACAAATACGTAACGTTTCTCACTGCTTTTTTGCAAAAGAAAATGCCAAACTTATTCTTGAAGATATGAGTTTGCAAGTAGAAGAGGGGGAATTTATTTCTATCCTTGGTCCGAGTGGTTGCGGAAAAACAACGCTCCTCTCTATTATTGCAGGGCTACTTGACCCAATTGAAGGGACCGTATTTTTAGATGGTGAGCTGATTACAACTATGACCCCATCTATGGGCTATATGCTCCAGCAAGATTACTTGTTTCCGTGGAAAACAATTGAAGAAAATATTATGCTCGGACTTCATATTCGGAAAATTTATGATGAAAATACGAAAGAACATACATTAAAGCTTTTAAAACAAGTCGGCTTACATGATATAGAACAGCAATATCCTCGTGAACTATCCGGCGGCATGCGCCAACGTGCTGCACTCGTTCGAACATTGGCGACCGATCCAAAAATTTTATTGCTAGATGAACCATTTTCCGCTCTCGATTATCAAACAAAATTAAAACTAGAAGAACTCGTCTTCACATTGCTACGTAAATATAAGAAAACATCACTACTTGTGACACATGATATTGAAGAAGCAATTGCGATGAGCGATCGTATTTATTTGCTGCAAGCGAACCCTGGAAAGATTGCAAAAACATTCATCGTCCCAGATAGTATCCGTTCCTTATCGCCGTTAGAAGCACGCCACCACCATGACTTCCCAGCCCTCTTCCAAGAAATATGGAAGGAGTTGGAACGACTTGGATAATATAAAACAACTACATGAACAGTTTCGAAAAAAAGAAAGACAACGTGCATGGCTAGCTCGCTCTTTACAACTTTTACTTCTTGTTCTTTTCTTTGCACTATGGGAAATGGCTAGCAAGAAAGAGTGGATTGATCCTTTACTCTTTAGCTCTCCTTCGAGTATTTGGGATCTCTTCTTAACGAAATGGATTGACGGTTCACTTTGGATTCACATATGGACGACATTACTCGAAACAGGAGTAGGCTTCATTCTCGGAACAGTACTCGGAGCTATTATCGCCACTTTCCTTTGGTGGATGCCCCTTTTAGCTCGCGTACTTGATCCATATCTCGTTGTCCTAAATGCAATGCCAAAAGTAGCACTCGGCCCAATTATTATTGTCATTTTCGGTCCAAACATTTCATCTTCTATCGCAATGGGGGTAATCATCTCCATCATCATTACCATTCTCGTTATTTACAGCGCATTTCAAGAAGTCGATTCCAACTATATAAAAGTAATGCACACATTTGGCGCAAATAAATGGCAATGCTATAAGCACGTTATTCTCCCTTCATCCTTCCCTGCCATTATTTCAACGTTAAAAGTGAACGTTGGCTTATCATGGGTCGGTGTTATTTTCGGAGAGCTCCTCGTTTCTAAACAAGGACTTGGCTATTTAATTAGCTACGGATTCCAAGTCTTTAACTTCACACTCGTTTTACTCAGTGTATTGCTCACTTGCGTCCTTGCAACTCTTATGTATGTATTTGTCGAAGCATTTGAAAAAATCCTTGTTGGAAAACGAAAAAGAAGCTAACTCAAAGCCATACGCCAGAGTCAGCTTCTTTCTTTTATCTTTTATCGCACATTTTTGAATCATTTGTAACATTGCCATTAGCAACTGTAACTGTGTGGAAACAATCTTTCACACGCACTGTAACGACATTATCTTTTCGATCAATAATATGATAATCATTAAACTGTTTATTTAATGCACTACGAATTTGCTCTCCTTCAAAAATCGGAAAACCATGAGACATTACCCAAATGAGACCAGCAACAGCAAGAATCGTTTTCATACGTTTCATTACCTCCTCGAGAGTAAACTTATAGTCCCTATAATATGCGCATTATAATTGTGTCTAATTTGTGACATTTTTATACTAATTCTATTTTAAAGCTTCAGTTCCTGCTTCTCTTTATAAAAAGACTGAATTTTCAATTTTATCAACATAAAAAAACGCAAAGGACGGAACGTCCTCGCGTTTTCATTTGATCGACTAAAAATATATCGAACATAAATCCAATTATATCGACTTACCGACAAATAGTACAAACTACACTATGACTGCTCTATATCCCTCGAAATATCATATAATCCCGACAACACTTCCGCTCTCATTTTTACAAGATCGGGGAATTGATAGAAAAAGGCAATTTTTTTATGTTTTAATTCTGATCCTTCTTTCACCTTTTGGGAATCTTGTAAAATAAACGCTGTAAATGTATCCGCAATATCCTCTGCTACATTTGTCGTCCCATACAGTGAAACAAAATCATCATGCTTTTCCTTAAAGAATTCCATTTGAGCTTCTTCACTTTCTTCTACTTTCTTCTCTGTCCACTCCTGCTCAATTTGTTTCCAGAACAAATTATGGAATTGATTTATATAAGAGCTCTCCTTCGCACATCCTTCTTGTAAGAAAAGCGATTTACATTTATTTTGGTATGATGAAATATCTTTATCTTCTTCAAAAGCCTTTAAGTACTTTTCATTTACTGGTATTTGTTTATGTCCTAGCGTCAACACATGCGCCGTCTCATGTATTAATGTTTTTATCACTTGATCGATATTTACTGCAGAATCAAGCGTATCTAAACTAATGGTCCACTCTTTCGGATACTCCACACTTGGCATAACGTGGGCGACAATTCCGTCGTAACCATCTGTTACCATGTCAAACTCTTTTATGTCAGTGCGATACTTAGCTGGAATAAGAGTGCTATACATCTCCCATAACGATTCATGATAATCCCTATCTTTACGTTGCTTTAATACTTCTTCTTTCGCTTCCTTATCCTCCGCAAAAGCCTTATTCAATCGTTTACGATCTAGTTTGTCGAAATAAGGATCTATAATTTCATCACCATCAATATAATAAGAAGCTAAAAAGAAATAATTTTCATCATCCTCTTTTTTCTTCTCTTCTTCTTTCCTATCATTACTTACATGTTCTTCTACATCATAATCTTCTGGTACCTCAAGTTCTGAAAGTCCATCTATCTTTTTATATACTTTTTGAAGTGTTTTATCTCCTATTTGCGTGCATTCTTCTGTCGTTTCACACACATCTTTCTTCTCTCTTTTCGAAGTTTGCTTCGTCATATCACATCCAGCCACTAAGCCAATTGAAATAATAAAACAAACTAACCTTCCATACAGTTTCTTCATATAAACCTCCGTCGCTTCATTCTACAAAAATATAATAATCATTTTCTAACAAATATGCGATAATTACTTATGAAAATATCCCTATTTTTTAAGGAGGTTACTTATGATTCGTGCAGTACTTTTCGACTTAGATGGGACACTATTAGATCGTCGTCAATCTTTAAAGCAATTTATTCACGACCAATACAATCGCTTTTCTCTTCATTTTATAAACATAGAACAAGCCGAGTATTGTTCTCGTTTTCTTGAACTCGATACTAATGGCTACACTTGGAAAGATAAAGTATATGCTACTCTCCTTTCCGAATACAACATTACCACTTTAACACAAGAGCAACTGCTGCATGACTACACTACAAACTTTCAACATCACTGCATTCCTTTCCCAAACATGCATGAATTACTTCAGCAACTAACTCAGCACAATATAAAAATTGGTATTATTACAAACGGCTTTACTGACTTTCAAACAAATAATCTTCGTGCCTTAAACATACATACGTATACAAATGCAATTCTCATTTCAGAAGCAGAAAAAATTAAGAAACCACACCGAGAAATTTTCGAACGAGCTTTGCAAAAGCTAAACGTAAAAGCTGAAGAATGCCTTTATGTTGGGGATCATCCAGAAAACGATGTGCTTGGAGCTGAAAACGTAGGAATTCGGGGCGTTTGGAAGAAGGATTTGTTTTGGGGTGATTTTGAACATTCACGTGTGGTGGATGATTTGTTAGAGGTGATTTCGTTTTTAGAGGTGGAGATTCAGTAAACTTTTTAAACGATATGATAGTAAATGAAATTATATTAGCGATTTTCCGAATATATCGACCACAACTCCAAATATATCAGCGATTTTTAAAATATATCGATTTACCGACAGAAACTGACAATAATAAGAGGAGGCTTTGATTCCTGAATGTAAAGGTATATTCACACCATTTTTGGGGGTAAAAAAAGAAACCGGCCATTTTACTTTGTAAAACAGCCGATTTCTTCTATATGTTTCATCGTACGCGCTAATACATCATCGCGCATAATAAAGCTAAATTTCCTATCAGTCTTAATGTTATCAGGAATGTCTTTTAATAAAACAGACCCTTTCGTTTCTTCGTAATGCGTATGCTGCTCTACCGCACTAATTGTTGCAAAATAAATGTTTTTAATGATTATTTTGTCTTTTCCGGATACTTTATATTGTCCTAAGTAAGTTAAATCAGAAACTATGCCGCCGGTTTCTTCATGAACTTCTCGAACTGCCGCTTCTTCTGGTGTTTCCCCGAGTTCGACTTTACCACCTGGAAATTCAAGACCGCGGCGTAAATGATGCGTTAATAACCATTGATCCCCGTACCGGCATACAACCCAAACATGCTTTGGCTCAGGAGAAAATGGGTAACGTTCAAACGATAATTGTACAGTGTTGTGGTAATAATCTTTAAATTTGTACATGCCATTACTCCCCTATTGATGGTTACAAGTTTTTCCTACCACAAATTGTAGCATATTCTCGCTTTTCTGCATAATATTATCCAATTACAATCCGTTGATTATTCCCATTTGCGCGACTAATTCTTTCGTTTCATGATTCCCTAGATCATAAATCATTTTATATGCTTTTTGTAGTTGTTCATCATATCGGTCATTATTCGAATCGTTATGATACTCAACGAATGGAACGTGGGAGCGTACAAACGAACCTAAGTCCTCTTCATATGCTTGATCAAAATACTCTCTTAACTCTGTAATCTCTTCGTCATTTGCATAAATCTCAAAATTATACGTATCCGCCGTCTTCACTTGCGAAATTTGGCCATTTCCAACTGATATATAATATGTTTTTTTATTCTCCATGTAACACCCTTCTTTCATCCTTTTAATTTCTATTGTTTTCATCAATTACAAAATTATGTAAAATAAAGAAAAGGAGGGATTTCATGCTCAAAATATTAATTATCGGCATTATAATCGTACTGATCGTATTAGTACTCTCCGTCATGACAATTAATAAAGGCTATTCATATAAACATTCCGTTGATAAACCAGAAGATAACCCCTATACAAAAAACAGCAAGGAGAAGTCATAACATGCTTCGTATACTACGCATTTTAATCGCACTCAGTGTCATCATCATATCCAGCATTGGTTTACTGACAGATCAACATAACTTTCTACCACTTTCACAATTTCTATTAGGAGCTTTAATGTTCCTCATTGCAATTGAACAAATAAAGAAAAAGGATTCAGGAACTGGATTTATTTGTATTGTCGCTGGGGCTTTCTCTTGGATTGTTCTCACCATTACCTACATAAAAATGTAATTTTAATCACCTACTGACTATTACCTTTCACCAATTTTGCTTTTACAAACAGTTAATAAAAGACAGTTGAAAGAATACGACCAAAGCAAATAAGAGAACCAATAAGTGTTAAACAACACAAATTCGGTTCTCTTATAACTAATTGTTATCTTCCTCTACAGACGTTTTTAGAGCAGATAGCTTATCCTTCCAATAGTACAGCCAACTTTGTATAGTAACTAATGGTTCTTGTTTAAGCATATAACGTGCTTCATATCCTCCCTTTTGACTTCAAGGTTTAAAAGAATATGGAGTGTACAGCTTATTAGAAAACATTATGTTTAGATTGTTTCTTCTTATTAATTACCGTAGTTTCCAGAAAACTGTTTTACTACAGCTTTTACTTCCTCTAATTTTTCTGGTTTTAGTAGACTAATCATTTTAGGTATAAATTGTTCAATATCCTCTTTTGAGAACGCACCTTCATCTTGTTTCTTGAAGTTTTCTGTAAGTATTGCTTTTGCTTCATCCTGCTTACCTTCTTGAACTCTTTGTAAAATAAAATTCAAAAACATTTCTTGTCCTTGCTTGTCCATTCCTTTTACCTCCTAAAGAAACTAAAAATAACACCATTTGGTTTCGTTTTTATTATAACACCTAAAGGTGTTATGTCAAATGCTATTTTCATTTCGCTTTCCAATAAGCTCACATCAATATTCTTGCCCAATTATATTTTTCATTTTGGCTACAGGTGCGTTCGTTTAACGGAAATAGGAATTATCGACAGAGGAAAAATAAAAAACTGCCCTTTCACAGGCAGTTTTCCTTTTATCCAAATACTTTCTCAAGTTCATCTTTATCTTGGCTTAACCAGAAATTCATTAAGCGTTTCGCTCCTTCTAAGTCGTGAAGCTTCGCTTGGCCACACTGCGTTTCATTTGCAGCTGGAATTTCTGTAATTTGAACCGCATCTTTTAATGTTAGTTCTAATAAATCAATGATTTCACGAACTGTTGGTGTCCCGCTTACAACAAGATAGTATCCTGTTTGGCAACCCATTGGTGAAATGTCGATAATATCAAAATGCGGATAACGATCAATATGTTTACGTAAATTAAATGCTAATAAATGCTCTAACGTATGAATAACATCTGGTTTCATCGCTTGTTTATTCGGTTGGCAAAAACGAATATCAAATTTATTTACAATACCGTCACTACCTACATTGTGAACTCCGCAATGTCTTACATAAGGCGCCTTTACAATCGTATGGTCTAATTCAAAGCTTTCTACTGATGGCATACAACATCTCTCCCGCTTTTAATTTAATTCCGTTATATCCAATATGATATAACGGAAATCAACATTAGTAAAGAATTATGTACGGTCATGCTATAATACTTTAAGACTATGCTGAAAAGGAGACCATTATGAAACAGATTTTTATCGGTATTATACGCTTTTATCAAAAGTTCATTTCTCCAATGACGCCACCAACATGTCGCTTTCATCCGACTTGTTCTCATTATGGATTAGAAGCGTTTCAAAAACATGGTGCACTCAAAGGATTTTGGCTTACGTGTAAGCGTATATTAAAATGTCACCCTTTCCATCCAGGAGGATTTGATCCTGTCCCAGATAAAAAGGATGACAAAGTAAATTCTTAAGCTTCGTAGCCATTCACAACTAAATCTAATTTTCCTGTATCAGGGTGAATAACAAGACCGTGAACAGGTACTTCTTCAGGTAGTAACGGATGGTTGCGAAGTACTGATACACTATGTTCTACACTTTCTTCTACACTAGAGAACCCTCGCAAGAATTTTTCTAAATCGATTCCAGAATAACGAAGCGTATCTAACTTTTCTTCTGTTACACCGCGTTCTTTCATTTTTTCGATTGTGCTGCTTGCTTGAATTTTTGCCATACCACAATCGTGATGACCAACAACACATACTTCGTCAGCACCAAGCTCATATACAGCAACTAAAATACTACGCATAATACTTCCGAATGGATGAGAAATAACAGCGCCTGCTACTTTAATAATTTTTACATCACCGTTACGCATATTCATTGCTTTCGGTAATAGTTCAACAAGACGTGTATCCATACAAGAGATAATTACCATTCTTTTATTTGGAAATTTCCCAGCTACAAACTCTTCATATTTCTTCTCTTCAACGAATTTTTCATTGTACTGCAAAATCTCTTCTAATGACTTCATAGTAAAAAACCCTCTTTTCTCTCATTTACACTACATAAATAGTGTACCAAAATATGAAAAACTCAAAAAGGATATTGTTTTATTATAAAAACAATATATTTTCAGATAACCGACATAATTCTTTCAAAATATACACACAGCTTTGTAACAAGTCACACATACTCCCCCCCTATTTTCACTATAAACTAACTGTAGATAATGTAAAAAGGAGTGAATATTTATTATGTCCGACGTTCTGTTACTGAGTCGTTTTCAATTTGCAATTACTATTTTTTATCACTTTTTATTTGTACCTTTGACAATCGGACTTGTTATTTTAGTAGCATGTATGGAGACTCAATACGCCCGCACATTGAATCCAACATACCGTAAAATGGCAAATTTCTGGGGGAAGCTATTTACAATTAACTTCGTAATGGGGATTATAACTGGGATTACGATGGAATTCCAATTTGGAACAAACTGGTCTGAGTACTCCAAATATATGGGAGATATTTTCGGATCACCTCTCGCAATCGAAGCACTCGTTGCCTTCTTCTTAGAATCTACTTTCATGGGAATATGGTTATTCGGTAAAGACAAAATCTCACCAAAGTTCCGTGCTTTCTGTATGTGGATGGTTGCACTTGGAACAAATATTTCTGCCCTTTGGATTATTACGGCAAACGGATTTATGCAAAATCCTGTTGGTTACGTAGTACGTAACGGCCGCGCTGAATTAAATGACTTCTGGGCTCTTGTTACAAATCCATATGCATGGAATATGTTCTTCCATACTGTAATTGGTTGTTATATTGTCGGTGCTTTCTTCGTTATGGCAATTAGCGCATATCACTTACTACGTAAAAATGAAGTGGAATTCTTCAAAAAATCATTTAAGTTTGGTTTAATGCTAGGGTTATTCGCTGCAACTATTACACCTTTTATGGGACATCAATCCGGTGTATCAGCAGCTAAGTATCAACCAGCAAAAGGAGCTGCGATGGAAGCTGTTTGGGAAACTGGAAAAGGACAAGGCTTCTCAATCATTCAAATTCCTGATGTGAAAAATGAAAAAAACTTTGAACTGCTTACAATTCCAAAACTCGGAAGTTTCTTCTATACAAACTCATTTGATGGAGAAATTGTTGGTTTAAAAGATATTCCGAAAGAAGATCGTCCAAACGTTAACCTCGTGTACTATAGCTTCCGCTTAATGGTTGCACTTGGCATGTTCTTTATGGCATTAACTTGGTTCGGTTTCTATTTAAACCGAAAAGGAAAACTAGAAAACTCAAAACGTTATTTAAAAATTACAATGTGGTCTGTCTTACTTCCATATATCGCAATTAACGCTGGTTGGATTGTTGCTGAAGTAGGTCGTCAACCATGGACAGTATATAAATTGATGCGTACAGCAGAATCTGTATCACCTATATCAGTTCCACAAATTTGGTTCTCATTAATTAGTTTAATATTGTTCTACACTTTACTCTTAATTGCAGACGTATACTTAATGCTGAAGTTCGCGAAAAAAGGACCAGCTGCATTAGAAGAACATAATACTGAGGGAGGTGTGGCTCATGTCTCATGATATGCTTGCAATCATCTGGTTCGGTTTATGGGGTGTGATTTGGACAGTTTACTTTATTCTTGACGGCTACGCACTCGGTAACGGGATGATTTTCCCGTTCGTTGCGAAAGATAGACAAGAACGAAATCAATTACAAGAAGCAATTGGACCATTCTGGGGCGGTAATGAAGTATGGCTAATTACAGCTGGTGGTGCAACATTCGCTGCCTTCCCAATCACATATGCAAATATGTTTAGTTACCTGTATACACCACTATTTTTAGTATTACTTGCACTATTTGCTCGTGCTGCTGGACTTGAGTTTATGCATAAAGACGATTCACCAATATGGCAAAAAACTTGTAAATGGGCATTTGCAATTGGTAGTTTCCTAATCGCCTTCTTATTCGGTGTTACATTCGCTAACCTATATTACGGACTACAAATCGGAAAAGATGGTTATGAAGGAAATTTACTTAGCTTACTAAACCATTACGGCATTTTAGGTGGTCTTTTCTTCACCGCTATATTCGTCGTATCTGGTGCCCTTTGGGTTATGATTAAAACAACTGGTGAAGTATCCGATCGTGCTTATAAAATCGCAAGACCATTTTCAATGGCAGCTGCTATCATTTTAGCTATTTTCTATGTAGCAACTGCAAATCGTACAAATTTATTCCAAAACTTTACGGAATATCCTGTACTATTCATTCTTCCAGTACTTGCAATGTTAATGAGTGTACTAGCACTTATTATGGTGTACAAACATAAAATCGGCCTTGCATTCACATTCGTTTGCTTAACGATCGCAATGTTTATGACAACTGGCTTTGCAGGTATGTTCCCAAGAATGTTACCATCACGTATTAACGACGCTTATAGCACAACGTTATACAACGCAGCAGGTAGTCAATTAAACTTAAAAATTATGTTCTTCGTTGCAATGGTCATGGTACCAATCGTTATTGGATATCAACTTTGGAGCTACAGCATATTTAAAAATAAAATTCATAAAGACTCTGCTAAAGGGTATCACTAAAATGAAAAAAGACACTTCAAGCGAAGTGTCTTTTTTCTTATACGTATGATTTTCGATAAGATGTTACATTTCTAATCTAACAACTATGATAAAGAAGAATCACTAACAGCTCACAGCTAAATTGTATCACAGGGCAAACACATCACTTTATGCAATTTTACATATAAAAATTATAACGTAGATTGAATTACTTGGTCATACACATCGCTATCACTTACATCCGCTGTACTAATACCATTAAATGTTCTCACATTAAATCCAGTATTTGATGACCCCGATCCATTATACGCTTTCGTTTTTTCAATTGGCTGCACATTATATTTATCACCTAAATTAACTGTTCCGTTACAGTTTTCAATAATAACTCCTTCAACAACAGCTGGCATTTTGTCACCTACTTTCATTTCGTTACTTTCAGTGTATGAACAATGCCTATAAAAATAGCTTATTTATATGCGAAAAAGCACCCAGAAGAGTGCTTTTTCTCTAATCATGAATAGCTAGTATGGAGACAGTTGACTTTTTCAAAAATTTATTAGGGGTAATATTTTGAAAAAGAAAGCCTTTCATATGTAGCTTACTACCGATGGAATATATAGTAAATTGATAATCTTTATACGGAAGATTGCTAATGTTTAGTATAGATATTTTCCACTATATTAATGGTGATAACCATCTGCACTAAATAACAAAAAGGCGTCTTTCAAGAAGACGCTCTTTCCCCTGTTTATATACAGCCCATCCCACTTTTCGTAAGCACACACTAGAAAACAGAATCATTAATTGTTACAAGATTGTTAGATACAAAAAGAGTAGAGGTAAATGTTTATATAAAATTCTGCTTTATAGCATGTATCCACAACTTATATTTTAATCCTCTTTCCCTGAAAATAAACACAATATGTATAATTACATGCCCAAAAGAAAAAAGACACTCTACAGAGTGCCTTCTCAACCATTTTACTTTTAATATATCGCTTTGAATATATTTTATCATATTTATCTATATTATTTATTGAGAAAATTGCGAATCGTTATTTTATCATTAATAACTTCAAAATCATGTAGTATTAAAGGTGCTATAAAAATATTATAAAAATTGAGGTGTACAACATTTATGTATTTCGGAATTATTCCTCTTATATTGTTTATTATTTTTCTTTTCTCTTATTTAAAAGATCCACGAAAAATAATAAATGGCTTTTTATTTAATGCCTTTTTCTGCTCATTTCTTATATTTTGTGTTATTGCATCTTTTGAATACGGCAATAACAATTTGCATTTCATTGTAATTCTTCCTATGATAGCACTTATCCTAATGATACCTTTTGGTATTGTCGCTTTAATGTTTGGGTTATTTCTTAATGCAAGGATTTTAATGAAGCGAGAAGGAAGACGCTTCACAAACTCTTTAACTTTAATTGCAGCTCTAGGGATTTTATTATTTATACTACTCCCTATCATAAATCCGGCGAGCTTATTTTCACCGCATTTCCAACCTATTTTTGCTGGTATTTCTCTTATAACCGTATATTTCTTTATACATTTATCCAATTTCCTAACAGCATATTTTTTATACCAATTTAATAGACCACGACGTAATCAAGATTTCATCATCGTTCTTGGCAGTGGCTTAATTAATGACAAAGTACCTCCACTTCTAGCAAGTCGTATTAATAAAGCAATCGACTTTTATTGGAAACAAGCAGCTATTACTACACCACCAAAAATCATTTTCTCTGGTGGACAAGGTCCAGATGAAAATCTTCCAGAAGCAGAAGCGATGCAAAAGTACGCTGTTGAAAAAGGGGTTCCTCTTGAACATACCGCTCAAGAAAATCGCTCTGTAAACACATATCAAAATATGTTGTTTTCTAAAGAAATTATGGATTCATTAAAACCTGAAGGTAAGTATAAAAGCATCTTTACAACGAACAATTTCCATCTTTTCCGCGCTGGTATATATGCGAGACAAGCCGGTCTTAATAGCCAAGGAATCGGCTCAAAAACAGCATTTTATTACTGGCCTAACGCAATGATTCGTGAATATGTTGCGATCGTCGTTATGGGGCGTAAACGACATATGAAAGTGTGTGGAACTATTTTAGGATTCTCTTTATTCCTAGCTGTAATTAGTATTATATTTTCTTAACAGCCCCATCATTTTGAAAAATACTCTTGCATGAACTTCAGAATTATTTACATAGTAATATGTTGATAATATTCCCTGCATACACCCATTAAAGGAGAATTTTTTCAAATATAATGTTAAAATAATTGTTAGGCATGAGTCGAACTGATTAGCAAACATGCAAGAAAAAGAAACTAGTTTGAAACGAGGAAATTATATGAAAAAAATGATCAAGAGTAAGCCCAATAAGCTGAAGATTGCTTCAAAAGCTTTAATGATTATTATTGGGGCATTTATCACAGCGTACGGATTAGAAGCTGTCTTAATTCCAAATAACGTATCAGACGGTGGTGTGACTGGTTTAAGTATCGTTAGTTCAAGATTATTTGGATTACCATTAGGACTTCTAATCGCAATTATTAACATTCCTTTCGTTTGGTTAGGATATAAGCAAATTGGTAAAAGCTTTGCAATTTATTCTATTATCGGAATCGCTTCGCTAGCAGTAGGTACCGTTCTCATGCACGGCGTACCAACCATTATTGAAGGCGACACACTTTTAGTTACTGTTGTTGGTGGTATTGTTATCGGTTTTGGTATGGGACTTGCATTACGTAACGGTGGTGCATTAGATGGAATCGATATGCTAGCAGTATTACTTTCTCGTAAATTACCATTTGGAACAAGTGACCTTATTTTATTCTTAAATATGTTTGTCTTTATTTTTGTTTCAACAGTATTTGGTCTTCAAGGAGCTATCCTTTCGGCAATTGCTTACTTTATCGCTTCTAAAGTAATTCATATTGTTGAGGTTGGTTTAAGTGGATCAAAAACATTTAAAATCATTACAAAAGAACCTGAGCTAATGGTAGAAACGATTCGCGATCGTTTAGGCCGAAGCGCAACATACAATGAAGTTTATGGTGGTTATTCAAGAGAGAAATTTAAAGAAATTTCTTGTGTAATTAACCGTTTAGAAGAAAGTAAAATGAAAGAACTTATTCAGGAAATTGATCCAAATGCCTTTATTACAGTTTATGACGTAGCAGAAGTAAAAGGCGGTAATTTCAAGAAACATGATATTCATTAATAGTTATAACAAACGAGGCTGTTCCAAAAGAAAATTTGGAACAGCCTCGTTTTATTATTAGGTTGCTACCGTTGTCGGTATTTGTCGGTAAATCGATATATTTTAAAAATCGCTGATATATTTGCACTCCCCCATCTTCCTTCACTCTTAATCCATTCTACGTATTTTTGAAAGGCGGTCACTTCATGTTGAAAACGAAGCGGAATATACAGAAATAGAGTACATGTACATACTATCCATAGAATACCTACTACAAAGTGAAATCCCATCGTTGTACTAATAAACAGACTTACAATTAATACGAGGAACATAATTGCACTAAACCTTTTATACATAGTCATACTAATCCCTCCTTATATATTAATTGCACCAGTTATAAAGAATTAATTTCCATAATAAAAAGACCGAAAAGCAAATTCTGCTTCTCGGTCCCTACATTATCTTCTTTTCGTAATTTTTCCTGAGCCGCCAACCCTCGTTTTCGGGGGAGACGTATTCTTTGGCGGAGTTTTAATGGATGATTTCGGCTTCACATCAGATCCACTCGAGCCACCTGGCGTTTTCGTGATTGTCCCTTTGCTTCCAGTAGACGGTGGCGGGGTATTACTTCCTTTTTCCGTAATACTACCTGTATCACCTACTGATGGTTTCGAATCAACATTATCGCCTCGCTTAATAATCGATCCTTTCCCTTCCTTCGTAATTGGAGGCGGGGTTTTCTTTTCTTCTTTCGTAGGTGGTCTTTCCGGAATAACCGGTTTATGATTTTGTCTGTCGTTATATCCGCGATAATCACCGTATGATGATTTTCGTGAACCGAATATATCGTTTATTATACTCCCCATAATATATCCTTGTAAGAAGGATGGTTGGTAATTTTGACGGACAAATTCTTCATTACTTATTTCAATTAACGTATCAGATGGTTTCTCTTTATCCTTTTGAAGATTATACATTTTATCAGAATAAACGAGGAACATTTGATTTTCGTCTTCTTTAGATGCTTGCTTCGGTTTCCTTTCGGCTATAAGTTCCTTTGCGACTTCAGGAACTGACCGATTGGCGGCCCTATACACGTAAGATTCTTGTTTACCTTCCTTTGCGACAGACTCAAGCGGATAGCGGTCTTGAATTGACTTCGCTTGACCACTTTGACAGCCTGATAAAGCATAACCCGCAATAACAAGTAATGTAACGATAGCAAGTATAGGGATTACGAACGATTTAATCATGGTAAACAATCGGTTTGACATGATTACGCCCCCCTTATGTTGCTCTTATGATTTGTACATCAGCAGGAATAATTGCTTCTCCCTCATACATCATTGTGCGACCATTTTGCCATTCAATACGTAATAATTTACGGTTATCAGACTGGAATTCCCATACGTACTGTTCCTCCGAAGCAGAGAACGGTGTTTTCCCCATTACAACAACACGTCCATTATATTGCTCTTCCATATGGTACTCTGTATCATCCATTTCGATTGTCGTCGGAATTTCATCAATTGAATCTAAACGACCGTCAATTGGTGTATATAATTTGTAATACGTATTTTCACGGTCTTCAATTTTTAAATAGCGAATGTCTTTCCCGTCCCGCAGGGTTAAAACAATCTCCTTCCGAGAATGCATACTCGTTTTCCCAGTTAATTCATACATTACTAACGAAACTTCAATCATATCGCCAGGAGCTAACGTTAAAAGACTCTTTTCTGGTTTCGGCTGCTCCGGGCTTTTCATTATATTTTTAATACGTTTAAATAAGCTCACAATCTACCCCTCCTTCTCTCTTTATAAACAAGCACCTAAAATAAGTGCACCAACGATATGTAATGAACCAGCTAACATCGCATGTGCTACGCTGCCTTCTTTCGTTCCTTCTTCTAAATCAAGACCTACCATTTTTCTTAAAACAAATTCAATAAACATTTCTACAACTAATAAAATAACGAATGAAACTGCTGAGGCAAGAAGCGCTTGCCATAAATCATTCGCTTTCGTAATTGATTGTGACAAGATGTATCCTTGAGCAAATAGCTTCATAACGAAACGTGTTGTCACAGCTGTGTTCCCGTTTTTTATTTCTTTTAAATCATTGTATTTTGTAAAAATCGAATCAACCCACATAATTGCAAATAAAAGTACCGCACTCGCCCCTGTCCATACGAGCATAGCTAACACATTCATCCATGTCATTGCAAAACCTCCTCTAAAATATAATAGAAAACCGACATGAATATATTTAGACATGTCGGTCCATTTGTCTCTATTCTATATTATTTCTCATACTGCTTCATAATACGAGCTAATTCATCGTCAACAGCAGAATTTTTATTTAAGCTTGCGAATTCATCGTCTAATGATTTTTCTTTTTTGTAAATTTCACCGCTCGCTTCTGCCTCAGCCTCTAATTGAAGAGCTTTCTCTTCCATACGGCTTAAACCAGCTTTTGCTGTATTTGCATCAAATCCAGACATCGCCTGATTAATATTCTTTTGTGCTTTCGCTGCGTTTACACGTGCCACAAGTGTTTCACGTTTATTTTTCAGCTCTGTTAATTGCTTACGCATTTCTTCTAGCTTCGCACGAAGGTTATCAGCAGCAGCTTTATTTTGTTCATAGCTTGCTTTATATTCATTCATCTTTTGCTCTGCATTTTGTTTTTCTTCAAGAGCACGACGCGCAAGATCTAAGTTGCTAGCTTGAACAGCCATATGTGCTTGCTCTTCACGTTTTTTCACAAGTGCTTCTTGCTCTTCAAATAATAACTTGAACTTTTTCTCAAGTGCGATTTGAGCAGCTACACTTTTCTCAGCTTCTTGTACATCCGCTTGCATATCACGTAAATATTGATCCGTCATCTTAACTGGATCTTCAGCTTTTTCAATTAATGAATACACATTTGACATTGTTAAATCTCGTAATCGTTTAAATACAGACATCCAAATTCCTCCTATGATATACCTCATATTTCAAATTCACTACTTAGAAAAATTAAAAATCTCCCTTTACAGTAAGAATATTCATTTTTACAACCTATGTGTTTATTATAACAAAACTAAGATGTCCTTACATGTTATTTCCAAAATACATCCAATATAATATGACATTCTAGATAGAATATTGTATTCCTACTATATTCTTATTATTTCTTTTCTCGAAATTAACTTATTTTTACGTACTTTCATTAAATTACATCATTGTAATGTTACTGTAAGCTAACTCGATAGTTGCATCTCCATATTTCTTATAGACTAATACCATAAGCAACGGAATAACAAAAAAGCTTCTCATAATTTCAGGACTAATACAGAAACTGCATTTACTATAAAACATATAAAAGGAGAAATCATCATGAAAAAATTAGTAGGAATCGGGTTAGCGGCAGCAATTTCATTCGGAGCATTATCAGGTTGTTCTTTATTAGGAGAAAAAGCGAACGGCTTTGTATTGTACGGAACAGAAGAACAAGTTCAGCAAATTGCGGATAAAAATAAAAAAGAAGTAAAAGAAAAAGATATGTATAAAATGAAACTTACAACACTTGAAGATAAAAAGGTTCTTGTAATGGATAAGAAAACAGGGGAAGAACTTATTAAGAAAGAACTCCTTAAAAAAGTCGATAAAAATGACGACACAAAAGCAATTGATAAATTACCAGCTGTAACAGCAGAGCAAGGCGTACTATTTGCAAAAGAGAAGGTAGAAAATGCTACACTTGATGGGGCAAAATTAAAATATGAAGGTAACACAATTATCGGAAGTGGCCGCGCATATGCAGACATGTTCGCAATTGTTGACGATGCAACTTACGGGAATGTAAAAGGTGAAGAGAAATCTGTAGGCGTACTAAAATTCGATAAAGATCCTAGTAAAGAATTCCCTGGAAAAAATGGTGTAGAAGGAGCTCAACTTGTTACAATTAAAAAGTAAATAAAAAAGCTTTGCGAAATTCGCAAAGCTTTTTCTATTTATGAGCAATTTGCTCCATATCTGGACTACAAGTTTGCGACTGACATGACTTATTTAAAGAACATGCTGCGCATTTTCCTTTTTTACTTCTCTTTGCAAAATTAACTAACGTATATGCTGCATAACCAAAAATGATAGCTCCAATTATAATATTGACCATCATTGTAATACATCTCCTTCTAGAATCCGAGTAAGGATCCAACTTGGTATATAATGAGCGTTAATACATAAGCAACAACAAGTGGATAAACGACAGAGAAAATTGTCCATTTCACCGATCCTGTTTCACGTCTAATAACAGCTACTGTCGCTAAGCACGGAACATATAATAAAACAAAGAACATAAATGCGTACGCTGATAACGCTGTATAATGTGCCCCCATTACATTTCCTAGCACATCTTCTTTAACCGCATAAATAATCGCCATTGTTGAAACGACAACTTCTTTCGCTAAAAATCCTGTTAAAAGGGATGCCCCAGCTTGCCACGTTCCAAAGCCGAGCGGTGCAAATAGTGGAGCGATAAAACCACCAATCATCGCTAAGAAACTGTCTCCCATATCAACACCGAATCCTGATGGGCCTGCATAGTTTAATAACCAAATGACAACAGAACCACCGAAGATAAATGTACCTGCTTTACGAACAAATCCTTTACCTTTCTCCCACGTGCTCAGCCATAGTGTTTTCGCTTGTGGCACACGGTAAGGAGGTAGTTCAATTACAAAAATAGATTTTTCCGCTTTTAAAATAGTAAGGGACATAATTTTTGTAACGAGTAACGCAAGAACAATACCTGCAACATATAAAGAAAACACAACAGTCGCCTGACTATGAGGGAAGAACACTCCCGCAAATAATGCATATACAGGTAAACGTGCTGAACAAGACATAAATGGTGTTACTAAAATTGTAAGTAAACGTTCTTTCTCCTGTTCAATCGTTCTCGCTGCCATAATACCTGGAACGTTACATCCGAAGCCGATAATCATCGGGATAAATGCTTTTCCGTTTAAGCCGAAAAACTCCATAATTCTATCCATAACAACTGCAATTCGCGCCATATATCCTGAGTCTTCTAATAATGAAATGAAGAAGAATAGTGCAAAGATTTGTGGAACGAATACTAATACCGCACCAACACCGGCAATAATACCTTCTGTAACGAGCGCTTGAATAAAATCAGAAGCCCCAACACTTGCGAGACCAGCTGTAACCCAATCAGTAAGTTGCCCGCCAAAAAATCCATCAAGCATATCAGATAAAGGTGTACCAATCCACGTAAACGTAACTTGAAAAATAAAAAACATAACTGCTAAAAAGATTGGAAGTCCTAAAATTTTATGTGTAATTAACTTATCGATTGTTTCCGAAAAAGGAATTTTTCCTTCTTTCTCATGCTGAATGACATTTGTTTTTAACTTTTCAATATACGCTTCACGAGTTTTGTAAATATGCTCCTCCAACGTACAATCAAGTTTTCCTTCTAAACGAGATCGAATGGCTATAAGTTCCTTATAAATTGGTAATGCTTTCATTTCTTTTTCTACTACTTCGTTATTGCTTAAAAATTGAAGGGCTAACCATCTTGGATGCTCATAATTCGCTGTCTCTAAAAGAGCGATTACCTCTCCGATTCCTTCATCCATTTGTACACCATATGAAATAACGAATGGCTTTTTCTCTTTTTGTTTCTCTTCATGAAGAGTAGCAAGTAATTCTTCACAGCCTTTTCCGCTTCTTGCAACGACAGGAACGACTGTTACACCTAATATTTCTGATAATCGTTTTACATCAATAACAATTCCTCTTTGCTTTGCCACATCAATCATATTTAAACCAATTGAAACTGGCTTACCAAATTCAAGTAATTGTAATGTTAAATGCATATTTCGCTCAAATTGCGAAGAATCCACTATATTTAACATATGATGAAATTCGTCTGTTAGTAGAAAGTTCGTAACGACACCTTCATCACGTGAAACTGGATTTAAATCATAAACGCCTGGTAAATCAATTAATGTTCCTTGCTTACCTTTTAATTTACCAACCTTCTTTTCTACTGTTACACCGCTCCAGTTCCCTACATATTCATAAGAACCAGTGAGCGCATTAAATAATGATGTTTTCCCTGTATTCGGATTCCCTAGCAAAGCAACCTTATTCACGCTAATTCCACCTTTATCATTTTCGCGTCACAATGACGAATACTAATTAGCTGTCCACGACACTCCAATGTACAAGGACCTTTAAACATCGCCTTCTGTTTCAGGCGAAGTTCGCTTCCTTCCGCGAGACCGAAAGCAGCCAGTCTTCTCTTTAGTAAATTATCTAGCGACTGAATACTTTGTACTAACACTTTCTCACCAATTTTTATATCTACTAAGCTCATAACCTTCCCCCTCAGAAGAGAATGATAATTATTTTCAAGAAAATTATATCATACTCTATTTCATTTGGACTATATCTTTTTGCTTCATATTTATTAACATTTCAATACAATTATATTTCAATTATTGTCATACAAGGTTCATTTGCCATTCTCATCCATTTCGCTTACAATAAACAATAGCAAATAAAGAATCTCGTTATCACAGGGGGAGCCTTGCCGCTGAGAGGGAACACTTCGTTCCGACCCTTCGAACCTGTTAGTTAATGCTAACGCAGGGATTGTGCAAACGTCCGAAATACATACCTCTTTTTTATTTACGTATTTCGTATCCTCCTATGATAATGTTCTTTTTTGTGTAACTTGGATTTAGGGGGAGACAACATGCGTAACACCAATTTACAAGCGATGATCGAATCTGCAATTCTTGCAGCCTTCGCCTTGGTTATCGATATTTTACCATTATCAATTAAACTTCCAACAGGCGGTTCCATTTCATTTGCTATGATTCCTATTTTTATTATCGCATACCGCTGGGGCTTCAAAATGGCTTTCTTAGGAGGCTTAATTTGGGGATTATTACAAATTGTCGTAGGGGATGCAATTATCGTCACACCAATTCAAGTAATCATTGAATACTTTGTTGCTTTCGCATTCGTTGGATTTGCTGGAATCTTTTATAAACAAATTCAACAAACTTTAATCAACGGTGAAAGAAAGAAAACCATTTCCTATATTATCCTTGCTACTTTTATCGGTAGTTTAGCTCGCTACTTCTGCCACTTTATTGCCGGTATCATTTTCTGGGGACAATATGCACCAAAAGGACAATCAGCTTTCTTATATTCTTTAATATTTAACGGTAGCACAATGATTGGGTCATTTATTTTATGTACAGTTTTACTTATATTTTTATTTATCACTTCACCACGCTTATTCAAAAGCATTGGTGCTTATCAAATGAATTCACAAAAAAAGGGCGCTTAATTAGCGCTCTTTTTTTATCAAAGCTCTCAATGAGTAATATCAATAATAAATACAATAAATGCACAAAAGAAAATAAATACCATCACACCTAGTAAATTGCTATTCACGGCTAATCTACTCCTTACATAACCTCTTTTTCTAACCCGATTATATCGCTTAAAAATAAAGATTAAGTAAAGATAATATGAAATTAAATTAAAAAAGCGTAGATTGTATCATCTACGCTTTTTTCGGTAAATAGAAGTAAAATAACACACCATCTTCTGTATTCTTTGCCCCATATTCAGCATCGTGCAATTCTAAAATATTTTTAGAAATGGCCAGCCCAAGCCCCGTTCCACCTTGTGAACGCTGGCGAGCTGCATCCACTCTATAAAAACGATCCCAAATTTTATCTAATTGTTCTTCTTCAATGCGGGCACCTTTATTTTCAATACACACTTTTATACGATCTTTCCCGTCTATTGTAGAAATAATGATATCCTCTTTATTTGGTGTATAACGTATTGCATTCGTAATGAAGTTCACGATGACTTGTTCAATCCGACTTTGATTTGCAATTACTTCAATTGGACATACATTTTTATGAACACGAAGCTCTTTTTTCTCTATCTCTACAGAAAGCTGTTCGCATATGTCTTCAATTATCGTATCAATATAAAATGAATCCTTTTTCATTCTATACGTGCCTGACTCAAATTTAGCTAACTCAAGCATATCCAAAATTAAAGTATCCATTTTGTCTACTTCTCTCTCCATCGCCTGAAAATAATACTCTTTCTTATGTTCAGCTACCCCATCTTTTAAAATAGAAATACAGCTTTTCATAATACTTAACGGTGTTTTTAATTCATGTGAAACACCTGAAATAAATTCTTTTCTCGTATTTTCTAATTTTCTTTCCTTCTCAATATCTTGTTCAAGCTGTCCAATATGAGAATGGAGTTTATTAGATAGTACATTAATATTCTTCGATAAATCACCAATTTCATCTTTTGAAGTAATCGGAATTTTTTCTGTAAAATCTAAATGCGCTATTTTTTTCGTTGTATCATTTATTTTTAGTAACGGTTTTGCAATTTGTTTTGAGTAATAGAACGAAGCTAGAAATATAAGAACGACTACAAACGCAATAATGTAAATGTAATAATCTTGCACCATTTGTACAGCCTCATCGACTGGTTGCAAAGATGCCATTGCATATATATATGTCACTGATCCGTCTTTATCTGTTATTGGTTTAATTAATAATTTATATTTTATATCATTTTTTTCATAGTCCATTGTTTGTGTTTCATACTGTATTTGATCGCTTTCTTTTAGTAATAACTCTGTTTGAAACTCTTTTATGCTATCTAAGAATAAACTATTTTTATAAATTGGATTTACAGGTCCTTTTACATCGGGTAACTGTACTTTCGTAACACGTCCTCCTATGTAAACATCTGATTCTTGGGCAGCTTGTTCCTGAACGGCCGGCTTCTTTTCCTTAACAAATTGTTCTTGAGCTGCTTTCTTTTTCTCCTCATTTAATTTACTTATTTTCTCCTTAAATGCCTTTTCTAGCGGTTTATTAGATCCGCTTAAATTCTGCTTACCTAACGCGAAAGAGAATGGAATAAAACTATCTTCTTTTTTTACTCCAGAAAAATAAATTTCTTGTCCTAAGAACTGATCTAATGCTTTATTATCAATCTCTTCTATATTAATGAGATTGTATAAGGGAAGCATGAATATTTGTTGTCCAAAACTCTTCTGTTGCTTACGGTCTATCGTTACCTCAAAATAATAATCATTTGAATGTTTTAAATTCCCATACTGGTCTAAAGTCGTAATCCACGTATTATTTTCTCTTAAAAAGTCTTGCTCCAGCTTCTGAATTCCTTCTGCACTTCCTGCATCATTTAAATAGTTATTTTTAAAGGAATCTAAGTTCACTTTAATATTTTCCACTTTTCGATTCGCATAATATTGTTTAAAAAATATCGTTTGCCCAATAAAAATCGTCGCTAAAATTAACATACATAACGCTGTTGTAAGAGTAAATAATTTTAGTACAATCCCTTTTCTCATACATTCCCCTCAAATTTATACCCGGTTCGTACTACAGTTATAATGTACTTTGCCTTCTCTCCTAATTTATTTCGCAAATTACGAATATGGCTATTAACAGTTCGATCATCGCCAGCAAATTCATATCCCCAAATTTTTGAAATTAATTGTTCTCTTGTTAGTACAATTCCTTGGTTTTTCATGAAATACACTAATATTTCAAACTCTGTATGTGTTAAACTAACGTCTGCCTCATCAACAGTAACAGTACGCGACGGAAAATGGACGTGAATGCCATGAATTGATAACGTATCATCTTCATTCTCTAAAGGTTTCTTTGATGCTTTTCTACTTTCTAATAATCGTTTCGCTCTTGCTAATAAAATAGGCGGGCTATACGGCTTCGTCACATAATCATCTGCTCCAAGTTCAAAACCAAGTAGCGTATCATCTTCATCAACACGTGCCGTCAGCATAATAATCGGAACTTGGGACGTCTTACGAATTCTTCGGCAAACAGACCATCCATCTAGTTCTGGTAACATAATATCGAGTATAACTAAATCAACCTCTTCTGCTTCAAATAAAACTAAAGCTTCTTTCCCATCTCTCGCTTCAAACACTATATATTGTTCACTCAAAAAATAATCTTTTAATATTTCACGTAAAATATCTTCATCTTCAACAATTAAAATGTTTTTTGACATAATCTATGTCTCCCCCTCTCATTTTAAGTAGCTAGCATGTATCACTCTATAATTTTATTTTGAATTGCTCGTAATTAACTTTGCCTCGATAATATATCGATCCGGTGCATCCCCTATATAATCAAATGGATAGCAAGTCGTCAGTGTCAAAGTCGGTTCTTCTTTTTTCACAATGACAGTGCGATCATCCGCATGTGTAATCCACTTCTTTTGAATTTCATATGTGTAAATTTTATTGTCATACTCCACCAAAAGACTGTCTTTCTCTTTCAGGTCTCCCAATTCTGTGAATACAGTATCCCTGTGCCCACTTAATACAGTATGTCCTCCACCAGATGGCGTTGTCGTTAAATCACTAACAAACATACCGACTCCTTTTTTTAAAGTTGCATCGCTTGCTCCCCAATATATAGAAAACTTCTTTTTTATTTTTGGAATATGCAACATGGCTACTTTTTCTCCTTCTTTATATTGTATTTGAGTAGAAGGCACTTGGGAAGTTACTGGTTTTTCATTAGAAAGCTGATTATCTTGTATATTTTTAAGGCTCTTTATTTCTTCTTTTGTTAATTCTTGAGCGGAGCTTTTTCCTTTATACCATTCCACCGCATAATATGATCCCATAAATAGCCCTATAGCCATTAATATAATACCGATATAATTGAGTAGCTTCATGTTTCATCCCTCCATGCAAAAAATGGTAGGGACATCCTACCATTTTTAATATATGAAATTATCCCATTCTTTATAGGCTAATATTTTATTTACGCTTTAACCTTATTGCGACGATTCAATCCAAATAATGTACCTATTGCGACAAGACAGGCGCTTAATGCCATCATTGCTACATTGCTTGATGCTGTGTTTGGTAATTTTTCACCTTGTACAACTGGCTTCGCTACTTCTTTTTTGGCTACATCATTTTTTTGTTGTGCTTTTATCGCTTCTTCTTTTTTGGCCATATCACTTTTTAACTGTTCTTGTGCTATTCTCTTTTTCTCTTCTTCACTCTTTTTCTCGGCTTTTATTGCTTCCTCTTTTTTAGCCATATCACTTTTTTCTTGTACTTGCGCCGCTTGCTTTTTCTCTGCATCATTTTTTTGCTGTGCCTTAATTGCTTCTTCCTTTTTAGCTACATCTGACTGCACTTGCGCTGCCTCTTCCTTTGTCAGTGTTCCAGTTGAAGCACTCGCTACCGAAGAATAACCTACTGTTAAAAGTGCCATTGCACAAATTGGTAATAGTCTCTTTTTCATCTTCATTCTCTCCTTATACTTTATTCACATCACTTCGCATCGGATGTATTACTAAAATAAATAACAGATGTAAATATGAGATGCAGATGAAATATATTTCATTTAAAGATTTCATTTCAGAAAAAGAAAAAAACACCGTAATATATACGATGTTTTTTTGGATGCGTGTCTCGATATTTATTTGTTACTTTCGCGTGATTTAGAAGTAGGAAGGGCCGGAGTGATAACTAATTGTCTCGGCTCAGTTTTCTTGAAGTGATTTTTGACGTTACACTTACGACGTTGAACGACCCATGCTTTAATAGGATTTGTTAAAATAATTTTTTGCCTTTCGTTAGGGGCCTCTTCTTCCGATTTACAACTATCGCTCCATTTACTCCATTTCATTGTAAATCTGGAAGAAGAATGATCGTCTTCTCGATCAAACATATGCAAAAAATCCATTTCTCCAGCTAGCATTACGGTGTTACTAGTCGCTAAAAAAGAAAAGGTCGTCCAACGTTTCTCCATGCCCTCCTACTCCTTTTTCACATATAGAGTGCCTAAAACTTAATTTACCTAAAATATGCTTGCCTTTTACCTTACACTTATAGTTTATCCAAAACACTACTATGCAACTATCGATTTGTCTTACAAATTACCTTACATTTTTGTAAGAAAAGAAAAAAACCTTCATTCTATATACGTGAAGGTTTCTCATTTCTTATCTATATGATCTTTCATATCATCCAATCCAGCTTCTTGCAGCTGCGACATCATACCGTGAGAAATTGCGCCTAATACCAAAGTCATTCCAATTAGTGAAATGCGAATCGCAGGTACATCAATTATGTAAGCCAACATACCAAGAACAATTGTTAAAAGTAATGCTTTTATAAACGTTACACTCGTATACTGTTTCTTTTTCATCATAATCACCCTTTATGGAAGCGTTTTCTTAATATAATCAGTATATCATATCATCTGATTATATTGTGGGTATTTCTGTAAAAAACTCTATTCTTCTTTGACTTTTTCCGTTCTATCCTTTACAGTCGAAATGTTCATAAGTTTTACATTGTAGGAGGATTCAAATGAATATTGAAATAAAAGACACTTTAATTTCTGAAGAACAATTACAAGAAAAAGTAAAAGAACTAGCTCTTCAAATCGAACGTGATTTTGAAGGAGAAGAAATCGTGGTAATCGCTGTATTAAAAGGATCTTTCGTATTCGCTGCTGATTTAATTCGTCACATTAAAAACGATGTAACAATCGACTTTATCTCTGCATCTAGCTACGGAAATCAAACAGAAACATCTGGAAAAGTAAAACTATTAAAAGATATCGATGTAAACATTACTGGAAAAAACGTAATTGTCGTAGAAGATATTATCGATTCTGGTTTAACACTTCACTTCTTAAAAGATCACTTCTTCATGCATAAACCAAAAGCATTGAAATTCTGTACGTTACTGGATAAGCCCGAGCGTCGTAAAGTGGATTTAAAAGCTGAATATGTTGGCTTCCAAATTCCAGACGAATTTATCGTTGGCTACGGTATCGACTGTGCGGAAAAATATCGTAACTTACCATTTATCGCTTCAGTTGTAACAGAATAATAAAGTAAACTTCCATCAATTACTGATGGAAGTTTATTTTCTATCACGGTTCTTAAAAGACAAAGGGAGAGAATAAAAATGACAAAGACAAAATTTGAAAAAGTACTCCTCATCGTAAATCCAAAGGCAGGACAAGGCGATTTACATACTAACTTAGCGAAAATCGTACCACCACTTACCACCGCTTTTCCTGACCTACACATCCTTCATACGAAACAACAAGGTGATGCAACAAAATATTGTCAGGAGTTTGCTAGTAAAGTAGATTTAATTATCGTCTTCGGTGGTGACGGAACTGTATTTGAATGTACAAACGGCTTAGCCCCTCTTGAAATTAGACCTACACTTGCAATCATTCCAGGCGGAACTTGCAACGACTTCTCTCGCACACTCGGCGTTCCACAAAACATCGCAGAAGCAGCAAAACTCATTACAAAGGGACATGTAAAACCAATTGATGTCGCAAAAGCGAACGGACAACACTTCTTAAACTTTTGGGGCATTGGACTCGTCTCTGAAGTATCAAACAATATCGATGCTGAAGAAAAAGCAAAGCTTGGTAAAATCGGTTACTATTTAAGCACAATTCGAACTGTAAAAAACGCTGAAACATTCCCAGTAAAAATCACTTACGACGGACAAGTATATGAAGACGAAGCTGTTCTTGTTATGGTTGGAAACGGTGAATATCTTGGTGGTATCCCTTCCTTTATTCCGAACGTAAAATGTGATGACGGAACACTTGATATTTTCGTCGTAAAATCAACAGGCATTCAAGCATTTAAAGATTATATCGGAAAGAAACTATTTGAAGACACAAATGAAAATGACATCTTCCACGTAAAAGCAACATCCATTCATATTGAAACGAAAGAAGAAAAAGAAGTTGATACGGATGGGGAAAGTTCACTACATACACCGTGTCATATTGAACTATTACAAGGGCACTTTACGATGATTTATAATCCTGCGGTTGTGTAATGAAAAAAGACTATCCAAATTTCAACATTTTGGATAGTCTTTTTATTAGAAGAAAAGAGTTTCTATCTACTCTTTAATTTTTAATATGAGTTTTCGTAATTAAACTCCACCCAATTTTTCCAATGTGTATTAGCAGCCTTATTCACAATAACTCTTGGATCTTTCTTCTCTATCGCAGCAGCCACTGATTGGAAGAATTCATTTTCACTTACTTTCTCATCTAAAACATGTTGCCACTCTTCCGTTTCATAGGCTACTTCCCAATCGCCTTTTAAACCTACCTCTGCTAAAATTTCTTCTTTATTCCACCATAATAACTTTCTAGCTTCCTCATTAGTAGCAAGCATACGCATGAAATGTGTTGGATAAGATTCTGTCGTTTGCACATCTATTCCATTATTCACATAATCCTCTTCAGTAAATTGATATTCAATCTGTTGCTCACGAATATTCAAGCTACCTTTATGAATATCTAGTAGAAACTCACCTTCATCATCGAATACTTCATAGTCTCCATCACTTAGTTGCAAAATACCGTCATCAGCAATTGAATAATCGATTCTATCACCATATATTTGAATATCATTAAATATGCCTAATGAGCCTACACCAACAAATTGAAACACCATTAACCATTCCTTATTCTCTTTAAAGAAAAGAGAGAATTTCACTTGGGAAGTATCCATATTTTCATTATCTAATGTAGGAAATTCATATTTACTTTGCTTTTTATCTAATATATTTAAAATATCTTTTTGCATATGTATCACCCTTTTCTCAAAAAAACAAAAAATCTTTTCAAATTCACTAAAGTATAACATAGATATATTGGCCTTTCACTTTCCAATAATACTACTAAAAAAATAGCAAAATAGTCTGTTTGCATGCCTAGTTATTTTTAGGTACAATAGGAATCGTTTTTTTCTATAACCCTAACTTCGCCTTCGCACCATCAGGAATCATATCCGTCGTTACTTGTACTTTATCATGTAAGAACTTCCCTCTCGTAATGACATACCAATACGATCCTTTCGGTAATTCATCTACCTCATCAATCGTAACTTCTTTTGACTCTCCTTTTTCATTATAAGCTTTCACTTCATATTCATAACCTTTATTTCCGCCTAGATTTTTCCCATCTGTATCAATGATTGCGTAATGGTGCTCTAGATCAATAAATGGATTCATTCTATCAATCGCAGCACTCCCATTTAATAAATATGCTGCTCCTGCCACGATGATAAATACTGATGCAAGTATAAATCTTTTCATCTATATTCCGCCTTTCATTATGTTTTTCTGTAGGACGTTTTTAAGTATAGAGCGTATTTCTTAATAAAAACTCGTACGGTTTCTTAACATTTTCTTAAACTAAAAGTGAAATATTAATTAACAAGATCAAAATAATATAAGGTAACTCTTTACACTATTATTGACAAGATTACACCTTTAGTGTAATTTTACACTATACAAGAAAGGAAGATGTATGATGGATAAGCAAGAATTTATTGAACTCGTCAATTCAAAATTAAAACTAATCCGTGTTGAAAACGATTTATCACAAGATAAAATGTCAGAGATTATCGGTTTATCAAAGAAAACACTAGTAGAAATTGAAAAGGGTAGACGCACCCTCACATGGGCAGGCGCAGTTTGTGTCGTAACACTCTTTGAACAGAGCGATACAGTCCAGATGACATTCGGAGATGATGTGAATGAAATTATAAAAACAATCGCTTTTACACATTACAATACGAATTTCCCGAAGACTTTAGGAGGAAAAGTATGGTGGCGACAAATAAAAGAATTAAACGGTTATCAAATACAACAAAATATTCTATCTCAACACTACAGAATTTTAGATAAAGAAGACCGCAGAATATGTCATTCATTTGAATTGGATGAAATTGAACAAAGATTTATGGAAATGGCAAAAACATCTGAATAAAAATATCGAAAAATATTTTATTTATACGAAACAATGAAAGGAATAAAATGATATGAAAAAAATAATTATTACAACTTTATCCCTTGGCCTATTAATGGGATTATCAACTGTTGTGTTTGCAAATACAAGTTCAAAAACTGAAGGCTACGCGACGGAACTAGCTCATTTCAAATTAACTAATCCTAATATCACCAGCTCGGAAGTCAATTCAATAATGAAGCAAAGAGAAGAGTTGGATGAATTATATAAACAATTAGATGAATTAGAACTAAGTTATGGAATTCGTGTTGATAATACAAAAAATCCACATAAAGAACCGAAACACTTAGATGATTTACCAACAGCTCAGCGAGAAAAGTGCCTTCAGCTAAGTATCAAAATTTGGGATGAAGAGCTTCAGTTTTTAGATTCACAATATAAAGCTGGTCTCATAAAAGAAGATATGTATACAGTTGAAAAGAATAATTTTAAGTCCTTTAAAGAAAAAGATTTACAAGAATTAACTCAATTAACTAAGCGCTAATTGACACTATAATCAATAAAAATCAAATAAATTTCGGAGTGTAATTCAAATGAAGAAACAGACAAATATCACTATTTTAAATACGTTAATGATTAGCATGCTAATATTAAATTTATTTATTTTCACATCACGAATGAGCTTTTTACCTTGGTATATTGAAGATGGTTGGGGATATTTAGGACTATTATTTACATCCGTTGTTTTCTTAATTACCTTCTTTATGTCTTCGCAGCTTCATAAAAATGGAGAGTTAACTACTTTACAAAAGTTCATTCCACTTGTTTCTGCCGTACTTTCAATCTTTGTTCTCCTAATTCCATCAAGTGATTTTATGACTATAGTAGCCAATCTGATCAATACAATTATATTAACAATTTATATAATCGTGTTTCAAACAAAGCCTGATTTAAATAATAAGAAGCTATTACATTGAAAAGAAAGGAGAGTTATTCTACAAAATAACTCTCCTTTTATAATCTTTTACACTACTCCCAATGATCATAAACCTTTATTCTATCTACTTACTCATCACTGTACTTCTTCTTTGCCTATACAAATAAGTACCACTCGTAACAACAAGAACAATCCCGCCAAAATACATACCATACTCTATCGCGATCGCTACAATACTTTCAATATGTTGTCCAAATAAAGAACCGAGTACAAAGTAAACGAGTGTCCAAACAAATCCTGTTGTATAGGAATACAAAGCATACGTCTTAAATCTCATGTTATTCATTCCAACTAAATACGGTACGATATGTCTTACAACTGGTATGAAGTAACTTGTGACTAACGCATAATGACCATACCTCTCTACCATTTGTTGAGATTTCAAAAGATATTTCGCTTTTTTCTTTTTCATTAGCTTATCAAGTACTTTCGTACCAAATATTTTCCCTAGTATATAACCTAAAGAAAGCCCGGATACAACACCTAAATATGTTAATAAAAATGCAGGAATGATGCTTAATACCCCTAGTGAGGATACAAAACCTCCACTCATTACAATCATTTCATCTGGAATCGGCATACCGATAATCCCTAACCATAAACAGAAAAATAGTGCCCAATAACCGTATTGCTCAATGTAGGATAATAATTCATTTAATTCCATTACGCATATGCTCTCCTTAGCTCTTTTTTACAGCTAAAGACGTAAGCTGGCGGGAAATTGAGCCACACTTTTTCTAGCGCAATTTCAGGGAAGAAATGCTGTATAAATCCTTTTTTCACAAGTGAATATTGAAATGTAATGAATTCACCGTTCTCATGTATCACTTCCATTACATTGTTTAAAATACGCTTTGAAACTTCTTCTGGTAAAGAAGTAAAAGGCAATCCCGATAAGACGTAATCAATGTATTCTATATTGAACTCTTCCATATACTTCTTTATATTTTCAGCTGAACCGTGTATAACAATGACATTCTGCTCATCTTTAAACTTTCTCTTTAACTCTTTGAAAAACACTTCATTAATTTCAATAAGAAGAAATATTGTCTCCTTCTTCTTTCTCTTCATAATCTCTCTCGTAAAAGCTCCTGTACCAGGTCCTAGCTCTACAATGCACTTTGCTCTATTAAAATCAATTACATCCACCATTTTTTTTGCTAATATTTTAGAACTCGGCGTAACCGCACCAGTATGTTTCGGATGTTTTATAAATTCAGTTAAGAATGTTATGAGCTGCATGTACCTTCTCTCCATTCGTTCAATAGTTTTCAACTTGTGTTTAAGTATAACTATCGTTTCTTAACAAAAATTAAGGAGATTTCTTAAGATTTTATGAAGAATTTAAAAACAGCTATCGCCTATAGCGATAGCTGTTTCGTTATTACTTCGCACTCACAATCTTATAATAAGAACGAACTGTTAAGAAGTAATATCCGATATAAATGACACCGTATACTCCGATACTAATTAGGAGCGGAATCATAATTTCAAATGGTAGTAAGTTGGCTAAACCTTTTAGTGCAAATAGGCTGTGTAAAATTCCGATTACTAACGGAATCGCAAAGATAAAGCTTACTTGTTTTGCAATTGCTTTTTTCATCTCTTGTTTCGTTACACCGACTTTGCGAAGTACGACGTAACGCTCACGATCTGCATTTGCTTCTGTTAATTGTTTAAAGTAAATGATGGAACCTGTTGCTAGTAAGAATACAAGTCCTAAGAACATTCCAATGAACATCATTAGGCCAGTTCCTTCAAGCCCCATGTGGAAGCCAGTGTAGAAGTCTCTAAATGGTGGTACCATTTCTGATTCACCAGCTGGCATCACTTTTGTTAATTTTTCTGTTAATACTTTACTGTTTCTTTCATCTTTTACATCAATATTTTTTACAACGCGTGTTCCAAATGCTTGCTTCGCTTGTTCGTACATTTCATCTGAAACGACAACAACTAGTTCACCTAAGTTCGTAATTGCAGTATTATTTACACCTTGAATCGTTAATGTCTTCGTTTCATTTCCAATTTGGAATACCGCTTTACTTCCTTTATATTCAGGACTAAACTCATACCCTTCAATATAAGAGCTATCATATATAAATGCTTCACCAGTAGCTACATTCACTGTCTCTACTTCCATTTTTTTAGCTAGTTTATTAAATTCAGACTGAGACATAAACTGGTATTTTTCTGAGATTCTGTAGTTCATATTAAAAATGAAATCAACTTTATCTCCTTCAAACTTCCCTTTTACGGGAACCATCTCAATTTCAAATTGATCTTTTACAGGGTGATTTGCTTTCTCTTCGGCAAAAATCGCATTTACTTTCTTATCTAGCTCTGCATCTTTTTTCTCGTAAGAATAACTGTACGGCGCAACTGCTTTTGATTGCGTAAATGTGTTGTAATACATCGTAACTGACGTACCAACCGCTGTTAATGTTACCGCACTTAAAATAGAAATTGTCGCAAGTGACTTTGCATTTCCTTTAATACGGTATAGTAACTGTGACGTTGTGACCATATTCATACCGTTATAAAACGATGATTTATTATTTCTTGCACGTTTCAATACGAATACTGTAAAGAACATAAATAGTAAGTACGTACCTAATACTGTCGCAAGTAAAATATAAAGTGCGACTACCATAAAGTCTGCATACTTAAGTGCCTTCATATACATTAATGCTAAGAAATAACCTGAACCGATTAAGAAAACTGAAATTAATGCCATAATGACTGATCCTTTTGGCATTGCTTCTCCTTCACGTTCTGCACGGAAAAGTTCGATTAACTTAAATCGGTAAATTAAGCGGTACCCTTGAAGTGATGTATACAATATAATCACAAAGAAAATAATTGCTGTATCAATAATTGCAGCCATCGGTACTTCAAAATGAACATTTAAGTTTAATCCCATCATACTTACTAGTAGTTCAAGGAATAGTTTTGAAAGGACGCTACCAATCGCAATCCCGATAATTAAAGACATTAACCCCATTAACATATTTTCATAAAAGAGCATTTTACCAATCTGTCTTTTACGAATACCTAATAAGGAATATAATCCAACTTCTTTTTTACGTTTTCGTGTAAAGAATCCGTTTGAATATATAATGAACACTGCTACGAAAATAATAAGCATGACACTGGAAACTTGGAATGCACCGCTAATTTTTTTAGAACCTTCCGCGGCTTTTTCCATTTGCGAATTGTACTGCAGTGCTTTAAATGTAAAGTAAATTACAATACTAAAAATCATAGATGCAAAATATACAAAGTAGTCTTTAAAGTTCCGCTGTATGTTGCGGAGGGCAATGCTAGATAAGGTCATCAGCCATACCTCCAGAAATGGAAGACATTACGTCAACGACTTTTTGGAAAAATTGTTTACGCGTTGATTCACCGCGGTGCAATTCTTTATATAACTCACCATCTTTAATGAAAATAACTCGTTTACAATAACTCGCCGCAAACGCATCATGCGTTACCATTAAAATTGTAGAGTTATCATATTCATTTAACGACTTCATACTTTCTAATAAATCTGTCGCTGATTTAGAATCAAGCGCTCCAGTCGGCTCGTCCCCAAAGATCATACTAGGATTGGTAACGATCGCACGCGATGCCGCACAGCGCTGCTTCTGTCCACCAGATACTTGATATGGAAACTGACTTAAAATATGATCAATACCGAATTTCTTCGAGATTTCAAGAACGCGGCGATCAATTTCATTCGCTTTCACCTTTGATAATGCAAGAGGTAAAGCAATATTTTCTTTTACCGTTAACGTATCTAATAAGTTATAATCTTGGAAAATGAATCCTAAATGATCGCGGCGGAATAATGCTAGCTTATCATCATTCATCTTCACGATGTCTTTTCCATCAATTAAAATTTCACCGTCCGTCGCATTATCAATTGTAGAAAGAACATTTAAAAGAGTTGTCTTACCAGAACCAGAAGGTCCCATAATTCCAACGAACTCACCTTCTTTTACTTGTAGGTTAATACCTTTTAACGCTTCAAATTTATTACCACCTGTGTCATATACTTTTTTTATATTTTTTGCTTCTAACACCGTTTTCATCTCGACATCCCTCATTTCTTCTATTCTCTATTTTCAACTATATACACTCTCTACTCTTGCCACTATCGATGTTTCTTACACAAACATGACAGTTATGTAAGGCACACAAGTAAAGACATCATAATTTAACCTACTGAATGAAAGTACTTTGTTACTATAACATTGGGATATCATGCCATCCATTCATTCTCCTTACAGGAACATTACATTTTTGTAAGGTTAAAAATGCACCCGACAAAGTTGTGCATGAAATGTCGGATGGAGCTATTTCATTCCTGCTATTCTATTTACAAAGGAGGTCATGTAATGGATTCACTTAAAAATATGAATGCGGCAATGCAATATATTGAAGACAACCTTACAAATGAAATTGATTTTAAAAAAATCGCAAGAATAGCTTTCTGCTCCGAATATCATTTCAAAAGAATGTTTTCTTTTCTAGCTGGCATATCACTATCGGAATATATTCGCTGTCGACGTCTTACTCTTGCGGCCTTTGAACTAAAAGATAGCGATGTAAAAGTCATCGATGTCGCTATAAAATATGGATACAACTCACCAGATTCTTTTTCACGTGCATTTCAAAATTTGCACGGAATAACGCCTTCAGAAGCTCGAAGTACTAGCCGTTCTTTGAAAGCTTATTCACCAATGACCTTCCAGTTATCGATTAAAGGAGGAAATGAAATGAACTATCGAATTGAAGAAAAAGATCCATTTCGAATCATTGGTATACAAAAACGAGTACCGATTGTTTTTACTGGTGTAAATGAAGAAATTGCTTCCATGTGGAAAAGTTTAGACAGCCAATCAATCGAAACATTAAAATCCCTTTCAAATATTGAACCTACAGGAATTATTAGTGCTTCTACTAACTTTTCTGAAGGAAGAATGGAGGAAAAAGGAGAACTCGATCACTATATCGGAGTAGCTACAACGAAAGCTTGCCCAGAGCAATTCAAGCAACTTGAAGTTGCTGCTTCAACGTGGGCTATATTTGAAGCTGTCGGTCCATTTCCTGATGCTTTGCAAAACGTGTGGGGACGTATTTATTCCGAATGGTTCCCTTCTTCAAACTATGAACTAGCAGAAGGACCGGAAATATTATGGAATGAACAAAAAGATATCACATCATCAACTTTTAAAAGTGAGATTTGGATACCTGTTTTGAAAAAGTAATATAAGAGTCTACACTTTTTTCAAAATAAAGAAGCTGCTCTTCCTTTAAAGGAAGAGCAGCTTTTTATTTTACACTTCTTCTCGATTCTTTCTTATACAAGAATATAGTAATAATCGAAATCGCTACAACAACTAAAAAAGTAAATACCCTGTAGTTCCATATAGTATCCGTACCAATTAACAAGGCGGGTATAACAGCCATAATTAAGCCACCAAACATACCAACAAACGATCCTACACTTTGCTTTACTACTTGAGTTTCGGATACCCAATCATAATAACCAAATCGATTATTAATAAAAATTCCCCATACTGCCGAAAATAATGAATATGTTATCGGTGTTATTACGATTAAAAGAGAACTCCAAACATCTAGTTTTAACCCTATTATCAGTAATACGGCACTAATAAGTGATGCAGGTATACTTAATGAAAGATTCATAAGAATTTTACTGTCATAAATCATCTTTGGTGTAATAGGCAACGACTTAATAATCCATACATTTTTTCCTTCTAATGACAATGACACACATGTTGTACACGTCAACGAAATCATTGCTGCAATAGCAAATGGCGCAACCTTTTGCAAAACCGTCTCAATTCCAGGATACTCTATTAATTGACTTGGTCCTATCACAACTATAGCCAGTGAGAAAGCTATAGCCATCACAACTCCCATTCCACTATTTATTACATACACTGTAGAAGAAAAGAAACGCTTCAGTTCTTTTTTATACAATGCGACCAGTACACTTTCTTTTCTCATACTAGTAATCTCA
This sequence comes from Bacillus sp. H1a, assembly GCF_000633475.1. NCBI lineage: Bacteria > Bacillati > Bacillota > Bacilli > Caryophanales > Bacillaceae > Bacillus > Bacillus sp. H1a. The sequence continues at coordinate 44,141 of NZ_AYMH01000027.1, read as the reverse complement.
TAATTTGAAAGCATATGATAAGTGGTAATCCCTGTGTTTATTTGCTTATATTTTAACGAAAGTATTTTTACAAAAAGATAATACCAAATAACCGATATCCCAACAAACAGGATGAAAGCTGCAATATCAGCATTAACAATTGCTTTTTGAAACATGTTAGCCAATGGATAAACCTTAGTTAATTGCTCTGAAACCATTGCACCAATTCCGTTCATATCATTAAGGCTATGTTGAGAATTCCCATTTTTCATCATGAAGAAACTAAATGTAATAATTACTATAAAACTTAAAATTGTAGTTATTTTATTCGTATTTTTAAATCTAGAAGCGATTGCCGTAATCGCAGCTCCAAAGACTGCTGCGATTGTTGTTGGAATTAAAGATGCTATAAACATACTGATGAACCACATAAAATAAAAAGAAATTGATGGCTTCTCATTTATGCCATAAATAACTCCCATTGGTAGCATGATTATGATTGAAAAGAGTGTATTTAGCAAATATAAATACAAAAACCTACTTGTAATAACAGTACTTACACAAATCGGTAATGACATTAAAAAATCGTAATCCTTAAAAGCAAAAATCTCTCCATTTGCCTTAAATATAGTGAAAAACAATGTCAATACACTGCTAATAACTAGTGCATAAACTGGGATAATTTCACTTATTCCTAGTTTCACCAACCCATATGCTGAGGCACCACAATATAGCATTAAAATGATACCAACCAAAGCAATAGATGCTGACAGCAAAATCTTATTCTGCTTCTTTTTCTTATCTTTTTCGTATCTAAAAGTATTTAAACCAAGCTGCGTTATCAACCGGATTTTCAAAAGCCCTAGACTATTAGTATTCATTAGCAAGCTCCTTCATAAAGAGCTCTTCCAATGAGCCTTCCTTTATTAAAGAATTCGCTTCCCCTGAAAGTGCTAATTTCCCTCTATTAATCATCGCTATTTTATTACATAACTTCTCCGCCACATCTAAAACATGCGTAGAAAAGAAAATCGCACTTCCCTTTTCACAAAGCTCTTTCATAATCCCTTTCAATACTACAGCAGCCTTTGGATCAAGACCAACGAAAGGTTCATCTAAAACTAATAATTTGGGTTTATGCAAAACCGCTGATATAATCGCCACTTTTTGTTTCATGCCATGTGAATAAGAGGATATTAAATCTCCTAGATACGGTGTAATCTCAAAAGCATCTCCGTACTTTTGTATCTCCTTTTCCCGATCTTTTGCAGACACCTTAAAAACATCGGCGACAAAGTTCAAATATTGAATTCCTGTTAATTGCTCATATAAATCTGGATTATCAGGAATATACGCCATTACTCTCTTACATGCAATCGGATCCTTTTTTACTGAATGTCCATCAACAAAAATTTCACCTTCTTCAAAATCTATAACTCCTACTAACGACTTAATTGTTGTACTCTTCCCCGCACCGTTATGTCCAATAAACCCAAAGATATCTCCTGCTTGAACAGTAATATTTAACTGATCTACTGCCTTATTGCCACCTTTGTATGTCTTGCTAAAGTTTATAATTTCTAACATATGATTTCCCCCAATCACCTATTTGTTAACTGAATTTTCAGACCTTATAACGAAAAATTTACTCAGTGAGCTTTCGTTATCCCCACTGAGTATTAAAATCTCTTAACACATAGAAACTATAAATATAAAATTTGACTAATATAGCTCATAATTGCATTTCTTTTTTATACAAAACATAAGAATATAAATTCGTTATGATGACAGCAACTACTATAATCCCAAGCATCATATAGGATCTCCAATCAGCCGGTGCAAAAACACTTATAATCATAATAAGTCCTAAAGCCACAAATACTTTTCCGCTAAATCGGTGTGTTTTCCGCCATACTTCTTCATTACTTAACGTCCAAGGATTACGCATCCCAACGAAAAAGTTAGGCTTACACTGCGGTAAATAATTACCCATTACTAAAAATAAAACACCCACTAATAATTCTGGAACGCGATTAATAAATACGTTATATCCTAGTCCATTTGTAATAATATCTATATTCCCTACAAATAGTAGCAGGAGTATCCCGTTATTCATCATCATAAAAGCTTTAGAAAATTTCTCGTAATTTGCTTTCTTTGGATCAATCTTTGGTATCACATTTAGAAATATATATAACGCAATCATAATTCCAACCATAGAAATCATTCCGTAAAATTTAGAAGAATAGCCATCTACCTTACCGCCGCTCCAATGTGTTGCGATTGTATCTGGAAAATGTGGCCAAGCAAACGCCCACGCTACACAAGTTGTAACAATTAATATAATTGCAAAAAGATGTTTCTTCATCTTTCCTGCACTCCCCTGTTTTTAATTCACTCGTTCTATGCTAGTTCTTTTTTATAAATAACATATACTTTTATTGTTGATATGAAGGTATATATTAATATCACTCCAACCACCATAAATTTTATATTTTTCTATTAAGCCCCTATCTCTTTCTTATAAGCAACATAGGAATATCCCATCGTTAGTCCTACTGCCCCAATAATAATTCCAACTATTAAGAAAGATTTCCATGCCGCCGGTGCAAAAATACTTAAAATCATAATAACTCCTAATATAACAAACACCTTTCCGCTAAAACGGTGCGTCTTTCTCCACACTTCTTCGTTACTTAATGTCCACGGTGTTTTTATACCTACAAAGTAATTGGGTTTGCACTGTGGTAAATAGTTTCCCATGACTATAAATAAAAGACCAACAATAATATACGGTGTACTATTCATTGGAATTTCGTAACCTAATCCTACTCCAATTACAAGCATATTCACTAAAAATAATACTACTAGTACGCTATAATTCATTATCGTATAACTTTTAGAAAATTTATCGTAATTCTTTTTCTTAGGATCAATCTTTGGGGTAATTGTTAATAAAATATAAACAAAAATCATAATCCCAAGTGTCAACAACATTGCATTAAACTTGGAAGCAAAACCATTCGCACCTTCAGTCCCCCAATGAATTGTCATAGTATCCGGTAAATTCGGCCAGGCATATGCCCAAGCTAGACCCGTTATAAAAATTAATATAATTGCGATAAGATGCTTCCTCATTTCCCCTCTACCCCCTTATTCGTAAATGTAAACACCCAAGTTAATAAATCTTGAAATACAGTTGTGTTTAAAGAATACACAACGAATTGTCCTCTTTTTTCATCTTGAATAAGTTCAGCATTTTTAAGTGCATTTAAGTGGTGTGAAATACTTGGTTTTGTCATATTGAAATGTTCGGCAATTTCACCAGCGGTTAAATCACCTTCTTTTAATAAATCTAAAATTTTTCGCCTTGTTGGGTCTGCTAATGCTTTAAATGCTTGATTCAATGTCTTTCTTCCTTTCAATAATTAGACATTTAGATATTTATCTAAATGTTAAAATGATTTCAGTTAATTGTCAATTATATATAAGGCCCTTTTTACTTTTTCCACTTTTGACCTATACTGTTTACTAGCTTATATTTCAACATAATGAAAAGACTTGAAACACGTGATACACTATAGCTACAATTGTTTTTTTAGGAGGAATATACATATGTATAAAATTTTAATCGTTGAAGACGATCCAAATATTTCAACATTACTACAATCTCACATTCAAAAATATGGCTATGATGCTGTTGTTGCGGAGAACTTCGATGATATTATGGAATCGTTTAACGCAGTGAAGCCACATCTTGTTTTACTTGATGTAAATTTACCGAAATTCGATGGATTCTACTGGTGCCGTCAAATTCGTCATGAATCGACTTGTCCAATTATTTTCATTTCGGCACGTGCAGGTGAAATGGAACAAATAATGGCGATTGAAAGCGGTGCGGATGATTACATTACAAAACCGTTCCATTACGACGTTGTAATGGCGAAAATTAAAGGGCAATTACGTCGTATTTACGGTGATTATGCACCAAATATTTCTGAGCGTATCGTTGAAGTAGAAGGGCTAAAATTATTCCCTGAGCGTCCAGAAATTCATTTTGGGGCTGAACAAGTTCTTTTAACGAAGAAAGAGGCAATTTTAGCGGAAATGCTATTATCTAAATTCCCACGTACAGCAAGTCGCGAAGATTTACTAGCCGCTCTTTGGGATGATGAAAGCTTCGTTGAGGAAAATACATTAAACGTAAACATTACGCGTCTTCGTAAAAAGTTCAATGAGCTTGGTATTGAAAATGCTATCGAAACAGTACGTGGACTTGGGTATCGTTTTAACGCAACTTGGAGTGAATAAGCATGAAGCTATTTTTACGTGATCATTTTGCATTTTTTCTACTATATGTATTAAACTTCGGAATTATTTTCGTTCTCTATGATGCAGTAGATGGATTTCAAAATAATAAGTTTTACTTCATCGTTTTAAGCCTATACTTATTTATCTGTTTCCTCGCTTATCGTTACGTTCGTAACCGTAGAATGTATCACAGATTAAGTGAACCACCAGAAAAAATGGAAGATGCGTTTATTGAAAGAGCGACTGCTCCTATGCCCCACAGTGTAAACGAGCTCGTTCGTACGCAATATCGTCTATTCCAAAAAGACTTACAAGCATTCGAAGTAAAACAGCAAGAGCACCAATTATTTATTAACCATTGGGTACATCAAATGAAAACGCCTGTTTCTGTCATGCAACTTATGGTACTTGAAATGGAAGATGAACATTTAATCCCGAAATTTAAAAAAGAGTTAGAACGACTAAATCAAGGACTCGATATGGCTTTATACATGGCAAGGTTAAATAATTTCCATGAAGACTTCCATGTTGAGACGATTTCATTAAAAGATACTGTAACAAAAAATATTAACGGATTAAAAGAACTGTTCATTCGAAATGGAGTCTTCCCCGTTTTAGAAGTTCATTCAGATTTAAAGGTTGCTTCTGATGCGAAATGGCTAAAGTTCATCATTTATCAGTTAATGACAAATGCCGTTCGCTATTCTGGTGAACGCGGAAAGAAAGTTTTCTTATCAGCTTATCGAAATGGAAAAGATATTATTTTGGAAGTTCGTGACGAAGGCGTCGGTATTCCGCAAGAAGATGTTCGAAGAGTGTTTGAACCATTTTACACTGGAAAAAATGGTCGTACATTCGGAGAATCTACTGGTATGGGACTTTATATCGTAAGTAAAATTTGTGATTATTTAGGTCATTCCGTGAAACTAGACTCTGAAGTTGGTAAAGGAACGACGATTAAAATCATCTTCCACAACGCTGCAAATAATCCAGCAGAAACTACGGAGAAGGTGACCGAAGCATGATTATAACATATGCTAACAAAATGTATGAGAACTTACTCTCATACATTTTTTGTAATACGAATACAGCTATACTTTCGACTTGGAGGTATAGAATATGAATTTTCGGCAATTCGCATTTAAAAATGTAACACGTAATTCAAGAGCTTACTTCGCTTATTTCGTAAGCAGTTCATTTTCGATTGCTGTTTTCTTTTCGTTCGCTGTTTATTTGTTTCATCCGAAATTACAAAATTTCAATATGATCTCTGAAATTTCAGGATTAATGATTTTTTCAGAAGTTGTCATTGTTTTATTCTCGTTCTTCTTTCTACTCTATTCAATCGGGTCGTTTTTAAAAGTTCGTAAAAAACAATTTGGGGTTTTAACCGTTTTAGGTATATCAAAAAAGCAATTACATCGACTTGTTTTCACTGAAAATATGTTAATTGGTATTTTATCTATCTTTTTCGGTATGCAGTTTGGAGTTGTATTTTCACAATTTTTCTTATTAGTGACAGCGAAAATTACACACCTACCAGGGATATATTTATATTTGCCTCCGAATGCTTTCATTTTGACAACGATAGTGTTTCTTAGTCTCTTTATCGCTGTATCTGCATTCACACCAACGCTTATTCGAACAAAAAAAGCAGTGCACCTTTTAAAAACAAACAATGGGAAACAAAAAGAAAGAAAACCATCCATATTCGTCTCTCTATTTGGTGCGATTTGTTTATTAAGTGGTTATGCTTTAGCTGGGAATCCTAAATATTTCTTCTCAATAAGCCCGCAAGTAGGCGTTATATATATGGTTTCAAGTGTTTTTGTGATCCCAACACTTGTTACAATTGGGACATATTTTTTCTTTTCTCAAATTAGTTTCCTACTTATTTATATTTTAAAGAAAAGAAGAAAGTTTTATATGAAACGGATTAATATGCTTTGGATTTCCGATTTAGCAAGCCGTATTCGAACGAATATCAATATGCTTTTTATTGTAGCGATGCTATCTACAGTAGCCTTCACAATGATTACATTTCTATATGGATTTGGAAAGTTTACAAAGCTAGATGTTACGAGAAGTTCACCTTTTCCATTCTCTTATTTTTCATATGAAGCAAATCCTTTTACTAACGAGCATTTAACTTGGCTTGAACAGCAGTTACAAAAGGAAAATTTCTCTTATAAAAAAATAAAGGCTGATTTATATGAAACACCACTGAAAGAAGATGAAGGTATAACAGCTTATAATGACATCTATGCAATGAAACAAAGTGACTATAACAAACTTGCAGCTTCCCTGCGAATGAAACAACTATTCATGAGCGACAACGAAGCATATGTCATAACAGGTAACGCTTATTTCACCTTATTCAGCGAGTTTGAGCCAAGCTACAATAGAAAATCCATTACACTTTCTAGCACAAATACGACATTACAAGTAAAGGGTTATGAACAAGTAGGGGCCATTCCATCTGACTTTTCATATCAAACTTTAATTTTACCTGATGTCGTTGTAAACAACTTACCAAGTACAACAAAGCATGTAGCAGCGTACAATTATAAAGTTCAAAACTGGGAAAAGACATATAAAATTGCTGATGATTTTATGCAAAAAATACAAAAAGATCGACAGGAATTCCAATACGAAGGACCCCTTATACGCTCCTATGAATCAGCAGGCTCATTATATAGAATCACATCAGGAAGTGCCGCGTACTTCCTGATTGGGACATTCTTAGGCGTTATTTTCTTTATTGGAGCAGGCAGCGTCCTTTACTTCAGAATGTATACCGATTTAACGAATGAACAAGAAAAATATGTAGCAATTTCAAAAATCGGTGTAACGGATGCAGAAATGAAACGATCTGCAACAATTCAACTTAGTATTTTGTTTTTCGTTCCATACATTATGGCATCTATTCATACAATGTTTGCGACAAAAATGCTACAAGATGTAATTAATTTATCATTGTTCACTGAAGTTACAGCCGTTCTTATTATTTTCGGGACTGTAGAATTCATCTTTTTCCTATTAATTCGTTCGCTTTATATGCAAAAATTATCACAGTATATAAATGGATAAAATATTTAAAACAACTTTTCCGAAAAATTTATTACATGAAAAGGGTATCTATCATACCCTTTTCACGTTCACTCTACTAGGAGGTTAGGTGAATGACATTTTGGCAGTTTGCATTTAAAAACGTGACACGGAACGCCAGAGCTTATTTCGCCTATTTTATAAGCAGTGCGTTTTCCATCGCAATTTTTTTCTCATTTGCAGTTTATTTATTTCATCCTAAGCTGCATATGACAGAAGTTAATTCTGCTCTGAACATATTAATGACAATTTCAGAAGTTGTCATTATATTCTTTTCATTTTTCTTCTTACTATATTCGATCGGTACGTTTTTGAAAGTACGAAAAAAGCAATTTGGAATTTTAACAGTGCTTGGCATATCTCCAAAGCAGTTAAAAAGGCTCGTATTTATAGAAAATATGTTAATTGGTGCCCTTTCCATATTTTTCGGTATTCAATTGGGACTTGTCTTTTCACAGTTCTTCCTATTAATTACCGCCAAAATTACACATGTACCTGGTCTATATTTATATTGGCCTACAAGTGCTATTATTTTAACGACAATAATCTTTCTCGGACTCTTTATTCTCGTATCGTCCTTTACACCGATGCTGATCCGTACGAGAAAAGCTGTACGACTTTTAAAAGAAGGTAAACAACATAAAGAAAGAAAAGCATCCGTACTCATCTCTTTATTTGGTGCGATATGTTTAATATCTGGATATGTGTTAGCAGCAAACCCGCTATACTTTATGTCACTTGGAGATATAGTTGGGCTTTTATATGCCGCCACTAGTATATTTGTCATTCCATCACTTATTGCAGCTGGGACATATTTTTTCTTTTCACAAATTAGCTTCTTACTCATTCGTATATTAAAGACGCGAAGAAAGTTTTATATGAAACGTATTAATATGCTCTGGATTTCTGACTTAGCAACGCGAATTCGGACAAATATTAATATGCTCTTTATTGTAGCGATGCTATCGACGCTCGCTTTTACAATGATTACATTCTTATATGGGTTTGGGAAATTCACAAAGTTTGATGAAATAAGGCAAAACCCTTTCCCCTTTACTTATTTATCACATACTGAAAATACGTTAGCTGATGAACATTTAAATTGGTTAGAACAAAAATTCAATGAAGAGCAATTTACTTATAAGAAATTTAAAACGGATATATATGAAGTTTCTTCGGCCGAAGAAAGCCCGCAGCTCTATTATGCAATTAAACAAAGTGATTATAATATACTGGCTAATGCATTAAACTGGGAAAATCTCACCGTGAATAGTAATGAATCTTATATCCTTATTAAAGATTTAGATAATCAAGTCATTGGCACTATTCATGATCAAGAAAAGAGAAATACTCTTACACTTAATCAAAACTCTTTACATCTAAAAGTGAAAGAATATAAAAGTTATAACCCTTTCCCAAATAGCCTAATATCCCAATTAATCGTACTATCTGATGAAAATGTAGACGCCTTATCAACCGTTTCAAAACAGATGAGTGTATATAGCTTCAAAGTCACAGATTGGGAAAAGGCACATAATATTGGCTCAGCGTTTACAACAAAAATCGGTAATGACAATGCAGCAATTCAAGCAGAACATCCACCGTTCCATGCAAGTGAAGCGAGCGACTCTCTATACAAGACAAAACTAAATGCCGCTTCGTTCTTCTTAATTGGTACTTTCCTAGGTGTTATTTTCTTTATCGGAGCTGGCAGTGTTCTTTACTTCCGGATGTATACAGATTTAACAAATGAGCAAGAAAAGTATATAACTGTTACAAAAATTGGTTTAACAGCAACTGAGATGAAACAGTCCGCAACAATTCAACTTGCCATCTTATTCTTTGTTCCTTACATTATGGCATCCATCCATACGATGTTTGCGACAAAGATGTTGCAAGAAATATTAAATCTCTCATTATTCGCTGAGATTACAGTTGTACTTGTAATCTTTGGAACGGTTGAAATTCTCTTTTTCCTTTTAATTCGTTCCTTTTATATGCAAAAATTATCACAACATATTAAGTTTTAAGGAATAGAAAGGTGATCATTATGGAAGAAGTATTACACATTAAAAACGTCTCAAAAGTGTATGAGGGAAAAGTCCCTCATACTGCTTTGAAAAATATAAATTTACACGTAGATAAAGGTGAATTCGTTGCGATTATGGGGCCGTCTGGAAGTGGGAAATCTACATTTTTAAACGTGATTTCCACCATCGATTCACCTACTTCTGGAGAAGTCATTATTAATGGAAAACAACCACATACATTCCGTAGAGAAAAGTTAGCTATTTTTCGTCGTCAAGAATTAGGATTTGTTTTCCAAAACTTTAATCTACTAGATACACTAACAATCGGTGAAAATATCGTATTACCTTTAACGCTAGATAATGTTCCTTTGAAAGAAATGGACGAAAAACTCGATAACATTTCAAAAAAACTTGGAATTGATCACATTTTAAATAAACGTATTTTTGAAGTTTCTGGAGGACAAGCACAGCGTACTGCAGTAGCACGTGCCGTTATTCATCATCCGTCACTTCTACTTGCGGATGAACCGACAGGGAACTTAGATTCTAAAGCAGCTATTGATGTAATGGAGCTATTTACGAAGTTAAACAAAGAAGAAAATGCGACTATTTTAATGGTTACGCACGATCCGTTTGCAGCTAGTTATTGTAACCGTGTTATTTTCATTAAAGATGGTGGGCTTTACAATGAGCTACACCGCGGATTATACCGCGAGAAATTTTATCAAGAAATATTAGATGTTCTAGCACTATTAGGAGGAAGACGTGGATGACATTTTGGCAATTTGCATTTAAAAATGTCTCTCGTAATTCTAAAGCATATTTTGCCTATTTTGTAAGCAGTGCATTTTCTATTATGGTTTTCTTTTCATTTACTGTATATGCGTATCATCCACGCTTACAAAATGTACAAAACTTTCAAGAACGTGATGCTCTAATGAATTTAGCTAGTACAGCACAATTTGTTATCGTTATGTTTTCGTTCTTCTTTCTCTTATATTCAATCGGAACATTTTTAAACGTAAGGAAGCAACAATTCGGGATACTAACTATTCTTGGTATCTCACAGAGACAATTAAAAAGACTTTTGTTTACTGAAAATATGATAATTGGAATACTAGCTATTTTTGTTGGTATTCAAGGCGGACTTGTGTTCTCTAACTTTTTCTTACTAGTGACTTCTAAATTGACCGGTGCGAAAGGTCTCTATTTATATTGGCCTACGCAGGCAATTATCGTTACAACAGTAATTTTTATCATTTTATTTTTCATCGTTTCTACGTTTACACCGATGTTTATTCGTACTCGTAAAACAACTCGGCTAATTAAAGATAATACAAAAGTAAAAAAAGAAAAAAGACCGTCGATACTCATTTCGTTATTCGCGTTAACCTGTTTAGGACTATGCTATTATATCGCCGGTTATCCGCAAGGCTATGTAACAGAAGAAAATGTACAAAATGGCTCTGTATTCTTTATTATGTTATCTATTTTGCCACTCGTAGTAGTCGGGACGTATTTATTCTTTTCACAAACATTTCTTCTCTTTATCTTTATTTTAAAAAAGCGAAGAAAGTTTTATATGAAGCAAATAAATATGTTATGGATTTCAGATTTAGTTGCTCGTACTCGTAGCAATATTAATGTACTCTTTATCGTTTCTATGTTATCTGCACTTGCATTTACAATTATTATCGGGTTATTTGCTGCTAATAATAGTACGAAAGCATCGATACTAGAACGATATCCAATACCATTCACCTATACGTCAGAAGGTGATAATACATTTGAACAAAAACATATTACTACTATTGAAACTGAACTTACAAATGCTAATTTTCAATATAAAAAATATAAGTTTACCGTTTTAAAAGATACAGCTTTAAAAGAGTCAATTGCCATCATGAAAATGAGTGATTATAACGCATTAGCTAAACAACTAAATAGGCCAGAAATCACTCTCGATTCTACACAAGTTTATAGTATTTCTCGCTATTCGCCAGAATTATTAAATCTCGTGTCAAACCCATTTGCGAAGCAGGACACTATTACACTTGACTCTAATAAAAAGGAATTTCATATTAAAGGCTTTATTAATAAAGGAATCGAACCATCCTTTGCATTACCTCATTTAATCGTTATGCAAGATAGTGTGATTGAAAATATGATTCCTCATATTGAAACAATTACAGTTTATAACTACTTCGTGGAAAATTGGGAAAATGCAATTGTCCCAACAAAAAATATATTAAAAAGCTTAGATCATGATGCAAACAACTTGTTTGAAGCACATAAGGATGAAGAAGGTTTTATCAAACCGTTTTATATTCATACAGCTACGGATGAACTCGTTCACAGTAAAGAAAATGCAGTTGCGCAATTCTTTATTTGGACGTTTCTCGGTATTATTTTCTTTATCGGAGCAGCTAGTGTTTTATATTTCCGTATGTACAATGATTTAACGAGTGAAAAACAAAAATATATTACGATTACAAAGCTTGGATTGACAGAAACAGAAATGTTTCGCTCTGCAACGATTCAGTTAGGAATTTTATTTTTCGTACCTTATATCGTTGCTGGTATTCATACAATATTTGCAATCCAATTTTTACAAGCTATGTTTTCGTTCTCTTTACGAAAAGAGTTATTAATCGTACTCACTTTATTCGGGATTATCGAGATTATTTTCTTCTTCTTAATCCGTTCTCTTTACATTAATAAATTATCACAGCATGTTAAAATATGAATAAAATAGCCTTGTGCAGTATGCACAAGGCTATTTTCAATAGTTTTTAAATAATTAGCAGCAATATCCACCATAGCCGCCGCCATAGCCACCATAACCGCCACCATAGCCACCATAACCGCATCCGCCGAAGCAGCTAGCACCGATAATGATTAATAAAATAAACAATACGATTAGAAGCGCAAAGCCGCCTCCGTGGCCACGTCTGCGGTCGCAATCATCATGTCTGTGTTCACAATTTTCGCCCATTATTCTATTCCTCCTTTAGTATCATTCATAACAAGTTCTTCTTGTTCTAAATGAGGGGATTCCATTTATATTATGTTTTCAGGGCGAATCGGAAGCTTGTCTTTCCTAAAAACGGGCTTGTTTCGTGAAAAGGGCTACAAAAGAATAAGAAGATATCTTTAATTATGTACCTTCTTTCTTTTAGTAAATATGTTCAGTTAAAGTGACAATTAATAAGTATATATCCATATCCTATCCCCCTTGATACGGATTATTTTCATAAAAAAAGAGGGAGTATTCTCCTCCCTCTTCACTTCCTACAAATCATAATTAACTACATAGTACTGCATTGCCGTATTGTAGTAGCCCTCACTATATTCAATTACTTCGCCTACTTCAGATAGCTTTCTTCTCTATTCCTGAACCGTCATAATAACCCCATCCATATTGTTCCCCGAAATTTCATAATGCTTATTCACCGGAACATTCACGTTCATACGATCTGAAACTTTATAATAAGAAACCGTATATTTCTTACCTTCAACATCGGTTGAAATTTCTTTTTTCTCTTTTAGGAAGTCTAAATATTCTTCTAATGTAATTTTCCTTTTTTGCATAATGGCACTATGAGGTAAACCGACATAACGGATATGCCACGGCTCATATTGAATGCCAGTAATGTTACTTTTATTTTTCGGGTAACGTAAAACAAATCCATATTTCCATACGTTTTCTTCAATCCATTTTCCTTCAGGAGCTTTCTCCATTTTCTTTTGAGTAGACCCAACGTCCAGTGATAACCCTAAATTATGTTCACTATATCCTGCCGGAAGTGCATAATCAGATCCCATTTCTTTATATAATTTACTTTGTTCTTTAAAATCTCGATACCCACTACTCATTAAGAAATGCTGTACTCCATCTTTTCCAGCTGCATCGACAACGTTCAAAAACTTTTTCACAACATCCTTTGATAAGCGAAGATTTCTATCAAATAACACATAGCCTCTCACTAACTCACTATTGTGATTTACATTTATAATATCAGACCTAATGCTATCTTTTTTAACTGGGTAATCTTTATTAACTAATAATAGATCCCCTTTATAAATTTCTTCTTCTGTAATCTCTATCTTTTCAGTATTCGCAGCTTTTACCTTATTATCTTTTTCTGCAATTTTAACATCGATCTCCTTTTGAAATAATGGTGATATATAAAAGCCTACACAGACTGTACATAATATAAAAAGAGAAATAAATACCCACTTTTTCATCTCTAGTTCCTCCTTGACCTAACATACGTATAGGATAGAAAAAACTATTAAAATAAAAAGTGGGGTAAAGTTTAAATTTTTATTAAATTACCAAATTATCCTCTTTTGGTAATCTCACTTCAAATATTGTTCTAATTACATTACTTTCAGCAGAGATTGTCCCATTATGCTGCTCAACAATATTTTTTGCAATAAACAAACCAAGACCTGTGCCGCCCTGTTGCTCCGATCTAGCCTTATCCCCTGTATAAAACATATCAAAAAGATACGGCAAATCTTCTTCTGGAATACTATCTCCATAATTAATAATTTGTACAACTACCTCTTCACGATCAATATATCCGTTCACATCAACAAACTTTCCATCGTATCCATAGCGAATCGCATTTGTTAAAAGGTTTTCAAATACTCGGGCTAATAATTTCCCATCACCGTTAATAGGTAAATGGGGAGCAATATTCAATCTCGCTTCTAATTCCTTTTTTTCTAATAACGGATATAATTCTTCATCTAACTGTATGAGTAATTCACTTATATCAATTGGTCTTTTCTCAAGCTGCAACATGCCATAATTCATTCTCGTGATTTCAAATAATTCATCAATTAAGCTTTCCAGCCTTTCGGATTTCGTAAAAGCAATTGTGGAAAAATGTTTAATTTGTTCCTTCGTCAAATTCTCATCTTTAAGAATTAAATCTAAATAACCTAAAACAGATGTTAACGGTGTTCTTAAATCATGAGCTAAGTTAACAATTAGCTGGTCTTTACTACTTTCCGCAAAATCTCCTCGTTCAACCGCTTCTTTTAACTTTTCACTCGCTACATTAATTTCACGTGCGATATATCCAAACTCATCATTTGATGAAACCCCAACTTGATTTGTGAAATCACCGTTCGCAAGATGATGAATCCCATTAGAAATCTCATCAAAATATTTTAAATACGGTCTAGTAAGAAAGAAGAAAAACATAATGGACAGAGGAATAAATATAATTAAAAAGAAATTAATATCTCCAATTTGTCTTATAACTGAGCGAAATTGAGCTAAAGGATCCTCATAACGAACTACTAATTTATAATAGAGCCGTAATCCTTCATAAATTAAATACGTTACGCCAGCTGCTAATACCATACTTAACGCAAATAGCATAACCATCTTTGAGCGAAAGCTTCTCATCTTTTTAGCCATTGAAAGTATACCCTACTCCCCACACTGTTTTTATTAATTTATTCTTTCTTTTATCTTCTCCAAGTTTTTTCCGCAAAGTACGGATATGCACCATAACTGTATTTCCACCTTCGTAATAGCCTTCTGCCCATACTTGCTGAAAAATATTTTCCACACTGTACACTTTCTTCGGATGACTCGCTAATAAATATAAAATATCGAATTCTTTTGGCGTTAACTCAATTTGTTCTCCGTACACATTTACTGTCCTTTGATCAGGATCAATAGCAACTCCACCAACTTCTAAACCAGCTTTATTCTCGACTACTTTCGGTTGATTTAACGTAAGAAATCGGCGTAGTTGTGCATTCACACGCGCGACTAATTCAATCGGTGTAAAAGGTTTCGTCATATAATCATCTGCGCCTAGTACAAGACCTGTCACTTTATCAAAATCAGATGTTTTCGCACTTAAGAAAATGATCGGCATATGATGTTTCGCACGAATTTGACGCGTCACTTCATAACCGTCCATTTTCGGCATCATAATATCTAAAACCACTAAGTCGATTGGCTGAGTTTGAATAACATGCATCGCCTCTTCTCCATCAACTGCTTTAACGACGTGGTAACCTTCTTTTTCTAAATGTATCGCAATTAAATCAGCAATTTCCGCCTCATCATCAGCTATTAAAATTGAAATGCGCTTCATTTTTGTCCCCTACCTCATTCCGTTTTTATACGCTGATTGTAAACTAGTCTATCCAATTTGTACAATAAGAAAAGGCTACCCGTAGGAGTAACCTTTTCTTGATTCTGTTGAAGAAGTAACGCATCGCATATTAGTGAACGAAATTATATATCGGCGATTTTTTAAATATATCGACTTACCGACAATTAACGACAAAATTATCACGCTATTGGCGGGCAGCCCAATTGATGAAGGCTGATAATCAGTGGGGATGCCCCCACACTGATTATTACCTCTCAAACAGAATCCGTTGCTTCGTGATTTTTTCTAACCTCTCGCGGTCTACTTCATACTCACGTTCAATACTTTGCGGTACAATCACTTTCCCGCCCTCTAGCATCACTTCCGGTGAAATAATATCCTTCTCCCAATGTCTACTAGAAGCAGATATATCTCCTGGAATCGTAAAGTTCGGTAACGAAGCTAGGGCAACGTTTTGCGCTCGCGAAATCCCCATCTCTACCATACCGCCGCACCAAACTGGTATATTATGTTCCATGCAATAATTATGGATTTGAACTGATTCTGTTAATCCGCCCACTCGTCCCGGCTTAATATTGACGATACGACAACTGCCAAGTGTAATGGCAACGCGCGCATCCTCTAAACTATGGATGCTTTCATCTAAACAAATCGGTGTTTCAATTTTCTTTTGTAATTCAGCATGATCAAGAAAATCATAATCTGCTAGTGGTTGTTCAATCATCATAAGTTGGAATTCATCTAATCTTTTGAGCTTGTCAATATCCGCTAATGTGTACGCTGAGTTTGCATCAGCCATTAATGGAATGCTCGGAAACTCTTTGCGAATTTCTTTAAGCAATTCGTAATCATGTTCCGGCTTTATTTTCAATTTAAAGCGCTCATATCCTTCTTCCGCATACTTCTCGATTTGCTTTAACATAGTCGGAATCGTATTTATCCCAATAACAACACCGACTTCAATTTCAGACCTAGTTCCACCAAGTAATGTCGCTAAAGAACTCTTTTGACGTTTCGCATATAAGTCCCAAATGGCTCCTTCAATTCCCGCCTTTGCCATTCGGTTTCTCTTTATATGTTGGAACAGACCTGGCACTTCATTCGGATGAGAGATTTCAGCTTTCAATAAATCTGGTAATAGAAAGTCTTGAAGTACATGCAGCGCTGTCTTCACCGTTTCTTCCGTATACCACGGTTCAGAAAATGCGACGACTTCACCAAAACCAATGTATCCATCCGTGTCTTCTAATTCAATGACAATACTCTCACGCTTTTCGTAAGTTCCATAACTTGCGGCAAATGGAAAAACTAACGGCATTTCTGTTATATGAAGTGTTGCCTTTTTTATTTCCATTTACATCTCCTCCAGCAATTGTCTTAACTCTCGTCTTAACAATTTCTTCGAAGCATTTCTTGGTAATTCCTCTAGGAAATACACTTTCTTTGGTACTTTATATTTCGCTAATTTCCCCTCACAAAAATGGATAATCGCCTCTTCTGTTATATCGGCAGTTTTCACGATAAAAGCAGCTGGCACTTGCCCCCACTTTTCATCTTTCATACCAACAACACCCACCTCCGCTACCACCGGATGGGAAAGCAATACTTCTTCAATTTGAGCTGGATAAATATTTTCCCCACCAGAAATAATTAAATCACTGCGGCGATCTAATACATATAAAAAACCTTCTTCATCCAAATAACCGAGGTCACCAGTACGAAGCCAGCCATTTTGAATTGTCTCGCGCGTCGCATCTTCACGGTTAAAGTAGCCACCTGTTACGTTCGGCCCTTTTACCACAATTTCGCCTTCAGTATGAGGTGACACTACTACTCCGCCTTTCTCAATACGAAGCTGACACTGGAATAGAGGTTTTCCAGCTGATCCTACTTTCGTTAACATATAATCTGCTGATAACGTACAAATTTGCGAAGACGTTTCTGTCATACCGTACGTTTGATAAACTGGAATTCCCTTTTCCACACACGTTTCTAATAACGGTTTCGGCGCAGGTCCCCCGCCTAATAACATACATCGTAAAGAAGATGGATATGTTTCATCTCCAAGTCTATCTAATAAATCTGTTAGCATTTTAGAAACGACAGAAATAATCGTAACACCTCTCGTTTGAAGTGCTTCATGAATGAAGTTAGCATCATATTTCGGAACGAGTAAAATACGCATACCGTACATAATATTTTTCATTAAAAGAGATAACCCACCAACATGGAACATTGGCATACAAGCTAACCAACAATCATCTTCACGAAGTCCTAAATTAAGTGAAGAACCAACTGCACTTGCCCAATGATTACCGTACGTTAAAATAACGCCTTTCGGTTTTCCTGTCGTCCCTGACGTATAAATGATTGTCATCGCTTCTTTTAAAGAGAATTCTTCTTGTATAGATGCTTCCGCCTTTGGTCCATTCATCACTTCAGCAAATGAATATACCGGAACATTTTCCGTCTCAAACTCTTGATCCGTCACTAAACAAACAACTTCAGCATCATCCATTTGCCAAAGTAGCTCTTCTCTTGAAAGACGCGTATTTAAAAGCACAGCTACTGCACCTACATAAGATAAGGCGTGAATAACTGTAATCATCTCCATACCATTTTTCATCAGAACAGCCACCTTTTGCGCCCGCTTCACTCCTACATGTGAAAGGTGTTCACAAACAGATACTACTTTTTCATGTAACTGCACGAAGGTAACCTTCTCCTCTTCAATTTCAATTGCAGTGCGATCAGGTGTTAAAAATGCGCGTTGCATTAACCAATTCGGCATCGTCTCCATTATTCATTCTCCTTTCATGAAAGAAAGAGACTTGATATGAAATCAAGTCTCTTAGTTGTTTTGCTTCCGCTTTTGATCTTATCCAGCTACAGCAGCTAGAATGTTCGGTGGCTTCCGCTTTTGATCAAGGGAAACGAGGGAATTGACCGAAGTCCGGACTGCGTTTTTCTTTGAACGCGTCGCGACCTTCTTTTGCTTCGTCAGTTGTGTAGTACAATAACGTTGCGTCTCCAGCTAGTTGTTGAATACCAGCTAAACCGTCTGTGTCTGCGTTGAATGCAGCTTTTAAGAAACGAAGTGCCATTGGGCTATTTGCTAAAATTTCTTGTGCCCATTGTACTGTTTCTGCTTCAAGTTCTTCTAATGGTACAACTGTGTTTACTAAGCCCATATCAAGCGCTTCTTGTGCGTTGTATTGACGGCATAGGTACCAAATTTCACGAGCTTTCTTATGGCCTACCATACGAGCTAAATAACCAGCTCCGTATCCACCATCAAAGCTACCTACTTTAGGACCTGTTTGTCCGAATACAGCGTTGTCTGCAGCGATTGTTAAGTCACATACGATATGAAGTACGTGTCCACCACCGATTGCATAACCTGCTACCATTGCGATAACTGGTTTAGGGATTGCGCGAATTAGACGTTGTAAGTCTAATACATTTAAACGTGGGATTTGATCGTCACCTACATATCCACCATGACCGCGAACTTTTTGGTCGCCGCCAGAACAGAATGCACGTCCACCTTCACCTGTTAAAATGATAACGCCAACATTTGCATCATCACGAGCGTGTGCAAATGCATTGATTAACTCCATTACCGTTTTAGGACGGAATGCGTTATGTACTTCAGGGCGGTTAATCGAAATCTTTGCGATACCATTGTATGTTGAATAAATAATATCTTCGTAATTGCCTTCTTTTACCCATTCAATAGCCATTACTATTACCTCCTTTTATATTTCTGATCTCCTCTATAAGTTCAACTTCCTTCTCGATGAAAAAGTATCACTGCATAGTTTTAAGAAATCCCTTTACTATTGTATCAAACTTTTCCGGTTGTTCCACATGAATTGCATGGCCAGCACCATCAATTTTGACAAATTTCGCGTGTGAGATGCATTTTTCGATGTTTTTTAATAGGCGAAAGAACTTTTCATCGCTTTCTCCATTCAGTAAAAGGACAGGTATTTTTAGATTTTGTAGCTCGTTCCACCATGAAGGTTGAGCCCCTGTTCCCATGCCACGAAGACTATTTGCAAGTCCTTTTGGATTGTTAGCAAGTCGTTCTTTCCGCACATCTTCTTTTACGTTTTGGGATAAACGTTTTTGCGTTTCAAACAGCGGAATATTTTCCCACATCGATACAAAACTTTCGATGCCTTCTTGTTCGATTTTATCGGCAAGTCGTTCATCTCTTTCCCGGCGTTCTTTTCGCTCCTCTGCACTTTTGAGCCCAGCTGTACAGTTTTCTAAAAGAAGAGAACGCACATATTCTGGATATAAGCACGCCATCGTAATCGCAAGTCTACCGCCCATTGAATAGCCAAGTATATGTGCTTTTTCAATATGAAGATGCTCCAGTAGTTCTTTCATTTGCAGCGCCACATTTTGAATGTCATAATGCGTCACATCTTCAGGACTTTCCGTTTTTCCGTGTCCAACAAGATCTACTAGAATGACTTGGAACTGCTCGCTCCAAGAAGGAATAAAGGAACGCCACGTTTCCATACTTCCCGTAAAACCATGAAGAAGTAGAAGTGGTTCCCCGCTTCCTACTACCCCATATTCATACGTCACACCTTGCAACGTTACTTTCATTTTGATTCACCTTGCAGAGATGTAGTAATAACGTCCATTGTTTTTGCCCATAATTCACGATGTAATTTCAAGTTTTCTTCGCGATTCGTACAAATTTCTACAACGTGTAATCCTTTTGTTGTCGTTCCCTTTTGTACTTCTTCTCGGAAGTTTTCCCACCCGTTTACACGACAAAATGAACCATCATACATTTTGACAACATGTTCATAATTAAGCCCAATTGGTGTTCCAAATAATGATTCGAAATGTTCCTTTTTCTCGTATTGTGGTAAGAATGAGAAAATACCTCCACCATCATTATTTACAACAACAATCGTTATATTTAACTCATGTAATTTTGCGGCTAATAGTCCGTTTAAATCGTGATAAAATGATAAATCGCCGATTACTAATACGAGCGGATCACAAATAATGCTCGCTCCTAATGCTGTCGAAATGATTCCATCAATACCATTTACACCACGGTTCGCCATTACTTGAATGTTTTTATCCGATGTGAAGAAAAATGAATCTGTATCGCGAATTGGCATACTATTACTTGCAAATAACGTTGCCCCTTCTGGTAATACACGTACAATATCTGTAATTACTTTCCCTTCAAATGCAGTTTCATATGCTTCCATCTCGCGAAGCGTTTCCTTCGTTTTCTCGTTTATATGTTTCCACATTCCGAACCAATCATTCTTTTTCATAACTGGCATTTTCTCTATTAATGCTTTACAAAAATCGTTATCGCTTGCACATACTACTTCAGTCGCAACAAGAGCTGGATCTCTCCATTGCCCTGATTCATCTACAACGATATGAACCGCTGTCGTTTGTTTCTTTATGAACTGAGTTAACGCTTTAGAAACAGGCATACCGCCGAAGCGAATAATCACATCTGGCTTCCATGATTCTTTTAACAATTCATTTCGTAAAAATGTATCGTAACAATCAATAACCATCGTTTTATCATGATGCCCGCTACGAATATTAGAAAGTGGATCTGCTAAAATTGGATACCCTGTTTTCTCAGCAAGTTTCGTAACAACCGCTGTAATTTCTGGATGACTATCATCTCCACAAATAATAAGCCCCTTTTCCATATTTGAAAGGCGCCCTACAAGAGAATTCACATATTCACTCGGCATCGTCACATTCCCTTGCTGAACTACTCCTGTATATTCACCACGACCTTTATCCCATAAGTTTTCTAATGAGAAATCTGGGATTAGCGGCTCGCGAAGCGGAAAATTAAGATGAACAGGCCCTTGCGGTGCTAGGAGTGCGCTTGCTATAGCACGCTGGGTCGTCATACGAGCGTAATGATACATCGTTTCGCTCGCCTCCGGAAGTGCCATCTCCATAAATTGCTTCACAAAAGTACCGTATAAATTAAATTGATTCATCGCCTGTGGTGCACCCACATCTCTTAATTCATGTGGTCTATCCGCTGTTAATACGATAAGCGGCACTCGTGAATGAAAAGCTTCACATATAGCTGGATAATAGTTCGCTGCTGCCGTTCCTGACGTACATAATAGTGCAACAGGACGTTTTTTTGCTTTCGCAATACCGAGCGCAAAAAATCCTGCTGATCTTTCGTCTACATGTAAATATGTTTTCATTCCTTCATGTTGTTCCATTAGTAAGGCAATCGGCGTTGACCGTGAGCCTGGACTAATGACAACATCACATACATTTAGACGCGTCAGTTCATCCACGAACGCGCCTAAATAATATGATAATGCTTCTATATGATTATTCATTTCATTAATTCCTCCAAAGCACCAAGCATCGGTCTAAACTTCAAACTTGTTTCTTCATATTCAAGCTGCGCTACTGAATCAATTACAATACCACAGCCGGCAAATAAGGATGCTTTCTCGCCATTTAATAATCCACAACGCAACGCAACCGCAAATTCACCATTTCCTTCATCATCTATCCAGCCAATTGGTGCACCATACAATCCTCTATCTAAAAGCTCTACATCACGGATTAACTCCAACGCCTCATGACGAGGTGTACCACCAAGAGCTGGCGTTGGGTGCAATTCTTCTACCATCGTTAAAAGACTTGAGTCACCTTTTGCTTCCACAGGTGTATATAAATGGATTAAGTTTTTCGTCGTCAATAAGCCTGGGCTCTCCGGAATATTAACAGATTCGCAATGCTCGCTTAGTACACCCCGAATCATGTTAACTACATAGCCGTGTTCAGCCAAATTCTTTTCATCATGAAGAAGCGTCTCACCATTGTGTTTACTTTCTTCTATAGAACTACCATGACCAATTGAACCAGCAAGGCACATTGATGTAAACTTATCGCCTTCTTTTCGAATCAATCGCTCAGGTGTGGCCCCTAAGAAGCATGCTCCTTTATAATCAAAAGAAAATACGTAACAATCCGGTTGCCCAATGCGAAGCGCTTCTAAAACAAGAGAGGAATCAATATGCTGATCCATCGTTAATTTTAGCTCCCTTGCTAATACAACCTTCTGCACGTTCCCTTGCTTCATCTCATCTTGCACTTTTCCAATCGCATTCATCCAGCCCTTCGGATCAACTTCTACTTTAGAAGTAACTGTTAGTTGTTCTCCTTCTAGTGCACATTTACTCTCTTGTAAAATTCTCTCTTCTAAAGAAATAATTTCGTTATAAAGAGTTTCTGCGCAATCTTCAGCTGAAACAAACTTATTAATCGTTAACCACGCTTTTTCATTTTTTACAGTTAATAAAAATGCTGGTAGTAAAAATGTTGTATCTTTAAATTCCTTCCAAAGGTCCGTTTTCTCTTTTTCTTGGTCAAATGAAAATCCGCCAAATAAAAGAGGTCCTGTTCCAAATTCGTATCCTTCTCTTTGAACAATCGCTTTTTCCTGCAATTGATGCCACTCATCACGAGCACTTTGAAAGCGTTTGTGGGAAGAATTTGCTATAGTGAAAACAGAGCCAATTCCAGCAAATATTACACGCTGAGCTGGGTCTGCAAAATAACATCTATTTTCGAATGCAATCCTTTTTCCTGCTGCATAAAACAGAAGTGGATCCACCCAATCTATTTGTTTTACAAAACTAACCAATGTTTTTTCATCAGTCGCACGCTTAATAGCTGTAACAAGAACTTCTTGTAAGCCTTTTTGTTTCGTTTGAATCACAATTGTCTCCCCCCTATGGGCGAAAAATAGTCATAATTACGCTTGATTTTAAGATACACCTCAAAGGAAAGGCCTGTCAACGTTTAGCATTTCTGAGAAATTCACCTTCTCTTCCTAGAAAATAAACGTTGACACTAAATGATGCTTTTTCTACACTTAATTGTGTACAATATGTGACCAAGGAGGATTCAACATGGAAATGAACGTCGAAACGAATTCCTCTCCTACGGCGCCAAAGCCAAGTAAACAAACAGGCTGGCGCATTTGGTGGAGTTTATTACGTCCCCATACATTAACAGCAGCTTTCGTTCCTGTTTTCATCGGAACAGCTTATGCAATGCAGGTCGGAGGTATAAATCAAATACATCTTCCTCTATTCTTTATGATGCTTCTTGCTTGCCTTCTCATTCAAGCAGCAACGAACATGTTTAATGAATACTTTGATTATAAAAGAGGATTAGATCATGAAGGTTCAGTTGGAATTGGCGGCGCTATCGTCCGCGATGGCATTAAACCAAAAACCGTGCTTAACTTAGCATTCGGATTTTTTGGCATCGCAATACTATTAGGTGTTTATATTTGTATGAACTCTAGCTGGTGGCTTGCCGCGATCGGTCTTGTTTGTATGGCCGTTGCTTACCTTTACACGGGTGGCCCAATTCCAATTGCATATACACCATTTGGAGAGCTAACAGCAGGATTATTTATGGGTGTCATTATTATCGGTATTTCATTCTTTATACAAACGGGAGCAGTAACATCAGAAGTAGTTTTACTATCTATTCCAAGCTCCATTTTAATCGGTGCAATTTTACTATCTAACAACATCCGTGATTTAGATGGTGATAAAGAAAATGGTCGTAAAACATTGGCGATTCTCGTTGGACGCGAAAGAGCAGTTGGTGTTCTTGCTTCTATGTTCATCGTTTCCTACATTTGGACAATTGCTTTAATTATCGTTAACATCGTATCACCATGGATGCTTATCGTATTCTTAAGTGCACCAAAAGCATTTAAAGCGACAAAGGGCTTTATCGGCAAAAGCATTCCAATGGAAATGGTACCTGCTATGATTGCAACAGCAAAAACAAACACTATCTTCGGTCTCCTAATGGGAATCGGATTATTACTTGGATATTTCCTATAAGAAGGAGCTGCTTAGGCGGCTCCTTTTTCATATATCAGCGATTTTTCTAATATATCGACCGCAACTCAAATTATATCGGCATTTTTCAGTTATATCGACCACTCGCCAAATCACGGCACTGAAATTCATCTCATAATTCCTCTCGCCAACGCTCATACTACATAAAGAAACTGAATTGTAGGAGGGTGGACGACTATGTTAACTCCACAACAAATAAATCAATTTAAATCCATTTTAGAAAAACAACAGCAAGAAGTTAAACAAACAATACAAACCCATGAGAATACAGACCGCGCTTCTGAACGTGATTCAGTGGGAGAATTATCTGCTTATGACAACCATCCTGGTGATATGGCTACAGAATTGTACGAGCGTGAGAAAGATTTCGGTCTCATCGAATTTTGGCATAAACAGCTAGAAGATACGAAACATGCCCTGCAAAAAATTGAAGCTGGTACGTACGGAATTTGCGAAGTATCTGGTGAAGAAATTCCGTTCGAAAGATTAGAAGCAATGCCGACTGCTACAACGTGTATTCAGCACACTACAAATAAATTAGATATGAAGGCACGCCCAGTTGAAGAAGAAGTGTTAGCTCCTTCGTTTCACAAACACGACGAAGATCGCTCTGTTGAATACGATGCTGAAGATGCATGGCAAGATGTTGCAAACTACGGGACGTCAGAAACACCGTCTGATTTAGAAAGACATGATTCAAAAAACTTTAATGGGATGTACGTAAATAGTGAAGAGAATGTTGGCTATGTAGAGGATTTCGAAAACTTTATCGGAACAGATATGTATGGAAAAAACCCGCAAGTTTTCGCAACGGAGGAACATGAAGAATATGAACAAATGCTTGATGACTTTGAAGAACGCACCTTTAAAGGTGAATTATCTTCAGATGAATCTGGTTCTAAAGCATAAAAAAAGCATTCCGAAGTTCGGAATGCTTTCTTTTCGCTAGCTAATTAGTTTTTTGTAACGTTAGCTGCTTGTGGTCCGCGGTTGCCTTCAACGATTTCGAAAGAAACTTCTTGACCTTCTTCTAAAGTTTTGAAGCCTTCGCCTTGGATTGCTGAGAAATGTACGAATACGTCTTCTCCGCCTTCAACTTCGATGAAGCCAAAACCTTTTTCGCCGTTAAACCATTTAACTTTACCTGTTTGCATGTCATGTACCTCCTAAATAAAAATGAAACTATGAATCCACATGAAAAGGTGGATATAAAGGACATGAATGTATAACAAGCTTACAGCCTTTAATACAACGTGCTTTATTTCCGTACCACATTATGTAGCTCAATAGTGTTTTCACTATATCATGCTATATCAAAAACGTCAAATGAGAACACTTTCATCCCATCGTTTTTTATAATCCTAGTATAACCTTAAATTTTCATTCTATTTTTATTCGAAAAATTAACAAAAATACAGTATTCTAATTCCTTTAATTTCTGTACAATATACTTACTACATATTATGAGGTGAAAAAATGCAAGCACATGAAATCGAATATAAATTATATGGCGATGATATGCAGTTTGTTGAAATTGAATTAGATCCAGAAGAAAGCGTTATCGCAGAGGCTGGCGCAATGATGATGATGGAAGATCATATCGAAATGGAAACGATCTTCGGTGATGGTTCTGGACCATCTGGTGGTCTATTCGGTAAATTAATGGGTGCAGGCAAGCGTCTCGTTACAGGGGAAAGCATGTTTATGACTGTATTTACAAATACGGGCCATGGCAAACGACACGTATCATTCGCCGCTCCTTATCCAGGAAAGATTGTTCCAGTTGATTTAACAGAATATCAAGGAAAAGTAGTCTGCCAAAAAGATGCATTTCTTTGCGCTGCAAAAGGTGTTTCTATCGGTATTGAATTTACGAAAAAAATAGGCAGTGGTTTCTTCGGTGGTGAAGGTTTCATCATGCAGAAACTTGAAGGTGATGGACTTGCTTTCATGCACGCAGGCGGAACAGTATATAAGCGTGAATTAAAACCTGGTGAAAAACTTCGCATTGATACAGGTTGTCTCGTTGCAATGACAAAAGACGTTAACTATGATGTTGAATTCGTTGGAAAAGTAAAAACAGCTCTATTTGGCGGTGAAGGTTTATTCTTCGCAACGTTAGAAGGGCCTGGAACGGTTTGGATCCAGTCCTTAACACTTAGCCGCTTAGCAGCACGCCTTACAAGCCCAGCAGCTCAAAACAGCGGTGAAGGCAGCGTTTTAGGCGGACTTGGTCGCTTGTTAGATGGAAAAGAGTAAAAAGTAGCGCCCTTATAGGGCGCTTTTTACTTAGGCGGGCTATACAAACCATTTTGAATCATATAATACTCCATCACTTCATTAAGCCATACCTCTTCTTCCTCTGTATAAGGAGATGGCATCATCTTATTATATTGTTCTTCTACATCCTCCATTTTTTTACTTAAAGAATACATCGTCTCTTCTCCGACATACTTAAGAGTTGCCTTCATATGCTGATCGACAAGCTTTTGTACTTCTAGGTTATCGATTTGTTTTCCAAATAACCTTTTTACTTCTTTTGATAAGCGGACAAACTCTTTATCTAGTTCTATCATCTCTTCCTCAGGTTTATTATATAATCCCCCGATCATTTCCCTCGGTATGTATTCCTCGAGCCATAATCGTTGTTCGTTTTCTTTTTGGATGCTACTAATTAAACTCATTAATATGTCACTATCTACCTGTTCATCTTCCTCAAGCAATAAAATTGTTCGTTCAATTGCCTTCATAGAAACCTCAATCTGTCTCTTTTTCTCTTCGAAAGCTCTTTTCTGATTTTGCAACGTTTCCTTTAAGCTCATATTTAAACTCGGCATACTAAACATACAACGTATTTCATCTAGACTATATCCTAAAAGCTTCAAACTCACTATCTTTTGTAACGTTAAAATATCTTTCCCTCTATATACACGGTGGCCAGAGCTAGTATTTTTTTCTGGATTAAGTAATCCAATTTCATTGTAATATTGCAGTGTACGTATCGATGTTCCCGTTCTCTTAGAAAATTCACCAATTGAATAAACTTCTTTTTTACTCATCCTACACTCCTCCTAACAATATGTTTACAAAAATCATACTCCCTCACGTAACTGTAGGTTCAAGCCTTATTTCAAAAAGAATGAATCAAGTCCCTCACTCATATATTGAACTATACCTTTTCTTAAGGAGGGCTTGCTTGATGCGTACTCCTTTATCCTTTGATAAAGATACTGCCATATTGTTAGCATCCTGCTGCGATCTAACATATGAACAATATAAACAAAACGGGATTTTTGAAATACCTGATGGATTCCAATATGTACAAGGCTTTCAAGGAAAAGCGATTCAAACGACGGATTGGTTTGGGTTCATATTAGAATCTGAGGATACGATTATTGTAGCTTTTAGGGGCACACAAACAGATACAGATTGGATTATCGATTCACTCGTCAACCAAAGGCCATACCCCTATGCTTTAAATAGCGGAAATGTCCATAATGGCTTTCTTTCAATTTATGAATCTTGCCGGGATTCCATTATGGATATGCTCGTATCGTTACCAGCCCATAAGAAACTTCTTGCAACAGGCCATAGCTTAGGGGGAGCACTCGCTACATTACACATACTAGATGCACGTATAAATACTGCCTTCGCACAATACGGTCTTTATACATTTGCCTCTCCAAAAGTTGGAGATATTGCCTTTCGAAATTATTATAAATTGCAAGTAGCTAGTAGCTTTCGCTTTGTCAATTTATTCGATGTCGTCCCTCTTCTCCCTCCGCGAAATGTCCATTTTAATGAACAAGACTGGGAATATGCACACGTTCATCACAACATGACATTTACGAAGAACACAAAATCTATTACGAATAATCATTCCATTACAACATACAAAACATGTCTGACTTCTCATTTTTAACCAGTAAACAATTGGAAATTAAATGTTTGTAGACTATAATAATATATGAATTTACTTTCGGATGAGGGGACCTTGCATGATAAAATTTTTCTTTGCACTTTTTCTCATAATAATTTTTTCGTTTACAGGTTTCTTTACATTTTCATACTTTGCGACAGAGGAATATGGCGGAACAGGTATAATGTATACCGCTATCTCATTTCTTTCTTAAGCAAAATAAGTAAAACGAGCTTAATCTCATTAAGCTCGTTTTACTTTTCTAAGTAATCGTATTCCTGTTTTAAAAGTGAATATATTTTAGAATCACTATACGTATTATTAATTTTTACACTCTGCCTCAATGTACCTTCATATGACATTTTTAATTTTTGCATCACGCGTTCAGAAGCTACATTTTTCACATCACATCTTCCTTCAATGCGGTTCAAACTTAGCTCCTGAAAGCCAACTTCAATAAGTTTCTCTAAAGCTTCCACAATAAATCCTTTTCCCCAATATACTGGGCTAATTACAGCTCCGATCGATGCACTATTATGTGGCATGAGCCATATTCCACACGTTCCAATTACCTTTTGGTTATCATTCAGCATAATAGACCATATAAGTGCCTTACCTTCTCTTATCGTTACAAGCATATTTTCTAATAAACTATGAGTCTCCTCTTTCGTTTTATGCACTTCCCGAGGTACATATATAGCCGCTTCGGAATCCGAATACACTTCAAACAAATCATCTACATGCGAATGTTGTACCTGCGTTAATATTAATCTCTCACTTTCCAAATTAGATTGCTCATACATATATCTCATTCACCACGCTTTAACATAATGAATGAGGATGTCCCCGTTTTGGAACACCCTCTTCTGATTCATAACTTGCTACCATTGTAAACTTTTGTTGGTAAATCGATATAGCTTAAAAATCGCTGATATATTTGGAGTTGCGGTCGATATATTCGAAAAATCACCGATATAATTTCATGCATTATCGTACCGTTCCAAACATGGCAACCTATTTAAAATAGCTTTACCGTATTACCAATACCCCAAATTTCATTGCTGTACTGCAAAATTGTTCGATCACTTGCAAAATGCCCAGATTGTGCAATATTTAAAATCGACATTTCTAACCATTTCGTCCTATTTTCATAGGTCCTACCGACAGCTTCTTGTCTTTCAGCATATGGACTAAAATCTCGAAGAACGAAGTATTCATCATTTTGAATAACGAGGGAATCGTAAATTGCTTCAAATTCAGCCCCAGCATGTGCAAAGAAACCATTCGTTAACTGATCTACTACTTTTTTTATGTGCATATTGTGGTGATAATAGTCACCTGCACGATACCCACCATTTTGATAGTAATGAAGCACTTCTTCCGCTGTTAAGCCGAAAATGAAACAGGCTTCATCACCGACCCGGTCTTTTATTTCAATATTAGCCCCGTCTAACGTTCCGAGTGTAATTGCACCATTCATCATGAATTTCATATTCCCTGTTCCTGATGCTTCCTTACTTGCAGTTGAGATTTGTTCGCTCACATCCGCTGCCGGGAATATATCTTCCGCTAAAGAAACTCGGTAGTTTTCTAGAAAGATAACTTTCATATATTGACTTACGTATGGATCATTATTTACTTTTCTTGCAAGTTCATTTATTAATTTAATAATTTTCTTCGCATAATAATAACCAGGTGATGCTTTCGCTCCAAAAATAAAAGTGCGCGGGTAAAATGAAAAACTAGTATCCTCTTTTAAACGGTTATACAAGTATAAAATATGAAGAACATTTAATAATTGTCGTTTATAGGCATGTAACCTTTTCACTTGCACATCAAAAATAGAATTTGGATCAATATGAATCCCCATTTTATTTTGAATGCGCTCCGCTAAAATGACCTTACGCTCTTGTTTTACCCCTGCAAGCTTTTCTTGAAAACTAGTATCTTGATGAAAAGCTTGTAACGCTTGCAGTTTAATTGGCTGCTTCTTCCACTCTTCTCCAATCGCTTCCGAAATAAGATTCGTCAGCTGCGGATTCGCCTTCATTAGCCAGCGCCTATGAGCAATTCCATTCGTTTTATTATTAAACTTATCTGGATAAAATTCATAAAACAATCGCATTTCACGCTGCTTTAAAATTTCCGTATGAATTTTCGCTACACCATTTACACTATGACTTCCGACAATTGCCAAATGAGCCATTTTCACAAGGTCATGCGCAATAATTGCCATGTTCTCAATGCGATTCCAATCATATGAATAACGTTCCCAAAGCTCACGACAGAAACGTTCATTAATCTCTTCAATAATCATATAAATTCTCGGTAATAACGGTTTAAAAATGTGAATTGGCCATTTCTCAAGCGCTTCTGATAACGTCGTATGATTCGTATAGGAAATCGTCTGCGTTGTGATGTTCCAAGCTTCTTCCCATGCTAGTTTTTCCTCATCTAATAAAATACGCATAAGTTCCGGAATAGCTAGAACTGGATGTGTATCGTTAATATGAATCGCAATTTTTTCATGTAACTGACGAAGACTACCATGTCGCTCCCTATGCATACGAACGATGTTTTGCAAACTTGCTGATACGAGGAAATACTGTTGTTTCAAACGAAGTATTTTCCCCTCATCATGCGTATCATCTGGATATAAAAACTCCGATACTGCCTCTGTTTCACGCTTATATTTCAAAATATCTTTACAATTTTGCGGGAAAGGAACTGGCTCTGCATTCCAAAGCCTAAGCGTATTTACAGTACTCGTTTCATAGCCTACAACTGGAACGTCGTATGGTACTGCCATAATAACTTCTGCGTTTGTATGCCGGAACTCTAAACGTCCATCAATTTCTAGTGGTTCAACGTTTCCAAAATAACTTACTTCTACAGCTTGATCATACCTTCTTACTTCCCAAACGTTTTCATGAAGAAGCCACTGTTCTGGAAATTCTACTTGGTAGCCATCAACAATTTTTTGATCAAACAAGCCATGTTTATAACGAATACCACAGCCATGTCCTGGCAAGTTTAAAGAAGCGAGCGAGTCGAGGAAACAGGCTGCTAAACGTCCAAGTCCACCATTACCAAGGCCAGCATCTGCTTCAATCTCTTCTAACTCTTGCAAAGAAATTCCAAGTTCAGAAAGTCCCTTTTCACATACATCTCGAATACCTAAATTTAATATGTTACTTCCAAGCAAACGCCCAAGTAAAAACTCAATGGATAAGTAATACATTTGCTTTTGATCTCCAGACCGATAACTTTCATTCGTTGCAATCCATTGACTATTCATATACTCACGAACCATATGACCGAGCGTATTATACTGATCACGAGTTGTAGAGTCTTTGAAACTTTTCCCATACATCGTCTCTAGTTTTTCTAGAAAAGCTGATTTGAAGCATTCAACATGAGTAAACATTTTTTCACCACCTAAATGTTATTCCATGAGACTCTTATACAATTCCTTATATGCAAGAGCTGATTTTTCCCAGCTATAGTCCTCAGTCATCGCTTGCTTTACAAGTTGCTCCCATACCGGTTTATCTTGATAAAACTCAATTGCACGAAGAATCGTATGTAACATGTCATGTGCATTAAAATTCGTAAAGCTGAAGCCATTCCCAGCTCCAGTTTCTTCATCGTAAGAATGTACAGTATCATTTAGTCCGCCTGTTTCTCTTACAATTGGAATTGTGCCATATGCTAGTGCAATAAGTTGTCCAAGTCCACACGGTTCAAAAAGCGATGGCATTAAAAACAAATCACTTCCCGCATACACTTGATGCGCAAGCTCCTCATTAAATCCAATATACACCTTCACCTTCTCAGGATACTCATATGCCATCCATTCAAAGAACTGCTCGTATTCTGAATCACCCGATCCTAAAATAATACATTGTACATCTTCTTCCATTATTTCACGGAATACAGTACGTACTAAATCCAGACCTTTTTGCTTCGTTAACCTTGTTACCATTGAAATAATTGGTGTATCTTCTTTTTCTGGTAAACCAAAATAACGCTGCAATGCGCGTTTATTTTCATTCTTCTCGTATAATGAATCTGCACTATACTGAGCTGTAATATACGAATCCGTTTCTGGATTATATACGCTCGTATCAATTCCATTTACAATGCCGCTAAGCTTATCATTATATTTTCGAAGTAATCCATCTAACTTCTCACCGAAAAACTCATATTGAATTTCTTCTTTATATGTCGGGCTAACCGCTGTAATTTTGTCAGATGCGATAATACCGCCTTTCATAAAGTTCACATTTCCATAAAACTCTAACTGCTCACTATGAAAATATTCATGGCCAAGCTCTAACAAGTCATACATCACTTCAGGAGGAAATACTCCTTGGAACTGCAAGTTATGAATCGTATATACCGTTTTAATACGCTCATATAACGGGTTATCTTGATACTTTTCACGAAGTAAGAAATTAACCATAGCCGTATGCCAATCATGGCTATGAAGAACGTCCACTTCAAAATCAAGATGCGGAATACACTCTAAAACTGCTTTTGAGAAATAAGAAAAACGCTCCCCATCATCATAATGACCGTACAGGGAATCTCTCTTAAAATAATATTCATTATCTATTAAGTAATACGTAATCCCGTCTTGTTCGCCTTTTAAAATTCCGCAGTATTGATTTCTCCACCCAAGAGGAATGTTAATTACTTTATGAAGCGTGCATCCATCTCTTAATTTTTGCGGAATAAGACTATAATTTGGAAGTATAATGCGAACATCCACACCTAATTTTTTCAGCTCTTTTGGGAGCGCACCCGCTACATCAGCTAATCCTCCCGATTTTACAAACGGTACACATTCTGATACTGCAAATAAAATATTCACTTGTTGTCCCACTGCACGAAAAGCTTATACAACTTCTCTTGCAGCTTCCTCCCTTCGAGTTTTCATTTAAATTAAAACTTTAATCAGTGGAGGATAAGCCCCCACTGATTCTTCAAGAATAACTATTAATCGTACTGTTTTGAACGCTTCCTTTTTCTACAACATACGGCTCATCAGCATTTCCTTTTAGTACGACACCGTCACCAATTTTCACGTCTTTATCAATAATAACACCGTCTATTATACAATTATCTCCAATTTGGCTCTTTTGCATAATAATGCTGTTACGAACAATTGAACCTTTTCCAATTTTAACAGAACGGGAAACCACACTATTTTCTACTTCCCCTTCAATAATACTGCCGTTTGCAATCATTGTGTTTTTCACGACTGCACCCTTTAAGTAACGAGTTGGCGGCTCATCTTTTACTTTCGTAAAGATCGGTGCTTCTTTCTTAAATAATTGCTTCCAAATAACAGGTTGCAAAATTTCTAAGCTATGTTTATAGTAACTTTCAATCGAGTCAATAATAGCTACATATCCTGTATGCTCATACGTAGCAATATGCAGTGATTTTCCCCGCTTTTCTCTCACTACATCGAATAAACTATATTGCTCCACATCTTTATATGTCTCAAATAAATCTAACAACAATTGTTTCTTTAACACGTATGTTTGAAGCGAAACCCCTTCATGGCAAACTTCTGTAATATCAGCTGCCGTATGTATATGTCGCTCTAACACCGCTTGAAAATTTAATGCTGTTACGAGATGGCTATTCGTAATAACAACGTACTCTTCTCTGCTTCTTAGAAAATAATCAATATGTCTTCTAAAATGCGCAAAAGACCCAAACTCATCTTGGTCACATTGGCAATTTGGCGGGAATAAAAACAGTCCGTCTCTTTTTCTATCTAAATCCCACTGTTTTCCTGAACCGACATGGTCCATTAGCGAACGGTTTTTATGACTTGTAAAAACTGCCACACTATGAATATTAGAATTCACCATATTTGAAAGCATGAAATCAATGAGTCGATAACGGCCTCCAAACGGTAACGCCGCTAGTGAACGATGCCCTGTTACTTTCTTTAAGGAAGGAAAACTTCCCGTTGCATTAATAATTCCTAACATTTTTTCTCCCATTCATTTCATCCCCCTTTTCTATTTCCCTTCAGCAATTAGTACTACATCGTCAACATTTTTTTCTGGACGAATTATTGTTCCATCTTCAATAACCATTTCCGATCCAACGATCGCTCTTTCGATCACAACATTTTTACCAATCTTCGCTCCTGGCATAACAACGGAATCAATAACCATACTACCTTCTTCCACCGTCACTCCTTGGAATAAAACAGAATGCTTCACGTCCCCTTCAATGACGCACCCTTCGTTAATAAGTGATTCTTCTACTTTCGCCTGTTCTGCAATATATTGAGGCGGCTCGTTTGGATTGACAGAATAAATACGCCAATTGCGATCGTTTAAATTCAACGATGTCTCATCGCGAAGTAAATCCATATTCGCTTCCCATAAGCTTTTCACCGTTCCGACATCTTTCCAATATCCTTCAAACGGATACGCCATCAACTTCTTCCCTTCATCTAATAAAAGCGGAAGTACATCTTTTCCGAAATCATTACTAGATTCAGGATTTCTTGCATCCATCTCTAAATATTCTTTTAAAATAGCCCAGTTAAAAATATAAATTCCCATTGATGCAAGATTACTTCTTGGAAATTGCGGTTTCTCCTCAAATTCAACAATTTCCATCTCTTCATTTGTATTCATAATACCGAAACGACTTGCTTCATCCCAAGGCACTTCAATAACAGAAATCGAAACGTCCGCTTCTTTCTCAATATGGTAATCTAACATTTTGCTGTAATCCATTTTATAAATATGATCACCTGATAAAATAAGGACATATTCTGGTTCATACTGGCTTAAATAGTTTAAGTTTTGATAAATGGCACTTGCCGTACCTGTATACCACTTCACACCTGAAGACTCCGCATAAGGAGGTAAAACTGTGACCCCACCGTTTACACGGTCTAAATCCCAAGCGTTTCCGATTCCAATATAATTATGAAGTTCTAGCGGTTGATATTGTGTTAAAATCCCAACCGTTTCAATACCGGAGTTCGCACAGTTACTTAACGTAAAATCAATAATGCGATATTTACCACCAAATGGAACAGCTGGCTTGGCTAAATTTTTTGTTAATGCACTTAAACGACTACCTTTTCCCCCTGCTAGTAACATTGCTACGCACTTTTGTTTTTGAGCCATCTTGTTTTTTGCTCCCCTTTCTCGTCTTCACTGGTCGTAATATGGATACGCCAAATGGTGGAATTGTAATTTCTACATGTGCTGCTTGATTATGGTATGGCTCAAGAATCGTCTTGAGACGTTTCTTATTGACTTGCCCCGAACCGCCATATTGTGCAGCGTCACTGTTTAAAACTTCGTTATAATACTCGAAATCTGGTACACCTACTTTATAGTTTTCATATGTAGCTTTCGTAAAATTACATACGACAACTAACGCATCTTCTTGCTTATCCCCTTGGCGGATAAACGAGAAAATACTTTGCTCATTATTATTAGCATCAATCCACTGAAATCCTTCAGGTGAATGATCAAGCTGCCAAAGTGGTTTTGAGCGCTTATACAATGCTATGAGCTCTTTAAAGTAATCATGCATATAACGATGCATTTCAAAATCATGTAAATTCCAATCTAACTCTTCAAGGTCTTTCCACTCATCAAATTGCCCGAATTCTCCACCCATAAAGAGTAATTTCTTACCTGGATGAGTAAAGAAATATCCATATAATAAACGAAGTTGGGCGAACTTATCCCAGTAATCTCCCGGCATTTTATTTAATAACGACTTTTTCCCATGAACGACTTCATCATGAGAAAGCGGTAATATGAAGTTTTCAGAGTAAGCATATAGTAAAGAGAATGTCATTTTCTCATGAATGTATTTCCGGTACTCGGGTGCACATTCCATATATTTCAGCACGTCATTCATCCAGCCCATATTCCATTTGTAATTGAATCCAAGTCCACCCTCGTATGTTGGAGCTGTTACAAGTGGCCAAGCTGTTGAATCTTCTGCTGTCATAAGAAAGTCTTCATCTTCTGCAAACACAGCTTCATTTAACTCTCGTAAGAAAGACACAGCGTGTTCATTGCTTTGCTCTTTTCCTTCTTTATTCCAGTACAGCATATTCGCAACTGCATCTACCCTGAAACCATCAATATGGAAATACTTCATCCAAAATAACGCATTTGAAATTAAGAAATTACGTACTTCCCTCTTTCCTAAATCAAAATTAACAGTTCCCCATACCCGGTTTTCTTGTACATCTATATCTTTATATTCATAAGTCGGTGTCCCATCAAATAAATATAAACCGTGAGCATCTTTACAAAAATGCCCCGGCACCCAATCTAAAATGACACCGATTCCATATTTATGACATTCGTCGACAAAATACATCAAATCATGTGGCGTGCCGAATCTACTTGTTGCTGCATAATATCCCGTTCCTTGATATCCCCAAGAACGATCATATGGATGCTCAACAAGCGGCATAATTTCAATATGTGTAAATTGATGTTCCACCACATACGGAATGAGTTCCTCGGCCATTTCTCTGTAAGAATACAGATCTCCATCTTCTTTCTTTTTCCAAGAACCGAAATGTAATTCGTAAACTGTCATCGCTTCTTTATAAATCGACTTTTTCTTTCTCTTACGGACCCAGTTTTTATCATTCCATTCATATCCCTCTATATCAAAAACTACAGATGCCGTATTTGGTCTTACTTCTGCATATACTGCATAAGGATCCGCTTTTAAAATAACGTCACCGTCCATCGTTTCAATCGCATACTTGTATATTTCCTTCTCTTCAATATGCGGTACAAACAAGGACCAAATCCCCTCTTCTGTCACTTGTAGCATCTTATGTTGCTCATAATCCCATTCATTAAAATCTCCAACAACACTCATTGCTTTAGCATGAGGAGCCCATACTGTAAATCGTACACCTCGCATCCCATCTTCCGTCACAATATGTGCCCCAAAGATGTTATAACTGTCATAGTACTTTTCTGTATGAAACTCATCTCGTTTCACTTCTTCACACTTTATTACATCCAATATGCTCACCTCACTAAGATGACAGAAATTTTTAACACTTTATCATTTCTGCGAAAAACTGAAATATCCTTGTTATTTTTTAAAAAATATACGTTTTTTTCTTAAAAATGTTGAATTTTTTTCATATTTCTATATAAAATATCGAATTTTGACGAATATTCATTGCAAACGCTTCATTTTCCTCAATATTTATTTTATTGATTTCTCTCCGTTTTTCACGCTATTTTCCATGTAAAATACAAACAAATTAATCTGCCATAAAATAATATTTCTCTACATTTTTTGTCACAAATTTTATTGAAATGAAAAATTCATAAGCATATACTCGTTCTCAATAAAGAACTACAATTCATTAGTTGAAGGAAACATTACGCCTGAAGCATTCGTAAACGAACGTGGATATTTAGATGAAAAATTCGATTATACGAAACTTGATGCAAAAGTATATGCTACTGATGCTTATCGCCATAAATACGAAAGTAAATTAGACAAATATAGCTTCTTCAGCATAAACGGACTTCCTGTAAATAAAGTGAAACTTTAATCAGTGGGGGTTTTGTTCATCCCCCACTGATTATTAGTTGAACCAATCGGGCGTTTACGGGCAGTTGATCTCCCACCTAACTTCCTCGCATTCTCCGAATTTTGAGGTGGGAGTCTTACTGCCCGTTAATGCGGGATAAACGTGACTATAACTTCTATGTAGAAGTGCCAGGTCATTTAACAAGCCGTCTAACAACGAAATTAGGTAGTGAAAAAGATGGTAAATTGATCGGGCAATATTATTACGCTCGCCCAGATCAAAACCTTGCAGGCGATGTAAATGGAGACAAAGTCATAGATATTAAAGATGCTGAAATTATCGCTAGTAACTACGGTAAAAAAGGACTGGCTGTAAAAGACGGTGATCTTAATAATGATGGCATCATCGATGAAAAAGACATTCGCTTCGTTGAAAAGAGCTTCTTGAAAAAAGACCCGATGCAGCAAAATCACAAACACCTGTAGAAAAATCAAAAAGCGGTACACTGGCAGATATTTTAAAGAAATTAGGACTAACACCGAAAAAATAACACATAAAAGCACTCTATTCGAAAATAGAGTGCTTTTTTCTATAAACGACCCTTCTCCAGCAACAGGGGTATATTGGGGATATACAAGGGAAACCGGAAAAGGAATTTATATTCATTTAGCAATTATTATAGTACTGGTGCCATTGTTTCTTTTAATACTTTTACAGAATGAGCGAATTTCGCTTTTTCTTCTTCGTTTAATTCAAGCTCTACGATTTCACGTACACCTTCGCGGTTAATAACAGCTGGAACACCTACGTAAGCATCTTTCTCACCGTATTGACCTTCAAGGTATGCAGATACAGTTAATACGCTGTTCTCGTTGCTTAAGATTGCTTTAGTTACGCGTAGTAGTGACATACCGATTCCGTAATAAGTTGCGCCTTTACGTTCGATGATATGGTAAGCTGCATCGCGTACATTTTCAAAGATTTTATCTAAATCTTCTTGTTTGTATTGTTCGTTGTTCGCTAAGATTGTTTCTAGCTTTTGTACACCTACAGTAGCGTGGCTCCATACTGGAAGTTCAGTGTCACCGTGCTCACCAACGATGTAAGCATGAACGTTACGTGGATCTACATCTAAGTAGTCACCTAACATGTAGCGGAAACGAGCAGAGTCTAAAGTTGTACCAGAACCGATTACGCGCTCTTTCGGTAAACCAGATTCTTTCCAAGTTACGTAAGTTAAAATATCAACTGGGTTAGTTGCGATTAAGAAGATTCCATCGAATCCGCTATCCATAATACCGCGAACGATTTGTTTAAAGATCTTTGTATTTTTCTCAACTAAGTCTAAACGAGTTTCACCTGGCTTTTGTGGTAACCCAGCAGTGATAACAACTAGATCTGCATCTTTACAATCTGCATAGCTACCGCTCCAAACTTTTGTTGGTGCTGGAGAGAATGGTACCGCATGGCTTAAGTCCATTGCTTCCCCTTCTGCTTTTGCTTCATTAACATCTACAAGTACGAATTCTTCAGCTACACCTTGGTTGATCATTGAGTAAGCGTAACTACAACCTACAGCTCCTGTTCCTACTAATACTACGCGATTGATACCTTTTTTCATGGTAATTTCCCCTCTCTATTGTTCACATCTATTTTTTATTATTGTTTAAGTAATTAATTAAAATACTAATTTAATGTTGTTTAACTTCTTTACATTCATATTGTAGCACGGATTATTGTGAATTACTTCACAAATTATGACCTATTTGTGAACTTTTTCACATAGAGTGTAAAATGATTAAATCAAGTGTGGAATCAATCTCAATGAAGATGGTTTATAAAGATTGTGAATCGAAATAAACAAGTTTAATTACCACTTTAAAAATGAAAGGTGTTCTTTCTTTTTTCAATATATCGCTTCCTTTCCATATAAATAAACAGCCTGTTAATGCGAAAAGGAGGAAATAAAGTGAAACTTTAATCAGTCGTTTTGTTTGCATTTCCTTTTTCTAAAACCACAGAAAAGATAAGTACTATAGTTAACACCATAATAAACCTTATTTCACTTCCATCACTTATAAAAAATGAATACAAAGTATAAATTAAAATTAATATTCCATAAATAATTTTGTGCAATGAACTCCCCCCTTTTTGCCGTATATATTTTAGTGTAAAAATTTAATTCAAGCCCTATATCAAAATGAAAATAAAAAGCACCTGTGATATACACAAAGTAATTTTCTCTTGTCAATTTATCTATTTTCTTTTTATAACTCAAACTTCTTCGAATCTTACTTTTAATAATCTCCTGTACTTAAAAGAGTGCACTGTTAATACTGTTTTAATCATTTTGTATTGCCTTCCTTTTGTTTGATTACTTGTATCATAAAACAAGTATCTGAAGTTGATATGTAGTCTATCTAGAGTGTATGTAAATTTAAAAAATCTCTAATAAAATGTTTATGTTGTAACGTTACCACCAAAACTATTGCTCCAAACACCATGGTTTGAAGAGATAGTACCCCATGTTCTAGCCTCAATTCCTCCTACAGTTCTATATTGAGGAAAACTAGTTGATCCCTATAATATAAAAAGAGCACCACTTTTTGGATGCTCTTCGTTATAACTATATATTATTTAATTTCCTTCATTTGTTGGTACCATTTTTCCTTGTTGAGAGCCTGTACCTTCTGTTCTTTCAACAGATTTTGCACTCTCTGGTTTTTCAAGGTTTTCCATTTCAAATACAGGATTTGATTCTGTACCTTCCTTTATTGGTAAATTTTTTCCTTCTTGAGAATCCGTACCTTCTGTTCTTTCAACAGTTTTTGTATATTCCGATTTTTCAGGGTCTCCCATTTCAAATACAGGATTTGATTCTGTACCTTCTGTTCTTTCAATTGTTTCGCTATATTTTGCTTTTTCTACTTTTTGATCTGATTTTACATCTTCTGCACCTACTGCACCACCCGCTAATAATCCTGTACTTAAAAGTGTTCCTGCTAATAATGTTTTAAACATTTTTCATTACCTCCTTGTTTGGGAATATATTTAGCATAAGACAAGAATCTATAGTTGATATGGACTGTATCTGGAGATTATGTAAAGAAAAATAGATGGTCGCTTGGTGTGTAGGCAAGAACATATTATTAAAATCAATTTTGAATTAAGACCATAATGGGGACCCACCACATACCCATCAACTTAAGAAACGGAATACACAATCTGCGTATGCTTTTATGAAACGACTCGTTCAAACTTTTGGAGAACCAACGGTTCTGACAACAGATAAGGCCCTTTCTTTACTTTGTTCACTCAAAAAATTAAAGGTGAATGACTTTTATAAAAGTACTACTCATTCTACAATCAAACATTTCAATAATTACATAGAACAAGATCATCGCCATGCTTCACGTACAATAAAAGGAATCGAAACGCTTGATGCCCTATATAAACAAAGACGAAGTCTCCAATCAGACTTCGTCTTTTCGACGTATAACGAATTACAAAAATTATTAAAGGCTTCGTAAAATTCAACAACAATTCCTTCACCCTTTTATATGTTAAGAAACTTCGCATAAATCTGTCCTTATAGGTCAAAATATGTAAGGTATTGTGCTGGAATGCACTTGCCTATTCTAAATAAGGAGTGAGATAAGTGGCTGATAAAAACGAACGTAACCGTGTCGATAATGATGCTGGCGAAGCGGTAGGAACTGGTGTCGGTGCTGTCGCTGGAGCTGCTTTGGGTTCTGTTCTTGGTCCACTTGGTACCGTTGCAGGAGCTGTTGCAGGAGGAGCGATGGGTAACAAAGTCGGCGAAGGTGCCGATGAGGCTAATGACAGTGTTGCGAACCGAGAAGATTAGACTTTAACCAAGGTGACACTGAATGAATTGGATTCCCAAAAAGGGAGTCCTTTTTTTATTAAGTTAATTCAGCTTTTTTAGGTAAATTCCCAGTAAGATTGTGAATCAATTCACTTAAAGTAACGGGTGCGTTAGTTCAACAAGCTATAAGCAGCAATCATAATCATTTTCTTGATCTTCCGCAATCGGGCGCTATTGCTGAATAAACCTTAGATTTTTAATCGACTTTATTGTTATATTTTTGAGTACAGTGAAGTATCTTATATCGGAAATTAAACAACTATATTTTAACCCCGTCCTAAATTTAGAACGGGGTTATGCTTGTTTTAGCTTTTAAAATTTAATAGCACCAACTAAATGGAAGTTTTATCTCGCAACGAAGAGATAACTCCAGTTCTAAAAGAAGGGCCTAAAGTGTTTTGGAGTTTGTAGAGTTGATAGATGCTTTAAAATATGTTTCACCAAGTCGTGATAAACCTTTTAAAGCTTATAAGCATATTACTGAAAATTGGGATGATAACTGGGATAGTATAAATTCACAGTGGAAAAATATAATTGGAGGATCATCAATTTCTAGTGTCCAAGGTGAAGCATTCAAGGAAGTTGCTAGTACCATAGAAGGTTTCTTTAAGGAACAGGAATGACTTAATAGTCATTCCTGTTTGTTTTTTTGCGGTATCAAGTTAAGAAGCACATTCTTCCCCAAAAATCATAAAAATGAACTTCGGTGCTATAAAAAAATTCCATTTAGGGGGTACTTTAAAATCTTAGCTTGATGGGTATGTGGTGTTAGCCCTATTTTAAGAAAATATCTAAAAATACTCTTAGAGGTTTCTATAATGACCTTTTCATACTCCATCGCTCTCTCCTTTCTATTAGTTAGACGATTGAAATAGAAAAAAGTATACAAAAAACCATAAAAAAAAGCAGACTATTCAAAGTCTACTTTTACATAACAAAAAAGAGATAGCAGATTATGCTATCTCTTTTAGTATGACCCGTACGGGATTCGAACCCGTGTTACCGCCGTGAAAGGGCGGTGTCTTAACCACTTGACCAACGGGCCAGTTCTGGCAGAGAAGAAGGGATTCGAACCCTCGCACCGCGTTCGCGATCTACTCCCTTAGCAGGGGAGCCCCTTGAGCCACTTGGGTACTTCTCTATAATAATAATATGGCTCCGCAGGTAGGACTCGAACCTACGACCGATCGGTTAACAGCCGATAGCTCTACCACTGAGCTACTGCGGAATATTATGGTGGGCCTAAATGGACTCGAACCATCGACCTCACGCTTATCAGGCGTGCGCTCTAACCAGCTGAGCTATAGGCCCATAATAGATAAGCGGGTGAAGAGAATCGAACTCTCGACCAGAGCTTGGAAGGCTCTTGTTTTACCACTAAACTACACCCGCATTAAATTAAAAATGGTGAGCCATGAAGGATTCGAACCTTCGACCCTCTGATTAAAAGTCAGATGCTCTACCAACTGAGCTAATGGCTCATTT
Source organism: Bacillus sp. H1a (assembly GCF_000633475.1). NCBI lineage: Bacteria > Bacillati > Bacillota > Bacilli > Caryophanales > Bacillaceae > Bacillus > Bacillus sp. H1a. The sequence goes on along the minus strand of NZ_AYMH01000027.1, from coordinate 761 downwards.
TGAAAGTGGTGCCGGCTAGAGGACTTGAACCCCCAACCTACTGATTACAAGTCAGTTGCTCTACCAATTGAGCTAAGCCGGCTTGCGTTTTTCAAAATGGTGGCTCGGGACGGAATCGAACCGCCGACACGAGGATTTTCAGTCCTCTGCTCTACCGACTGAGCTACCGAGCCTTTATGTAAAAATGGCGGTCCCGACCGGGGTCGAACCGGCGATCTCCTGCGTGACAGGCAGGCATGTTAACCACTACACCACGGGACCATTTGGTTGCGGGGACAGGATTTGAACCTGCGACCTTCGGGTTATGAGCCCGACGAGCTACCGTACTGCTCCACCCCGCGATGATATAATATTTAATTTAGAAAAAATGGAGGAGGTAGAGGGATTCGAACCCCCGCGCGACTCTCGCCGCCTGTCGGTTTTCAAGACCGATCCCTTCAGCCGAACTTGGGTATACCTCCGAGATATAAACTTTGAGTGGTGGACCTTGTAGGACTCGAACCTACGACCGGACGGTTATGAGCCGTCTGCTCTAACCAGCTGAGCTAAAGGTCCTTTATGGTAGCGGCGGAGGGGATCGAACCCCCGACCTCACGGGTATGAACCGTACGCTCTAGCCAGCTGAGCTACACCGCCATAAAGATATTCAAGTAAGTGGAGCCTAGCGGGATCGAACCGCTGACCTCCTGCGTGCAAGGCAGGCGCTCTCCCAGCTGAGCTAAGGCCCCATGTTTTTGAAATATCGGGAAGACAGGATTTGA